>DASUSM010000256.1:0-36910 GCA_036375115.1 Gemmatimonadaceae bacterium | reverse complement strand
TCCATCTGGTCCCTGAGTCTGGTCCCTGAGTCTGGTCCCTGAGTCTGGTCCCTGAGTCTGGTCCCTGAGTCTGGTCCCTGAGTCTGGTCCCTGAGTCTGGTCCCTGAGTCTGGTCTCCGCCCAGGGCCCAGGGCCCAGGGCCCAGGGCCGAGCGCCGAGCGCCGAGCGCCGAGCGCCGAGCGCCGAGCGCCCGTGCGCCCCGAAGCGGGGCCGTACGCGGGGAAGTAAGACAATCCCCCACACATCCCCGCTCTCGCGGGCGGTAACCCCGCACAAAGATTCCGGCTTGCGCCGACGGGTCGGGAGGGCCGCGGAGATCATCATATCTCCATGCGGAATTCGACCGAACTCGGTGGCCACAGGGTCCTCACGAAGACAGGCGACTACGCCCTGCGCGCCCTCCTGGTGCTGGCGCAGCGCGGCGTGGGGCGGCCGCTCCCCGCGGACGCGCTCGCCTACGCGATCGGCGCGCCGACGAACTACATGGGGAAGACGCTGCACCTCCTCGCCCGGGCCGGCCTCGTGCGCGGCATCCGCGGCCCGAGCGGCGGCTTCGCCCTCGCCGTCGAGCCCGACACGATCTCCCTCGCCCGGATCGCCGACGTCTTCGGCGAAGCGCCGGCGAGCCGCCGCTGCCTCCTCGGCACCGGCCCCTGCAACGCCGCGGCGCCCTGCGCCGCGCACGGCCGATGGATGCGCGTCGTCAACGCGACGCGCGAGCCCCTCGCCACGACCACCCTCGCCGACCTGCTCGCCGATGCCGGGCTCGATGGCGCGTCCGACTCGGCCACCTCCCCGTTTTCCACCACCCCCCGCGCCGCCGCCGGCGCCTACTGAGGATTCGACAATGACCTCCCCGATGAAGACCTTCGCCCGAGGCCTCGCCCTCTCCGCGGCCGCACTGCTCGCCGCCGCGGGCACCACGTCCTGCACCTCCGCCGAGGCCGCGAGCGCCGACGCGTCCGTCCCCGCCCGCTCCTTCCCGGAGATCCGCGGCGAGGAGCGCGCGGTCCTCACCGCCGCCCCGAACGTCCCCGCGCCGATCACGCGCACGCACGCCACGAAGGTCATCGTCGAGCTCGAGACGACGGAGACGGTGAAGCGCCTCGCCGACGGCGTGGACTACACCTTCTGGACCTTCGGCGGCGACGTCCCGGGCCACTTCATCCGCGTCCGCGAGGGCGACCTCGTGGAGTTCCACCTGAAGAACCACCAGCACAGCGCGGTGCCGCACAACATCGACCTGCACGCGGTGACCGGCCCCGGCGGCGGCGCAGCGGCGACGCTGACGCTCCCCGGCGGCGAGTCGGTCTTCACCTTCCGCGCGCTGAACCCCGGGCTCTACGTCTATCACTGCGCCGTCTCCCCGGTCCCGATGCACATCGCGAACGGGATGTACGGGATGATCCTCGTCGAGCCGAAGGAAGGGCTGCCGAAGGTCGACCGCGAGTTCTACGTGATGCAGAGCGAGTTCTACGCGAAGAGGGACTCGGCCGGCACGATCTACACGCTCGACATGGAGAAGGGCGCCGCGGAGCAGCCGACGCACGTCGTCTTCAACGGCTCGGTCGGCGCGCTCACGGGCGACAACGCCCTCCAGGCGAAGGTCGGCGAGTCGATCCGCCTCTTCGTCGGCAACGGCGGCCCGAACCTCGTCAGCTCCTTCCACGTGATCGGCGAGGTGTTCGACAACGTGTACGGCGAGGGCGGGACGATGGTCTCGCAGCGCAACGTGCAGACGACGCTCGTCCCCGCGGGCGGCTCGGCGATCGTCGAGTTCCGCGCCGAGAAGCCGGGGAACCTGGTGCTCGTCGACCACTCGATCTTCCGCGCCTTCAACAAGGGTGCGCTCGGGATGCTGACGATCACCGGCGACGACGACCTCCGCGTCTACTCGCAGGTGAAGGGCCTCCCGATGGCGGCGCACTGAGGAGCAGGGACCGGGGACCGTGAAGCAGGGACCGGGGACCGGGGACCGGAACGGCGCGTCCGATCCCCGACCCTGGTCCCTGAATCTGGTCCCTGAGCCTGGTCCCTGAGCCTGGTCCCTGAGCCTGCCCCTGACCCTGTCCCTGACCCTGATCCCCGAGCCCGTCCCCCGATGCCCCTCCCCCGCCCCGCCACCCTCGCCCTCCTCGCCCTCCTCCTCGCGCCCGCCGCGCTCGCGGCGGCGCCCGGCGGGAGCGCGCGGTCCGGCATGGTGCGCCTGCCGGCGGGGGCGTATCGACCACTCTACGGCGTGCGCGGCACCGACTCCGTCGTCGTGCGCAGCTTCCTCCTCGATCGCGACGCGGTGACGCGCGGCGAGTTCCTCGCCTTCGTGCGCGCGGAGCCGCGCTGGCGCCGCTCCGCGGTCGCGCCGCTCCACGCCGACCGCCGCGGCTACCTCGCCGACTGGCGCGGCGACCTCGACGCCGGCGATGCGGACGACGTGCGCCGCCCGGTGACGAACGTCTCCTGGCACGCCGCGCGCGCCTACTGCGCGTCGCTCGGCAAGCGGCTCCCGACGGTGCACGAGTGGGAGTACGCGGCCGCGGCGAGCGAGTCGCGGCGCGATGCGTCCGGCGACCCCGCCTTCATCCAGCGCCTCGTCTCGCTGTACGCGGCGCGCCCCCGCCCGCTTCCGCAGACGACGGCGGGCTTTCGCAACGTCTACGGCGTCCGCGGACTCCACGGACTCGCGTGGGAGTGGGTGGAGGACTTCAACTCCGTCCTCGTCTCCGACGACTCGCGGGGCGTCGGCGGGCGCGACCACGGCGCGTACTGCGCGAGCGCCGCGATCGGCGCGCTCGACCCCGGCAACTACGCCGCCTTCCTCCGCTTCGCCTTCCGCGCCGGTCTCACGGGCCGCAGCAGCGCCGAGTCCCTCGGCTTCCGCTGCGCCGCCTGACGACGCGCCCGACGCCGACGCCTTCGACCACGCCCCGACCCGACGCCGAGCCCACGATGCGACGCCTCCTTCCTCTCTCGCTCGCCGCCCTCGCCCTCGCCGCGGGCTGCTCGCGCTCCCCCGACGTCCGGGCGCACGCGGCGGCGGCGGGCGGGCGCGGCGCGGCGGCCGCCGACGCGGCGGAGGAGCGCTACTCCGTCTACGGGCTCCACTCGCGCTGGCACGACCAGGCCGGCGACACGCTCCGCCTCCCGGCGCTCGCCGGCCGGGTGCGCGTCGTCGCCTTCGTCTACACGAGCTGCCACACCACCTGCCCGCTCATCCTCCGCGACCTCAAGGCGATCGAGGCGGCGCTTCCGGCGTCGCGCCGCGACGACGTCGGCTTCGTGCTCGTGTCGATCGACCCGGAGCGCGACACGCCGGGCCGCCTCGCCGAGTGGGGGGCGGACGCGCAGCTCGATCTCTCGCGCTGGACGCTCCTCTCCGGCGCGGACGATGCGGTGCGCGAGCTCGCCGTCACGCTCGGCGTCAGCTACCAGGCGCTCCCGGACGGCGAGGTCGCGCACACGAACGCGATCACGGTTCTCGACGCCGAGGGGATCGTGGCGCACCGCCGCCCCGGGCTCGACGAGCCGATCGCGACGACGGCGTCCGCCATCGCGCGGGCGCTCGAGTGAGACGGCGCGAGCGGGCCGCGGCCGCGGCGCTCGGACGAGCGCGCGGACGTTGCGCCCCTCCGCACGAGGCACTCACACCACCACGACGAACCTCGACCCACATATTCATAACATGACCGACTTCACGAGCCTCCCCGACCTCTCCGTCAACGAGATCCTGCGCCGCTGGCCCGCATCCGTCGGCGCCCTCAACGCGCACGGCGTGGACACATGCTGCGGCGGTGCGTCGTCGCTCGCGGAGGCGGCCGCGGACATCGGCGTCCCCGTCTCGACGCTCGTCGACGCGATCGCGCGGTCGATCGCGCGGTCGATCGCGGCGGAGGCCGTCCGATGATCGCCCTCGACCCGCGCGCCGCGGCGCGCGCCGCCGTGTCCGCCGTCGAGGCGCGCCCCGCGACGGCGGTCCTCCTCGACACCGCCGACGTGCGGCTCGTCGTCTTCCGGCTCGCGCCGGGACAGGCCGTGCCGCCGCACCGCAGCCCGTCGAGCGTGCTGCTCACCGTGCTCGAGGGGCGCGGCACCCTCTCCGGCGGCGACGCCGAGCGCGAGGTCGCCGCCGGCGACGTCGTGGCGTACGCGCCCGAGGAGCTGCACGGGATGCGCGCCACCGACGGCGAGCTCCTCCTCCTCGCGGCGATCACGCCGCGCCCCGGCAACCAGCCGATCCATCAGCGGGCCGCGGCGAAGGAGGCGTGATGGACTGGTTCGTTCGCGCCTTCCTCAAGTCGAGCGTCACGTGGCTCGCCATCGGTGTCACGCTCGGCGTGGCGATGGCCGCGCACCCCGCGTGGACGATCTACCGCACCGTCCACATCCACATGAACCTGCTCGGGTTCGTGACGATGATGATCTTCGGCGTCGCCTACCACGTCATCCCGCGCTTCTCCGGCGCGCCGCTCCACGACCGGCGGCTCGCCGCCGCGCACTGGTGGGTGGCGAACGCGGGGCTCGCCCTGATGGCCGCGGGCCTCGTCCTGCGCGTGAGCCCGTCGATGCTCGGCATCGCGACGCCGATTCTCGTCACCGGCGGCGTCCTCTCCGCGCTCGGCGCCTACGCCTTCGCCTGGAACATCTGGCGGACGCTCGGCGCCGGCGCCGCGGCGGCGGCGCGCGCGACGAAGCCCCGGACGACCGACGCGCCGATCGTGACGATGGGCCGGCGGGTCTGACGCGCCGCGCCCGGACCGGACATGCACACGCTCGTCAGGCGCTACATCAAGACGGGGATCGTCTTCCTCGCCGCTGGGCTCCTCGTCGGCGCGTGGATGCTCGTGCGACGCGAGCTTCTCGGTCGCTTCCCCTCGCCGTACGAGACGAGCGCGCACACGCACGCGCTCCTCGTCGGCTTCGTCATGCACATGATCCTCGGCGTCGCCCTCTGGCTCTTCCCGCGCCCGGACCGGGCCGACGTGCGCTACAGCCCGCGCGCGGCGGAGGCGGCGTACTGGATCCTCGCGATCTCGACGGCCGGACGCGTCGCCGGCGAGCTGCTGCGCCCGACGGTGGACGATGCCGCGCTGCGCTGGGCGGTGGTCGTCTTCGGTCTCGGCCAGGTCCTCGCGATCCTGCTCTTCTTCCACACGATGTGGACGCGCATCCGCCCGCTCGGGAGCAAGGCGCGGGAGGCGGCGGGCGAGCGGTTCTGACGGGCCGCTACGGACCGGCCACCTGCGGGTGCTCCTCGTGCCCGTGCGGACCGCGCAGCGTCGTGAGCATCACGTCGATCAGGCCGGCGACGCAGACGACGGCGAGGAGGACGACGGCGCCGTACATGAAGAAGCGCGCGAGCCACTCGAAGAGCGCCGGCGCATCGAGCGTGGAAAAGAGGTCGTCGAGCATGGTCGGTCCTCTCGGGAAGATCTCTCCGTCGTAGTGTACCGGCGGCGCGCGCCGCCGCGAATCGGGGGAACGCTGCAGCGGCGTCGGGCTTCCACCGCCGCCGTGGTCGTCTTCCCCCCTTGCGTGTCGGGCGCGGCCGGAGCGAGCGTCCGTCGGCCACGACGGGCCATGGACCAGGGCACGAGACGCGACGAGGACGCGGCATGACCGACCAGAGCAGACGGCGCTTCCTGCGCAGCACGACGGCCCTCGCCGGCGCCGCCCTCCTGGCGCCGTCCCTCCAGGGGCTCGTCGCCTGCGCCGGCGCGACCGCCGCGTCCCGCAGCAGCGGACGCCGCTCGACCGTGCCGCGTCGGGCGCGACCCGGCAACGGCGGCTACGGCTCGCTGCGCAGCGCCGGGCGCGAGCTCGCCCTCCCGGAAGGGTTCATCTACACGGTGTTGAGCTGGACGGGGAAGCCGATGTCCGACGGCACCTCGACCCCCTGCGCCTTCGACGGGATGGCGGCGTTCCCGCTCCCGAACGGCAACATCCGGCTCGTCCGCAATCACGAGAACCGCGACTCCCCCGCGACCGCGCGGCTCAAGGGGGACCCGGCGAAGGCGTACGATCCCCTCGGCGGCGGCGGCACGACGTCGCTCGAGGTGCGCATCGCGCCCGACGGCACGCCGGAGCTCGTGCGCGACTTCGTCAGCCTGTCCGGGACGATCGTCAACTGCGCCGGAGGACCGACGCCGTGGGGGACGTGGCTCTCGTGCGAGGAGACGACCGAGGGGATGGTGAACGGGTGGGGTGCGGACCACGGCTACATCTTCGAGGTCCGCGCCTCCGCCGAGGAGGAGCGGCCGGCGCAGCCGCTGAAGTCGATGGGCCGATTCGTGCACGAGGCGGTCGCCGTGGACCCGACGACGGGGATCGTCTACGAGACCGAGGATCGCCAGCTCTCCGGCTTCTACCGATTCCTCCCGACACGCCCGACGGCGCTCGCCGCCGGAGGAAAGCTGCAGATGCTCGCGATCGATGGACAGCCGAACTACGACGCCGCCGACGGCCAGCGCATGGGCGAGCGGCTCCCGGCGGTCTGGGTGGACATCGACGACGCCGACCCGCCAGGTGCCTCGGTCGACACCGGCGCCGTCTTCTCGCAGGGCTTCACGAAGGGGGGCGCGCGCTTCACGCGACTCGAGGGGTGCTGGTGGGGGGACGACGGCGTCTTCTTCCACGCGACGAACGGCGGCGACGCGCTCTGCGGGCAGGTCTGGCACTACCGGCCGCGCGGCCCCGACCGCGGCGACCTCGCGCTCGTCTTCGAGTCGCCATCGCCCGAGATGCTCGACTACCCCGACAACATCACGGTGAGCCCGCGCGGCGGGATCGTGATCTGCGAGGACGGCGGCGGGACGCAGTTCATCCGCGGGCTCACCCGCGACGGGCGGATCTTCGACTTCGCGGAGAACCGCCTCAACGCCACGGAGTTCGCCGGCGCCTGCTTCGCGCCCGATGGCCGGACCCTCTTCGTCAACATCATGGGCTCGTACGTCGACGCGGGGCAGGAGAAAGGGGTGACCGTGGCGATCCGCGGACCGTGGGAGGACGGCGCGCTGTGAGCGCGGAGCGGGCGGAATGATCGCGACCGTCCTCGTCGTCGTCGGCCTCGTCCTCCTCGCGGGGCTCGCCGCCTTCGCGATCCTCGCGGCCACGCGCGGGACGCCGGTGAGCGAGGTCGTCGCGCGGGGCGACGGCGAGCCGCCGCCGGTCGGCGAGCCGCTCTTCCGCCGCACGCTCGAGGCGTACGTCGGCACGACGATGCGGCCGGGACACGAGATCGAGATCTTCGACTGCGGCGACGCGACCTATCCGCGCTTCTTCGCCGACATCCGCGCGGCGCGCCGCTTCGTCGCCGTGCAGATGTACTTCGCCAACCCCGGACGCGTCGCCGACATGCTCCGCGACGCGCTCGTCGACCGCGCGCGCGCCGGCGTCGAGACGCTCCTCCTCCTCGACGCCTTCGGCTCGTCGCTCGACGAGGCATGGATCGAGTCGCTGAAGGCGGCCGGCGTCGAGGTCGCGAAGTTCCGCGCCTTCCGCCCGCACATGCTCCACCGGATGATCCACCGCGCCCACGTCCGCGCGATCGTCATCGACGGGGAGATCGGGTGGACGGGCGGCTTCGGGCTCGACGACCAGTGGCTCGGCGACGGGCGGCACAAGGGGAGCTGGCGCGACACGAACGCGCGCTTCACCGGACCCGCCGTGACGCGGCTGCTCGCGACCTTCGGCTCCTGCTGGGCGGAGGCGACGGGGGAGCTGATCATCGGGCGCCGCTGGTGGGGCGAGGGGACCGAGGAGACGGAGGAGGCGGCCGAGGGGGAGGACGAGACGCCGGGCGCGCTCGCCGCGGTGCTGCACGCGCCGCCGAGCGCCGGGAGCACGGCGGCCGAGCGCCTCATCGCGCTGACGGTGAACGGGGCGTGCAAGCGGCTCTGGATCACGAACGCGTACTTCGTCCCCGACGACGACATCCGGCTCTTCATGAAGGACGCCGTGCGCCGCGGCGCCGACGTCCGCGTCCTCTGTCCCGGGCCGAACTCCGACGTGCGCTCGACGTACCTCGCCGCGCGCGCGCGCTACGAGGAGCTGCTCGGCTGCGGCGTGCGCATCTGGGAGTACGATCCCGACATGATCCACGCGAAGACGATGGTCGTCGACGGCATCTGGGGGATGGTCGGGACGATGAACCTCGACAACCGCTCGATGGCCTTCAACGACGAGTGTACGCTGCTCGCGGAGGACGCGGGCGTCGCCGCGCGGCTCGAGGAGCTCTTCCTCGCGGACCTCGAGCACGCGACGGAAATCGAGCTCGAGACCTTCCGCAAGCGGCCGGTGTGGCAGAAGGGGCTCGAGCTCGCGGCGCACGGCATGTCGCGGGTGCTCTGAGCGGGGCACGCGAGCGCTACGGCGCGCGCGAGAGCGGGACCCGCCAGCCGACGGAGCCGGCGACGTCGGACGCGGACTCCGTGAGCCCGACGGAAAGCGACGCGGAGATCGTGCGTCCCGACGCCCAGCGGCGGCCGAGCATCACCCCCGCCTGCACGGGCGCGTCGCTCCCCTCGATCGTCGCACCGGAGCCCGACACCGAGGCGAGCGCGGACCACTCGCCGTCACGGAAGATGCGCCCGATCGCGCCGCTCCAGGAGAGGACGTCGCGCAGCGGCAGGCCGGGCATGTCGCCGAGCACCCAGTACATGCCGTCGAGGTAGAGCGCCGTCCGCCCGAACGGGAGCGAGGCGCCGAGCCCCGCGCCGTAGTCCCACTCTCCCGTACCGAGCCCGCGCGCCACGTCGGCGACGGGCGCCTTCACCGCGCCCTCGAGGCTCACGCCCGGCCCCGCGCCGCCCTCGACGAGCGACACGCCGGCGAAGAGCATCGGATCGCCGATCCCGACCTCGCTCGGCTCCGCCGAGGCGGGAAGCGTGATCCGGCCGTGCTGCCGGCCGCCCCGCCCCGACCACTCGGCGACGCTCTCGTACCGCGGGCCGCCGGTCGGCACCGGCCCCGCGCCGCCGGTCGTCACCCAGGGTGCGCTCTGGAGGAGCAGCGGGACGGTCGCGGAGAGGTGCAGCCGCCCGAGCTCGAGGGCGAGCCCGCTGACGAGCGCGACGCTGGAGGTGCGCTCCGTGAAGATGTAGTCGCCGCTCGCCCCGTGGAGCGAGCCGGTGTACGTCACCTGCTGCGCTCCGGGGGCGGTCATCGCCGGGGCGAGCTGCGCCCCGGCGAGGAAGAGGAACACCCGGCGCCAGCGGCGATCGATGCGATCGCGCATGGCCGCCTCCTCACGGCGCCTGCGCGTGCAGGCGCTTCTGCATCCGCTCCATGGTCTGGAGCGTGCCGTCCATCTCGCCCGACATCACGTGCAGGTGCTGGCGGAGCCGCTCCATGTCGCGCTGCATGTCGCGATCGTTCGCGAGGGTGCGGTCGCGCTGCATGTCGCGCGCGCGCTCGGCGAGCTGCTGCATCTGCTGCGCGGAGGCGCCGAGCGCCTCGCACGAGCGGAGCATGAGCCGGTCGCGCTCGGTGACGCGGGCCTGGTTCCGGTCCATGTCGCGCCGCATCTGCTGCGCGAGCTGGGCGGCGCGGTCGTGGATGCGGCTCATCCGCTGCGCCTCCTCCTGCATCTGCGCCATGCGATGCTCCTGCTGGCGCTGCTGCTGGGCGGCCTGCGCCGCCTGCTGCCCTTGCTGCCCCTGCCCCTGCTGCTGTCCCGCCTGTGCGGGGCGTCCCTGTTGCCCGGCGCCCTGGCCGGTCCCCTGTGCGGGGAGCGCGGTCGCGGCGACGACGCCGAGGAGCACGGCGGCGCCGATCCGGTGAAGCATGGCCGATCTCATGGAATCCTCCTGGCCGGCGGTGCCGGCCGTGCCGCCCGACGGGGCGGCGATGTCGGCGCGCGACGTCGCGCGCACGATGGAAAGGTGGCGGCTCCAGGGCGGCGGCTCAGTCGGGCGATCCGCCGAACGCGGCGGGCGAAAGCATTACACGACTGTATGCACATTCGGTAATGTCTGCGGCGCCCGCCGGCCCCGGCCGCGCCACGCTCAGCGGGTCGCCGACGCGCGGAGCGAGTGCACGTAGGCCGCCACCGCGCGGTGCTGCTCCGGGGTGAGCGGCGTGCCGCCGAAGGGAGGCATCATGCCGGCGTTCTCCTTCGGCTTCGCGACTCCCGACCCGATGATGCGGGCGAGGAAGTCCATCCCGCCGTCGCCGTGCAGCCAGCGCGCGTCGGAGAGCCGCGGCGCGAGGCCGGGGATCCCGGCGCCGCGCGGGCCGTGGCAGGTCGCGCAGAGCGCGCCGCCGACGCGGCCGTGAAAGATGCTGTCGCCCCGCGCGATCAGCGCGGAGGACGTGCTGTCGGCGGCCTGCCCGTAGGCGGGGCGCGCGGTGAGCGTCAGCAGCGCGAACAGGAGCGCGAGCACGAGCAGTGCGACGAGCACGCCGTGCGCGATGCGCATCGTCCGGTGGTCGTGTGCGATCGTCATCTCCTCCTCCTCGGGGAGCGCGTCAGAAGGCGAGCGAGAAGCCCGTCACGAGCCGCGCCTGGTCCCGGTCGAAGTCCCACCCGCCCTCGCCGACGAGCCGCACGTTGCGGCGGAGCAGATAGTGCAGCCCGAGGCTTCCCACGCGATACCGCTCGAGGAAGCCGGGGGCGGTGTCCTGCTCTCCGAGCCGGAGTGAGACGACCGGATCGTCCGTCTCGATCCAGTTGAAGAGCCCAGCGGCGTACCAGCGGCCGTTCGGGCCGCCCGGCCAGACGAGGAGCTCCGCCATCGCGGCGTCCACCGTCGTGGAGAAGGGCGCGGTCGCGCCGCCGGGGCACGGCGTCGCCACCGAGCAGCTGCCGAGGAACGGGTCGCTGTCCCAGCGGCGCAGGAGCTGGAAGTTCAGCTCGCCGACGTCGCCGAGGGGAAGCGTGCCGTCCGGCCCGAAGACGCGGATGCGGCTCGTCGCTCCGTCCGCGCGCTCCTCGCCGTAGTAACCGAAGACGCCGAGCCGCAGCGGACCGACGTCCTGCGAGAGGCGCAGTCCGACGTTCTTGAAGCCGTCGGCGTCGTACTCCCGCTGGTTGTCGGCCGCGGCGAGCCCCTGCCCGTTCACGACCTGGAGGGCGAGGTCGGTCCCATCGCGCGGCGACCAGAGCGCCATCAGGCCGCGATCGTAGGTGAGGTCGGCGCGCGTGTCGCCGACGCGCACCCGGTACGCCTGGTAGTCCTCGACCTCGAGCCGCAGCTCGCGCTTGAAGAGCGGGTCCGAGACCTGGAACTGCCCGGCGAGGAGGTCCACGGTGGAACCGCCGACGTCGGTGAACTGGACGTACGCGTCCTCGAGCCCGGCGACCTCGCCGCGCTCGGAGGCGAGGAAGTACACGTAGTAGCTGATCCGGTCGGCGATCTGCCCGCCGCTCAGCACCTTCACGACCCACGGCAGCTGCTGGTCGACGACGACCTGCCCCTCGTAGCGGCGCGAGAGCGCGGTGAGGTAGGCATCGAGCCTGACGGCGAGCGGAATGTCGCGCTGCAGGCGGAGCAGCGGATCGCCGGTGGCGATCGTGTCGCGCGGCATCTCGCCGGGCGCGAACTCGAAGCCGTTTCCGGCGAAGCGCTCCCCGAACGCGTTGAGCCGCGGCACCGGGAAGTGGCAGGTGGAGCAGCTGACCCCGTACTTGCGCGCGAAGGCGGGGATCGCGTCGGCGCGCGACGCGGGAGCGGCGAGGAGCAACGCGGCGAGAAGCACTGCGACGGACGATCGCACGGTGACCTCCGGTGATGTGCGTGGCGACGAGCCACGCCCGGAAGATGCGCGCGCCGGGGTGCAGCGGCACGTCGGCGACTCCCCGCGACGGGCGTCGGGGGAATGCCGGAGGTCGCGTGAGGGAGCCGCTCGCGGGGCCGGTGCGCCTGACGCCGCTCGTCGGCGGGACGCCGCCTGTCGGCTGTGTGGTTCACGCGGAGCCGCGGAGATCCGCGGAGCAAGGTGCCGTGCGCGGGTCGAGTGCGTCGCGCCACGAGCCGTGAATGCCTTGGGGGAAATGCTCGGCGCTCACCACTCGTCGCGCCGGTACACCAGGCTGCCCAAGCGCACCCCCATCATTCAACGGCTCCGCCACGACGGTCTCTCGCGCCATGGGGAGCGATCGGCGTGGATGAGATGAATCCGCGCAATCCGCGGTTCACCCCTCCTCGGTGTGGCCTCGAGCGGCAGTGCACCCGCCACTTGCCCCCGACCGTCCCGCCGCGACACCATCCGACTCGACGAGCGCCGCCCCGAGCGGCGCGCCGAACCCAGTCGCCGGAGGTGTCAGTGCCCCGAGTCCGCCCCGCCCTGTTCGCCCTCACATTCGTCGTTCCGGCGCTCGCCGTCGCGCAGACGGCGGCGATGCCGACGGACGTGCCATCGTTCGAGGATCCGCGCATCCATGCGATCGTGGAGGCCGCGTCGGCGGAGCGCATCGAGCGCGACATCCGCACCCTCGCCGGGTTCGGGACGCGGCACACGCTCTCCGACACCCTCTCGGCGACGCGCGGCATCGGCGCGGCGCGGCGGTGGATCTTCGACGAGTTCCGGCGCATCTCGCAGGCGTGCGGCGGGTGCCTCGAGGTGCGCTACGTCTCCGACGTCGTGCGCGGAGACCCGCAGTCGCGCATCAGGCAGGGCGTGAACATCGTGAACGTCGTCGCCATCCAGCGCGGGGCGACCGATCCGGGGCGCTACGTCCTGCTGAGCGGCGACATCGACTCGCGCGTCACCGACGTCATGAACGCGACCGCGGACTCGCCGGGCGCGAACGACAACGCGAGCGGGATCGCCGCGACGCTCGAGGCCGCGCGCCTGCTCACGCGCCACCGTCCCGACGCGTCGATCGTCTACGCCGCGCTCTCCGGCGAGGAGCAGGGGCTCTTCGGCGGCGGGATCCTCGCGCGCCACGCGAAGGCGCAGGGGTGGCGGCTCGCGGCCGTCATCAACAACGACATGGTCGGGAACATCGAGGGGATCGATGGCGTCATCGAGAACACGATGGCCCGCGTCTTCGCGCCGGGGCTCCCGCCGACGACGACCCCCCAGGAGCTGCGCCGCATCCTCACCACGGGCGGCGAGCTCGACACGCCGTCGCGCCAGCTCGCGCGCTACATCGACCGCGTCGCCGACGTCTACTTCCCCAACCTCGACGTCGAGATCATCTACCGGCTCGACCGCTACGGCCGCGGCGGGCACCACACGCCCTTCTTCAACGAGGGATTCGCCGCGGTCCGCCTGATGGAGGCGCACGAGCACTACGACCGGCAGCACCAGGACCTGCGCACGGAGAACGGCGTCGCCTACGGCGACGTCGTCGAGGGGGTGAACTTCGACTACGCGGCGGCGATGACCGCGCTCGACGCGGCGACGCTGATCTCGCTCGCCTGGGCGCCGCCGGCGCCGGACTCGGTGACGATCCGCGGTGCCGTACGCCCGTCGCCGACGCTGCGGTGGAAGGCGGTGCGCGCGCCGGACCTCGCGGGCTACCGGATCTACTGGCGGAAGCCGAGCGAGGTGAACTGGACGCGGTCGCGCTTCGTCGGGAACGTCACCGAGCACACGCTCGAGGGCGTCATCATCGACAACTACTTCTTCGGCGTGGCGGCGGTGGACCGCGAGGGGCACGAGAGCCTGGTCTCGTTCCCGCGGTAGCGAGGGCACCGGACGCGGCGTTCCCGCGGTGCTCGGCATGATCTCACGGCGGACAGCCTCTCACCGCCGACGGGTTCTCGCCGCCGACAGCTTCCGACCGCCTACAGTTGCCACGAAAAGGGAATCGGATGCATCCGATCCATCGGATGCATCCGATTCCCTTTTCGTACGTGCCGGACCCGCGAGGAGCCGATTCCTTCTTCGTACGCGACGGACCCGCCCGCCGCGTCAGGTGCAGCGCGCGACGTAGAACCCGGTCGCGCCGAAGCCCTCGACGTCCCCCGTGACGACGACGGTCCCGGTGCGGCTCGTGGGGAGCGCGTCGAGCGTGAAGTCGGCGAGCGCCTCGCCGGGCGGCGGCGACACCGTGCCGGCGTAGAACCGCGTCCGCGTCTGCTCTTCCGGGCGCTGTGCGAACGCGGTCACCTCGCCGGGGTCCACGATGAACGTCGGCGTGTCCTCGATGTCCTCCGCCGGCTCGGTGTAGTAGACCTGTCCGGTCTCGCCGGTCGCGTTCACGAAGCGGACGAACTGGAAGCCGCCCGGCACCGCCGGCGTCGGCCGGTCCTCGACGACGACCGCCTCGGCGTCCGCCCCCGCCGTGCCCGTGAGCACGAGCGCGTACCGGTCGCCGGTGACGAAGGTCGCATCGACCATCGCGATCGTCGCGCCATCGTCGCGCAGCGTCACCGTCTGGTCGCCCGCCGGGACCTGGACGCAGATGTCCGACGACTCGCCGAAGGCGAGGCTCGACTCGACGAGCCGTCCGTCCACGACGACGTCGAGCGACGTCGTCGCGGGGGACGCGTTGATGACCCGTACGAAGGCGGGATTCGTGATCCCGGTCGGCTCGTCGTCGTCGCAGGCGGCGAGGGAGAACGCGGCGGCGAGCAGGACCGTGTGGCGAAGCATCATGTGAACCTCCACTGCGGGGTTGGGTGAGCGGGAAGGATCAGCGAACGATCCATGCCGGCGTCCTCGCGCCGCCCGAAGTCCGCCGCGCGAGCTTCGATCCGTCGGCCCAGACGGTGTAGATCTCGTCCTCGAGCCCCTGGCCGAACGTCTCGTGCTCGGAGGCGAAGGCGACGAGCCTGCCATCCGGACTCCAGGCCGGCGCCCACTGCGACCCCGCGAGTCCCGTCACGAGGCCGCGCTCGTTCGCGCCATCGGCGTCCACCAGCCAGAGGTCGCCGACGATCGCCGCCGTCGTGCGCTGGAAGGCGATCGTCGCGCCATCCGGGCTCCAGGCGGGCTGGATGTCGGCCGCGCCCTCGGTGAGCTGGCGCTTGTCGCTGCCGTCGGGGCGCATGCTCCAGATGCTCGGCGTCCCGTTCACGTCGTGCGCGAAGGCGATGCGCGACGTCCCGTCCCCGAGCGCCGGCGACCACGCCGGCATCGCCTGACCGCTCCCGCCGAGGCCGGCGGTGAGGCTCGCGGCGTCGGTGCCGTCGGCGTCCACGACCCAGACCTCGGGCTGCGTCGACGGCGTCGCCTGACGAGTGTACGCCAGCCGCGTCCCGTCGGGCGACCACGTCGCCTCGCCGACGACGCCGGCATCGGCGCCCACGAGGAGCCGCGGCGCGGTGCCGTCCGCGTTCGCGATGTAGATGCCGTGCACGCCGTCGATGCGCCCCGTGAAGGCGAGGAGCGAGCCGTCGGGCGACGGGCGCGGCGTGCCCGCCCAGGCGCCGGCGGGGCTCACGCGCACGCGCGCGGCCTCCGCGTCGCGGATGTCGAGGCGGAAGCTCTCCCACGCCTCGTCGTCGCCCGGTCCCCCGTAGAGGAGGTCGAAGCCGTACTGCGCGGTGACGGCGACGGCAGCCTGCGCCGTCTTCCCGTGGACGGTCACGGTGATCGTCACCGTCCCCGGGCGGATCGCCGTGACGAGCCCGAGCGCGCCGACGCGCGCGATCCCCTCGTCGCTCGACGTCCACTGCATGCCGAGCCCCTCGATCGGCTCGCCCTGCGCATCGCGCGGCGTGGCGACGAGCTGCCGCGTCTCGCCCTCGTCGAGCGTCGCCTCGTCGGCGTCGAGCGTGACCGCGGCGACCGCCGGTGCCGGCGCCGCGGCCGGCGTCACCGTGATCATCGCCTCGCCCGCCTTTCCGTCCGCCGTCGCGGTGATCGTCGCCGTCCCCTCCGAGACGGCGGTGACGATGCCCTGCTGCGTCACGCTCGCGATGGCGCCGTCGCTCGTCGTCCACGCGACGACGCGCGAGACGGAGGCGCCGTCCGCGTCCTTCGGCGTCGCCTGCAGCGCGACGGTGCCGCCCTCGGCGAGCGTGTGCGCGCTCGGCGACACGGCGACGGAGGCGACGGCGGGCGGTGTCTGCGGTGCGAGGGGAGCGCCCCCGTCGCCGCAGCCGGCGAGCGCGAGCGCGGTGAGGGCGATCAGCGAAGACAGGGCGGGCATCGCGCGCCGCCGGACGATCGATGTCATATGAGCTCCTCGCGACGAGGGTCGCGACGTGCCGGTCGTGAGTGTGCCACGGTGGACGGAGAATGAGTACGGCGCGGCGGCGCGGGAGACATGGTGCAAGTGCACCATCTTTCGGGGCCGCGGCGCGCGCCGGCCGGCGCGCGCGGGTCAGCGCGCGGCGAGGCGCGGCTGGTCGGCGGCGGGGAGGGCGGTCGTCGGCGCCAGGGGCAGCTCGACGACGAAGCGCGCGCCGCCGCCGGCGGCGTCCTCGACGCGCACGGAGCCGCCGTGCTGCTCGACGAGCGTGCGCACGACGGAGAGTCCGATCCCGCTCCCCGCGGCGGCCGACGCCGTGCGCTCGAGGCGCACGAAGGGACGCCAGAGCCGCGTGCGGTCCGCGGCGGGGACGCCGGGGCCCTGATCGGAGACCGCGATGCGCGCCGTCGTCCCCTCGCGCTCGACCTCGACCGTCACGGTCTGCCCCGTCGGTCCGTACTTCAGCGCGTTGTCGATCAGGTTGACGACGACCTGCCGCAGCGCCCGCGCGTCGACGACCGCGAAGATGCGCGAGGGCGCGTCGGCGACGATGCGCATGTGGAGCGAGACCGCCACCGGGACGTACGCCTCGACGATCTCCTCGACCAGCTCGCCGAGGTCGGTGCGCTCCGGCTCGAGGCGGACGCGCGCGGCGTCGATGTGCGAGAAGAGGAGAATGTTCTCGACGAGGTCGCCGAGGCGGCGGGACTCGCGCCCGATGACGGCGAGCCAGCGCATCCGCTCCTCCTCGTTCTCCTCGCGCCCGAGGAGGAGCGTCTCGCTGAACATGCGGATCTGCGCGAGCGGCGTCCGCAGGTCGTGGGAGACGCTCGCCACGAAGTCGCGCCGCGCGCGGACGAGCTCGCGCTCGCGGCGCAGGTGCAGCACGGTGGCCGCGGCGAGGAGGAGCGTGAGGATCGGGAGCGCGAACTGGAGCGTCCGGCGCGTGTCGTTGAGCATCGACGCGCGGAGCTGCGCGGCGAGCGCCGGGTGCAGCGTGGCGTGGACCGTGAGCGGCGAGTTCCCCCCTCGGAAGGAGCCGCTCGCGGAGGACTCGTACTGCACGGGCGAGCGGTAGAACTCCCACCCCGCGTCGTCCACCATGCGGATGGCGATCAGCGAGTCGGCGGCCACCGGGACGTCGCGCTCGGCGTCGGCATCGAAGTACGAGGGCGGGACGACGATCGTCCGCCGCAGCACACGCTCCGCCAGTGGGGGGAACGACTCCTTCCAGGAGAGCGTGAAGCCGTAGACGGCCACCGGCGCGCCGCTCGCCGTTCGCTGGAGCGCGAAGACGGAGGAGGCGCGCCCCGCGGGGATGTCGACGACGGCGAACCCGGGAAGCACGGCGGTGTCGAGCGCCGCGCGGCGGACGGCGACCGCCTCGCGCAGGACGCGCTCCGCGGCCGTGTCGGCGGCCGCCTCGATCGCCTCGTACCGCCCGCTGCGCGCGCCGATCCGGAAGAAGCCGCGCATGGGATCGTCGCCGAGCGCGACCGCGGGATCCATCACGCGCCGGACGGAGGCCGCGAACCGCGCCAGCGTGAGCTCCTCCCGGTCCGTGGCCGCGCCGGTCACCGCCGCCATCGACTGCGCGCGCAGCAGATGGTTCTCGGCCATCGCTCCCTGATGAAAGGCGCGCGCCGTGTACGCCGCGTAGCCGTCGAGCGCGGCCTCGACGGCGCGCTGGTGCTCGTGCCAGGACTCACGCACCGTCCACGCGCCGGCCGCCGAGACGAGGACGAGCCCGGCGAGCGTCGCCGTGACGATCGCGGAGCGCGAGCTCATCTCGCCGACGCGGTCGCGCCAGGCGCGCGCGCGTCCGCCCGCCCCGCGCGCCGCGATCACGTCGCCTGGCCGCGCAGGATCGCGCCGACGCGCGCGCGCGTCGCCGCGCCGAGCTTGAGGAGCACCTGGTCGGTATGGTTGCGCGCGGTGAGGACGGCGATGCCGAGCGACTCCGCGATCTCCGCGTTCGAGCAGCCCTGCGCGAGGAGGCGCGCGACCTCGATCTGCCGCTCGGTGAG
Source organism: Gemmatimonadaceae bacterium (assembly GCA_036375115.1). Classification (GTDB taxonomy): domain Bacteria; phylum Gemmatimonadota; class Gemmatimonadetes; order Gemmatimonadales; family Gemmatimonadaceae; genus DASUSM01. Next base: position 18,802 of record DASUSM010000256.1, on the reverse strand, counting down.
CCCGTGCCGCTCGCGCAGGACGTCGTCGCTCAGTCCCGCGCCGTGCGCGCCGTTCCCGCCGGCGCCGCGCCGCAGGTGCGCGTCCACCCGCGCCATCAGCTCGACGACGCCGAAGGGCTTCGTCACGTAGTCGTCGGCGCCGAGCCGGAAGCCGCGCACCTTGTCGGCCTCGAGCCCGCGCGCCGAGAGAATGAGCACCGGACTCCCGCAGCCGCGCGCGCGCATCTGCTCGAGCACGTGGTAGCCGTCGCGGTCGGGGAGGCCGAGATCGAGGACGACGAGGTCCGGGACCTCGCGCATCGCGAGGGCGAGCGCGTCGGCGGCGGTCGGCGCGACGGAGACGCGGTGCCCCTCCCGCTCGAGGTTGCGGCGGAGGCCCTCGGCCAGGTCGGCGTTGTCCTCGACGACGAGAATGCGCTTCATGAGCGGGCGGAGCGGCGGTGGGCGGGGTGCAGTGGCACGACCAAGCTACACGGGGTGCGGGCGCCCGGACATGGTGCAAACGCACCAGCGCGGGCGGGCATCGACGACGGGCGAGCATCGACGACCGGCGGGCATCGACGAGCTGGTGAACCGCGGATCAGGCAGATCCAAGGGATCACGCGGAGCGCTCCGCGAGGCGCGAGGCGGCTCGAGCGCCGAGCCGTTCCCCAATTCTTCAGCGTTCGTGGAGCGAGACGCCCTGCCCGATCCAGGACCGATCCGCGTGATCCGCCCGATCCGTGTGATCCGCGGTTTACCCCTCGTCGTCGATGCCGGCCAGGCGCGCGGCGTCGTCCCTCCCGCGATGCCGGACCGCCGAGCGCCGAGCGCCGAGCGCCCGTCAGCGCGGCGGCGCCGCCTCCGGCGTATCCGCCCGCAGCCGCCGGAGCACCTCGCCGAGCCGCCGCATCTCCTCGCCATAGGTCGCCCAATCGTCGGCGCGCTGCGCGGCACGGGCGCGGTCGTAGTGGCCGGCGGCCTGGCGGAGGAGCGCCTGCACCGCGGCCGACGGAGCCCCGGCCGCGCCCGCCGCCCTTGGCGCGGCATCGGTCGTTCCGCCGCCGGCGACCTCCAGCCGCGGCGCGCGCGCGCCACCGCCGAAAAGGCGCACCAGCCCGAGCTCGAGCGTCGAGTCCATCGCCACCTGCCCCTCGTGCGCGACGATCACGCGCTTGAGCTCCGGGATCCGTCCGCCCTGCGCGCGGAGGTAGAGCGGCTGCACGTAGAGCAGCGACTCCTCGATCGGGATGACGAGCAGCTCGCCGCGGACGACCTCGGAGCCGCGCTGGTCCCAGAGGGAGATCTGCCGCGCGACCTCGGTGTCCTGGTTGATGCGGTTGACGATCTGCGTCGGCCCGAAGACGAGGCTCTGCCGCGGGAAGCGGTAGACGACGAGCTCGCCGTAGTGCTCGCCGTCGTTCCGCGCGACCATCCACGCGGCGAGGTTGTCCTTCTGCCGCGGGGTGAAGGGGCGCATGAGGATGAACTCCGGCTCCGCCTCGCCGGGGAGCCGCATGACGATGTGGCGCAGGAAGCTCTCCCCGCCGTCGCCGCGCGCTCCGGCGGGGATCTGCCACTGGTCCTCGCGGTGGTAGAACGTCTCCGCGTCCGTCATGTGGAACGTGCCGTAGAGCGCGGTCTGCGCGCGGAAGAGCTGCTCCGGGTAGCGCAGGTGCGCGCGCAGGTCGGCGGGCATCTCCCCGAGCGGACGGAGCATCCCGGGATAGATGCGCGCGAGGGTGCGGATCATCGGATCGGCGGGGTCGGCGAGCCAGGCGGTGACGTCGCCATGGTACGCATCGATGACGACCTTCACGCTGTTGCGCATGTAGTTCGTCCCGTCGGTCAGCGGCTGCGCGTACGGGTAGCGGTCGGTCGACGTGTACGCGTCGAGGATCCACTTCAGGTGCCCGCTGTCGGTGACGACGAGGTACGGGTCGCCGTCGAAGCGCAGGAAGGGGAGCGCGCGCGCGGCGCGGTCGGCGACGTCGCGGTGATAGAGGATGCGCGTCGAGTCGGTGAGGTCGCGCGAGAGGAGGATGTTGAGCGACCCGAAGCGGAGCGCGAAGAGGAGCCGCCGGGCGAAGGAGCCGATCGGGACGCCGGCGTCGCCGTCGTAGCGTGTGTAGACGGAGGCCTCCTCCCCCTCGCCGGCGGGGTAGTCGAACTCCTGCTGCCGCGACGGCGCGAGGACGAAGTCGTTCGACAGCTCGCCGAAGTAGAGCTGCGGGCGCGTGATCTGGACGCCGACGCTCGACTCCGGCGGGAGGTCCTTGACCCAGAGCACGGGGAGCCCCTCGCCGGTCACCTGGTTGGAGGGGCCGAGGGTGACACCCATGCCGTGGGTGAAGGTGAGGTGCTCGTTGATGAAGGTGCGCGTCGGGAGCGCGGCCGAGTTCAGCTCGCGCGCCGACAGGAGCACCTGGCGCAGCTCGCCGTCGATGCGGTAGCGGTCGTCGTCCACCTGGACGAAGTCGTAGTACGTGCGGATCGCCTGGATCTGCCCGAAGGTCTGGAGGAGCGGCTCGCGGTCCCAGAGGCGGACGTTGGCGATCGTCGCCTGGTTGGCCTCGATGTCGCGCGCCGTGAGGCGGCGCTCGGGCTGGAGGTCGCGCCGCACGACGCGATCGATCCCCCACGCGGCGCGGGTCGCGGCGATGTGGTGGCGGATCTGCGGCGTCTCGCGCGCGAGCTCGTTGGGCTGGACGACGAGCCGCTGGAAGGCGGCGGGGACGATGCCGAAGAGGAGCGCCGACCCGGCGATCCAGGCGCCGTAGGCGACGGCGGCGCTCGCGACGAGGCGGTCGCGCGCCGCGCCGCGGATCATCCACGCGGCGCCGGCGAGGGCGAGGGCGCCGAGCGCGTAGAGCGCGGGGATGCGGACGTGGATGTCGGTGTAGCTCGCGCCGTGGAGCGGGCCGTGCGGGCCGTAGAGGAGCGCGGGGATGCCGACGAGGATCGCGCGGAGCCCGGCGAGGGCGAGGAGGATCGCCGCCGGCACCGCGAGCTGGAGCTGCGCGACGGGCCCGACGCGGATGCGCCAGTCCTGGCGCCAGATCTCGCCGCCGGCGAAGAAGATCGCGCCGGTGACGGCGAGGCCGAGGAAGACGACGAGGCTCGTGTAGTCGAGGGCGAGCTCGAGGGCGGGGAGGGTGAAGACGTACCAGGCGATGTCGCGTCCCATGATCGGGTCGGCGACGCCGAAGGGGGTGCGGTAGTAGAACTGGACGAGCGTACGCCACTCGGACGCGGCGAGGAGCGCGGCGAAGACGGCGAGCAGCGCGCAGAGGGGGACGAGGAAGATCCCGGCCATGCGCGAGAGGATCGCGTCGCGCGCCTGCTGCCGCGGCGAGGCGCGGTCGAGCATGCGGAGCGGATCGCGCTCGAGGCGCCGCAGCGCGGCGCGCGCGCCGAGCCAGATCGAAACGAAGCCGGCGAGCCCGGCGAGAAGGCCGAGCGTCCACTGGGCGACGATCTTCAGGAGGAAGACGCGTTCGAAGCCGATCTCGCGGTACCAGAGGTAGTCGGAGAGCCGGAGCGCCGCGGTGGGAGCGACGAGGAGGAGGAGGACGACGGCGAGGGCGAGCCAGAAGAGGAGCCTGGGTCGCGCGCCGAAGGAGGTGGGGCGGCGGCCGCGGGCGCGGCCGCCGGGCGGCGGTCCTCCGAAGACCTCTCCGCCCGCGCCGGGACGGAAGATCGGCGGGCGGGGCTCGTTCTCGCGATCGTCGGGCATCTCGGCTCCGCGCTGGTCCGCCCTGAAGATGGGGCGAGGGGGCGGCGGAGCGCGAGGGGAGATCAGAAGTCGCTGAGGGCTTTTCCTCTGGACTCCACCTGGCAGCAGCCCTCGACGCACTCCTTCCAGATCGTCTCGTCGTCGAGGAGCCAGCGCCACCGAGCGGTCGCGGGGATCGTTCGTCCACCGAGTTGCCCCGCGTGGCCGCGTCGCGTGACGCAGCGGTACATCGTGTCCGCCTGGGAGGCGGACACGATGCGCACCCACCAGTGGTCCGGCGCGTCGAGGTCGCCGCATTCCGGCGCCAGCTCGCCGGGAGCCGGCACGAGCGGGACGCCGCACGCCGCTCGCGAGCCGCGGCAGTAGCTCAGCACGTTCATGCTGGCGAGCGGCGCGGTGGCGGACACCGGGTCGAGGTTCAGCTTCGACTTGTAGTACGGCAGTCCCGCCTCGATCGCGATGTAGGCGACGGTGCGCCACGTCGCGTCGTAGTCCGTGAGCGAGTGGGTGCCGAGCGTCGTATCGGGGAAGACGATGCCTCGGCGGCCGCTGGGTACCACGTCGCCGGCGCCGCTCGACGACGTGCCCGACGCCGTCGCCGGAGGTATCGCGAGCTCCTGCTCGTCGTACCACCCCTTCACGCTCCGCACGAGCGCCGCCGCGGAGCCCGGCGTCCCGCCGACCACGTTCGGAGGCGACGGCACGAACGTGCGCGAGCCGACCTCGCACCAGCGCGGCCCGCACTTCAGGCCGATGTAGTGCTGGTTCGTCGAGTCGTCCCACTCCCAGCGCGCCACCGGTGGATAGTGCACCGGGGAGGCGAACCCCGGCGCGAGATACGGGAAGACGCGCAGCTCGCTCAGGTCCGCCGGAGTGGGGTGGTAGGGCGCCAGGCACTTCGTATGATCCTCGCCGACGGCGACGATCTTGGCGCTCCATTGCGGCCCGCGCTTCCAGAGGTAGAGACAGCTGAACCGTTCGGCGATGCCGAGCGGCTGGTAGGGTCGGCCGAGATTGAGCAGGAGCGCGCCGGCGAGGGCACGCGTCTGCACGCGCTCGCCGCGGTTGATCCGGTCGAGCCGAACCTCCAGCGACGCGAGATCGTAGGTGGCGAAGACGGCGACGAGGGGGCCGTAGGACGAGCCGTCACCGACCAGGAGCTTCTGGCAGTCGTGGAACTCCGGCACGTCCGTGATCTGCTCGACGAGCGCGAAGCCCTCCGGCGCGACGACCGTCGTGGCCGAGCCGTGCTGCCCCTCCAGGAACGACAGCGTGTCCCACCGGGTCGGACACTCCGGCAGCAGGAATTGCGCATCGAACGGGATGACCGTGAGCGCCGGTGCCGGCTCGACGTTCACCGCGGGCGGGTTCGAGCACGCCAGTGATGCCGCGCCGGTCAGCAGCAGGACGACGGGAACCGCGTCTCTCCGGAGCCTACCGCCAGTCATGGGACCTCCCGCGCTCGCGAGTGTGCTGCACGAGCGGCGCCGTCGTCAGCGCGCCGCGCTCCGCATCCGTTCGACGACCGGCTGCAACCACGCATCCGGCTCCGCCCACAGCTCCGCCACCGCGGCTGACCACGCACGTGCGGCCGCCGCGTTTCCTGCGCGCCGCTCGAGGTCCGCCCGCAGCACCATCGCCCGCGCGAGTGAACCCGCGTACGCGACCTCGGCGAGCACGCGAGGCGAGACGAAGCGAAGCGAGTCCAGCGTCGGCGAGAGCCAGGCGAGCGCGCGATCGTCGTCGCCGAGGACGGCGAGCATCGCCGCCTCCTGGTACAGCCCATCCGTCGTCACGCCGAACGCGCGGACCCCGGCGCGCTCGCGGGCGCCGCGAATAGTCGCCAGCGCGCGCCTCGCGCGCGGCAGGTCGCCCGCGCTCCACGCGCTCAGCAGGTCGCCGCGCAGCGAGCCGGCGCCGGATGCGGGAATCGCCGCGAAGCGGTGCTCGGGGGCGGCCAGGAAGGCTGCACGCGCGAGCCAGTCGGCGCGGATCGTACGCCCCTCAGCGGCGCTCAGCGTCGAGCGGATCGCGCGGTCCATTTCGGCCTCGTACCGCCGCAGGCTGTCCGCCGGGCCACCCAGGGCCGCGTATGCGAGCAACGCCGGCGCCGCATGGGCGAGCGCCGGCGGCACGTCGGAGGCCTCGGCGATCTCCGTCAGCGCCGCGGCGGCGTTCGCGCGACCGAGCAGTGCGGCGAGTGCGGCGAGCGTCCTCGCCTCGCGCCTGTCCGCGGGCTCGTGCCCGCGAAGGACGGAGTCGGCGAGCCGGCGCGCCTCGCGCAGGCTTCCGGCGCCGGACGGCGTCGCCTGCTTCACGCGCAGCCATACCTCGAGCGATGCGAGACGCAGCGCATCGTCGGCATCGACGGCCATCCGCCGCGCGACTCTCAGCGAGTCGAGCGCCGCCGCGTTCCCGAGCAGATCGAGCGCGATGGCGACGCCCTCGAGCGCATCCGGGCTCGAGGGGTACGCCGCGCGCCAGGCGGCCGCGAGCCGGTGCAGGCGCTCGCGCTGCCTGAGCAGCGACGCGTTCACCGCCTCCGTGCGCGCGGGCGTGCGCGGATCGGCGAAGCGCGCGGATGGAACGGGAAGGAAGCGAAGCGAGTCGCCCTGCGAGGACGGATAGGCGAGGAAGCTCGCCGTGTCCGGCGGCATCGCCCGGCCGCTCCGGATCGAGTTGCCGCTGGTCATGAACACGCGCTGCACGTGCTCGAACGAATCGCCCCCGAACGGCCGGTGCACCATCGGCTGCAGGGCGAATGCACGCTCGAAGGCGCGGAGCCCCGCCTCGTAGCTCGACCGGAACCGCCACCCCGTCGGGCTCCCCGCGTCCGCGACCACGACGTCGTCCTTCAGCAGGCAGTCGCTGAGGGCGAACCACGCCGTGAAGTCGTCCCGGTCCGAATTCGTCAGCCGCTCGAACAGCGGGCACGCGCGCGCCGCGTCGTCGTCCGCGAGCGCGAGCAGCGCCGCGGCGCGGAGCCGCTCCCGCTCCGCGAGCCGCTCTCCGGCCCGCGCCGCCTGCTCCGCGGCCACCCGCCATCCGAGCGTCGCGCGCGGCGTGCGCCGCGCCTCCCAGCTCCGCACCTGCGCGAGCCAGAGGAAGGCCTGCGCGTACTGGGGGTCGTGTCCCGTCGCGAGCACGAGCTGCGAGTCGGCGCGCGCGAGGTCCCACGCCTCGATCGCCCGGTGCGCCGCGGCATACGCCTGTCGCGCCGGTCGCGAGCGCGTCCCCGGGCGCTCTTCGTGGCGCGACCGCGGCACGCCTGCCGGGAAGAGGAGGCTGTCGGCGAGCGCGGCGAGCGCCTCCTCGGCGCCGGCCAGGGTCGGCGCGACGCGCACCGCCGCCGTCGCGAGCGTCGAGTCCGAGCTCGCGTCCACGAGCACGCCGCGCACGGAGAGCGAGTCGCCGCGTCGCGTCGGTTCGACGAGCAGCCAGCGTCCGGCGCCGGCCGCGCGCGCGACCCGCGATGCGTCCGCGCCGCCGGGCGCATCGCCGGATGCCGCGCGGGACCCGTCCGCGAGCTCGCGCTCCTCGACGATGGCGACGTCGCGCCAGCGCATCAGCGACTCCTCCATGAGGCGTCGCAGCCCGGGCGTCGCGCCCTCGTCTCCGGCGATCACCAGGACGCGCGTCGTGTCGAGCGCGATCGCCGGCGGCGGCGCGCCGCCGTCCGCGTTCACCCCAGACCACCCGGGCGACGAGCGCGAGGAGCGCGACGCCGAACGTCGCGCTCCACACCGGATGCGTGCGCGCCTGTCGGAGCAGCGTCTCTCCGGTCGCCGCGAGGCCGCGGGCATCGCGGGCGTGGGACGGGGCCGCCGCGCCGGCCCGTGCCGCGACCGCCTCGTCCGCGGACGCCGTCCGGACGAGGCCTCCCGTCCCGATCGCCTCGAGCGCCGCCGCCATCTCCCCCGCCGTCCGGAACCGGTCCGCCGCCGCCGGCTCGAGCGCCTTCATGACCACCGCCTCGAGCGCCGGCGGCGCCGACGGACGATAGATGCGCAGCGCACGCGGCCGGTGCACGAGCCGCTGCGCGAGCACGGCCTCGGGCGTCGCGCCGATGAACGCGGGGATCCCCGCGAGCATCTCGTAGAGCACGCAGCCGAGCGAGAAGAGGTCGCTGCGTCCGTCGTAGTCGCGCTCCCCCACCGCCTGCTCGGGGCTCATGTAGGCGATGGTTCCGCGCACGATGCCCTTCGACGTCGAGACCTCGTCGAGCGTCCGCTCGATCGCACGCGCGATCCCGAAGTCCGCGAGGCATGCCCCTGCCTCGCAGAGGAGGATGTTCTCCGGCTTCACATCGCGGTGGACGATGCCGTGCCCGTGCGCGTGGTCGAGCGCCCGGGCGAGCGCGCCCGCGATCGCGATCGCGTCGGGCACCGGGAGCTGCCGCTCGCGCAGCAGGCGCTGGCGAAGCGTGCCGCCCTCCATGAACGGCATCGCGTAGAAGAGCATCCCGCCCGCCTCGCCCGAGTCCAGCAACCGCACGATGCCCGGATGGTCGAGGTCCCGCATGCGCGCGATCTCCCGGAAGAACCGGTGGGCGCCGAGATCCTGCGCCAGCGCCGCATCGAGGATCTTGAGGGCGACGGGCCGCCCGCTCCGCTCGTCGTGGGCCAGCCAGACGGTCGCGGTGCCCCCCTGCCCGATCTCGCGCTCGACCGCGTAGCGGCCGGCGAAGGCGGCCGCGATCGCGGGCGGTGGAGGCGCGCGCCGCGGCAGGCGCGCGGCGGACGGATCGACGGCCATCGCGTCGGGAGAGCCAGGCGCGTCGGGGTGCTCGACGCCCGGTGCGAGTCCGCGCTCCGAGAGAGGCCGAGCTCGCATGTCCCCACCTCGCCGCGGAGGGTGGAGTGCGCACGCCGCACGCGGGCTGCTTCGCTCCGGCGGAGACGAAACCGCACCGGCGCACTCGAGCGCGCGTGTCGCGCGTCGGGCCGGTGCGGTGTCGCTCGCCCGTCACGGGTCCGCTGTCGGCCAAGCTACGGGCCGCCCCGGAGCGCCGCAAGGCGACCAGCCGCCTCCGGCGCCTAGCGGCTCACGCGTCGCTCGTATGCCGCCCGTGCGTACGGCCTGGCCCGCGCCCACTCGCCGTGCCGCGCGGCGAGTCCCGCGTTCCAGTCGCGCTCGAGCTCGCCCTCGACATCGGCGAACCGCCGGCCCGCGAGATCGGGGTTGCCGGCCGCCATGTGCCCGTACACGTACGCGGGACGCACGTCCTCGAACGCGCGATCGGCGAGGCGATGCCCGGGATGCTCGTAATGATCCCGGCACCAGCGGTCGTCGTCGTCGACGTACGTCCCCTGACCCTCGGTGATCTTGTCGATCGCCCACCATCCGCCGACGGCGCCGGCGAGGGCGCCGACGACCATCCCCACCGGCCCGGCGACCATCCCCATCGCCGCGCCCGCACCGGCCCCGACGACGCCGCCCTCGAGCTGCGGCGCCTTTCCCTCGGGGTCGCGCATCTGCTCGCGCTCCGATGCCGTGGCCCGTCCGGCGGCCGGGCCGCGCGCGGGCTGTTCGTCTCGTCGCTCCATCGTCTCCTCCCTGTCGCGAGTTCTGCCGCCGTCAGGCGTTGCGCGTCCCGCGCGGCGCCCCCGACGCCGCGCGCCCCGAGAGCGAGCTCGGCGCGTCCACGTGCGCGCCCTCGTCCACGCCGACCGCGAGCCGGTCCACCAGCTCCCCGCCGAGCCACCCCGTGACGAGCGAGAGCGCCGCGCCGGCGACGCCCATCGCGATCGCCGCGGTGCTCGGGACGAGCGGGTCGCCGACGTAGCGCTGCCAGAAGCTCCCGGCGAAGAGCGCGAGGACGACGACGTTCCCGACGGCGTGCAGCAGCCCGATGCGCTTGGCGCGCGTCCCCGATGGGATGCCGAGCCAGTCGACGAAGCCCGGGACGGCGGCGACGAGGCCGAAGACAATGCCGGCGAAGATCATGTGGTACGACGCCGCCGCCCACCCCGGCCGGTCGCGCACGAGCCACACGATGTCGAACAGCACGGCGGTCGCGAGGAGCCCGAGCGGGAAGACGATCAGCATCTGATGGATCGGATGACCGAACAGCTTCGCTTTCGCTTCCATGCTCGCTCCTGGCTCAGGGAAGGGCGGTGGCGCGCGCTCGCGGGCGCGACGGCGGGGATCGTCGCGGCATCCCCCGTGCCGCCGCGGACAGCTCGAGGACGATCGCCTTCCTCGAGTGGAGTCGCAGCTTGTCGAAGATGTGCTCCGTGTGCTTCCGCACCGTGTGCGGGCTGACGCCGAGCTGCCCGGCGATCTCGCGGTCGGAGCCGCCGCGCGCGAGGAGGAGGGCGACTTCCGCCTCGCGCGGCGTGAGGCCGCAGCGCTCGACGAGGACCTCGGGCGCGGGAAGCGGCGGCACGCGCGGCGCGAGCTCGACGACGACGCACGGCGACGCCCCGACCGCACCGGCGGGAAGCGCGACGGCGTGGGCGTGGTAGCGGTCGTGCGCCCCGGCCAGCGTCCGTGCGCCGCGCGCGGCCACGCGCGCCGGGGGCGTCGCCCGCCGCGCGAGCAGCTCCCCGGCGAAGCGGCGCATCTCGGACAGGATCGCATCTGCCGCCGGCTCCGCCGCGAGCAGCGCGCGCAGCCGCGGCGACCGGTGCAGCTCGCGGCCGCGCGGGCCGACGACGCATGCGGCGACGTCGAGCGCGTCGAGGAGCGTGGTGACGAGACTCATCGCAGCGCTCCGCTCCCCGGCGCGGCGCGTCCGCCCGGGCGCCTCTCCGCCGGGGCGCCGCCGGGCGGGCCGCCCGCCGCCGATGCCCCAACATACGACGTTCCGCTGATTGCGGAAGGATCACGGGACGACATTCTCGGCATCCCTCACGTCGCCCTCACCCACGACGGTCGGGTGCGAGCCGCCGCGCCGCCTGACGATGGCGCCATGCGGTCCGCCCTCGACCGAGGAGAAGACCGTGATGCGCTCCGTCCCGATCCCGCGACTCGTCCTCGGCATCGCGACCCTCGCGACCCTCGCCTGCGTGGACGATCCCCGCTCGCGCATCACGGCGCCGGACCGGGACGTCATCTCGGCGGCGGCGACGACGTCGTCCTGGTCCACGCCGGTGGGGCTCGGACCCACGATCAACACGACGTTCAACGAGCAGCAGCCCGCAGTCTCGAAGGACGGGCTGGCGCTCTACTTCATGTCGAACCGTCCCGAGCACGCGAACGACGCGGCGCTCGACAACAACATCTGGATCGCGCGGCGCGACTGCATCGGCTGCCCGTGGGGGACGCCGCGGCTCCTGCCGCCGCCGGTGAACGGACCGGCCAACGACAACACGCCGAGCCTCTCGAGGGACGAGCACCTGCTCTTCTTCTCGTCGACGCGCCCCGGTGGATCCGGAGGGAACGATGTCTGGGTCGCCTCGCGTGAGCACGTGCACGACGACTTCGGCTGGTCGAGCGCCGTGCCGCTCGGTCCGGGCATCAACACCGCCGCGAACGAGAACGGCCCGAGCCACTTCGAGAACGACGAGGGGGGCGCGCCGCAGCTCTACTTCAACCGCCAGACCGGTCCCGGGGGCGGCGGGCCGGCCGGCGACATCCTCGTCAGCACACTGGGGGACGATGGTGCCTGGTCCGACGCGGTCCTCGTCGACGAGCTCAACTCCCCGCAGGCGGACCAGCGCGCCTCGATCCGGCACGATGGCCGAGCGATCTACTTCTGGTCCGGGCGCGACGCCGGCAGCGGGATCCTCGGCGAGGGCTTCCTGTGGTACGCGGTGCGCGACGACGTCGAGGATCCGTGGTCGGCGCCGCGACTGGTCGAGAGCCCGATCGCCGACCGGTCCTCGATCCAGCCCGTCGTCCACCTGCGCGGCGGCACGGAGACGCTGTACTTCGTGCACAACATGCTCGGCCCGGACGGGCTGGACCTCGACATCGTCACGAGCTCGCGCCGTCGCGACGCGTCCTCCCCGTGAGACGCGCCGCGCGCGACGCGCCGGTCAGCCGTCGGCGCGTCGCCGCGCGGCGGGATCGATGTCCACCGCGATCCCGCGCCACCGCCCCTGGTTGAAGCGCACGACGCTCAGCGCGCACCGCGTCGCGTGCCCGACGAGGATCGCGATCCAGACGTCGATCGGGTCGAGCGTCCCCAGGCGCTGGATGACGAAGCAGATCCCGAGCGGGACGATGACCTGCGAGACGATCGAGATGTAGAGGGGGCTCTTCGTGTCCCCCGTCCCCTGCAGCCCGCCCGTGTACGTCAGCGCCACCGCGATGAACAGCCCGGAGACGCTGAGCACGCGCAACAGCTGGACGGCGAGGGCGACGGCGATGGGGTCGTCCATCCCGAAGACGCCGAGGAGCTGCTCGGGGACGAAGAAGAAGAGGAGCCCGATCGCCGCCGCGCCGGCGAGGCCGTAGCGCGCGGCGATGTGCACGCCGTGCTCGGAGCGCTCGGGCGCCTTCGCGCCGAGGTTCTGCCCCGCGACGACCGCGGCCGCGCCCATTAGCCCGACCGACGTCCACGTCACGAACGAGAAGAGCTGGCCGTACGAGACGGCGAACGCCGCCTGCGCCGCCGCGCTCTGCGCGAGCGAGCCGATGAAGGCGAGCATGAGCACGCCGCCGACGTTCATCGCGATCCCCTGGATCCCCGTCGGCAGGCCGAAGCGGAAGAGGGCGCGGATGATCGACAGGTCCGGCGCGAGGGCGCGTCCGCGCGGGAACTGCACGACCCACCCGCCGCTCCACAGCTTCACGATCGCGTAGAAGGCGACGACCCCGGACGCGATCACCGTCCCCATCGCCGCGCCGGCGGTGCCGTAGGCGGGAATCGGCCCGAGGCCGCGGATGAGGACGATGCTCAGCACCGCGTTGAGCACGGTCATCACGATGCCGAGGACCATCGGCGTGCGCGCGTCTCCCGCCGAGCGGAGGGCGCCGCTGAGCATGAAGAAGAGGAGCATGCCGATGCCGAGCACGAACATGATCCGCAGATAGGGGAGCGCCTCCGCCTGCACCGCCGGCGCCGCGTTCACGAGATCCAGCAGCCACGGCGAGGCGAACCAGCCGATCGGCGCCATCACCCCGACGGCGAGGAAGAGCGCCGTGAGGAAGGCCTGATAGACCGTGCGGTCGGCCTTGTCCTCCTCGCCGGCGCCGGCGAAGCGCGCGACGAGGATGCTCATCCCGGTGAAGAGCGACGAGATGAAGACGATGACGACGATGAAGATCTGCGAGCTGACGCCGATCGCCGCGTTGCCGGTGTAGCCGACGAAGTGGCCGACCATGGCGTGGTCGATGATCCCCTGGAGCCCGCCGATGACGTTCGTGAGCATCGTCGGCCAGGCGAGCTTCCAGACGGCTGCGCCGAGCGGGCCCTCGACGATCGAGCGGTCGAAGCGCCGGCCGCCGGGCGCGGCCGGCACGGCCGGGGGCGCGGGCTCGGCGGGCGCCGCCGGTACGACGGGCGGCGTCGGCGACGTCGCGTTCGCCGGCTCGGCCGCCGGCGGGGGACCGGCGGGCGGGGCGCCGGAGAGCGGGCGCCGCGCGGCGGACGAGGGTGTGTCGCTCATGAGATGGATCCGTGGCGCGAGTCGATTACGCTCGAGCCCCCTGTCTCACGTGGACGCCCTGCGCCCCCAATGATACAGGGACCCCGCCCGGACGCGCGAGAGCGCGTCCGGGCGAGTCCCCTGAGCGAGGCGCGCCGGCGCGCGCTCAGTCGCGCCACGCGAGGGCGGTGAGCGCGACGCGGTACTCCTTCGCCTGCGCGTCGTACGCGACGCGGTACGCGCCAGGATAGAAGCCCGCCGGGACGCGGCTCGGCGCGAGCGGGAGCGAGATCACGCTGTCGCGCTGCGCCGGCGCCGTCGCCGCCTTGCGCCCGAGGATGAAGGCGCGCGTGACCATCGGCTCGTCGAAGATGAAGCGCCCGTCCCACGAGCCGTGGATGAACGTCGTCGTGAAGGGGCGGAAGCCGTCCGGGTTGCCGAGCAGCCCCTGCAGCTCCGGCGAGCGCACGTCGCTCCAGTGCACGCCCATGCGCGGCACCGCCATCACCGGCGCGCCCGGCGGAGCGAGCGGGACGTAGTACGGCGCGCGCTGCGCCTCGGGCGGGAGCGTCTCCGCCTTCGCCTGGTACGCCGCCTCGCCGAGAAGCCAGGGGTCGATCGCGTCGCGCACGGCCTCGTCGACCGTGTAGAAGTGGAAGTCGAAGTGCGGATGATCGTAGATCCCCGGCGGCTCGTGCCCGCCCGGATTCCAGTCGAGCTCGACGAAGGCGTACGGCGTCGGGTTGTTCGCCGGCAGCGCGAGGTCGTAGACGTGCGAGTCGAGGTGCTCGTGACCGCCCCCGTTCCCCGGCGGCATCGGCATCGGCGCGGGAAGCCCCTCGAGCGCACCCTCGGTCATCGCGACGCCGACCTCGATCGGGGCGCCGCCGTCGCGCTCGTCGAGGACGATGTACGTGCGCACGGTGCCGTTGCCGACCTTCGCCGGCGTGCCGTAGATGCGGTGCGTGCCCGGCGCGTCGAAGCCGGCGCGCGCGAGGTCGGCGTCCGGCACGATCGTGGAGAGGGGCTCGCCGCAGGCGAAGAGGGCGAGCAGCAGGCTCGCGGCGGACAGCGCGGCCGCGGCGGCCAGGGTGCGGGTGCGGCTCATCGGTGCTACCTCGTGGTGACGTGATGATGGACGACGGCCGATCGATTCGGACCGGTCCCGGCCGCTCCGGCGACGGTGCGCCGCGGCCCGGTGACGCGTGGAGGATGCGGCCCGCCGCTTACCGCCCGCCTAACACGACCGGAGGGGCGCGCTTACGGCGGCCGAGGCGCTTCCCCGCGCGGAGGCGCGAACGGTCGTAAGCGGCCGGTAAGCGCGCTCGCGCGGTGAGGGCCTCGCATGCATTCACATGTTTCGGCGACGCGACGCGCCACGCCCGCGTGACCGGGAGCGAGAGCGACCCGTCGTCTTTTCGCACGTCGTCGACTCCCCGGACACCTCCATCCATGCCTTCCGCGTCTCCCGCTCCAGCCGCCGTCTCCCCCGCCGCCCCCCTCGCCGCGATCCAGGCGCGCGGCGCCAACTTCGTCTTCGGGAAGGAGTTCGTGCTCGAGCGGCACGGCGAGGCCGTCTGGCAGCGGGTGCTCGCCGCGATGCCCGCCGAGGCACGGGCGGTGTGGACCGGCCCGCTGACCCTCCTCACGTCGCACTCCTTCGCGACGTTCAAGGCGATGACGACGGCGCTCGCAGCGGTGGTCGGCGCCCGCGCCGAGCAGTCGCTCGCCGAGATGTACGAGCTCATCGCCGACCGCAGCCTGAGCGCGATCTACAAGGTGTTCTTCCGACTCGCCGACCCCGCCTTCGTCATCCGCAACTACCCGAAGCTCTGGTCGCGCTTCTTCAGCGCCGGGGAGGTCGAGGTGCCGGTCGCCGAGCGCGGCCACGCCGTCGTGCGCTTCACGCTCCCGGAGATCTTCCTCGACTGGCTCCCCCCGGCCTGCCTCGGGTACTCGACGAAGGCGGTGACGATGGCCGGCGGCCGCGAGCTGCGCATGCACGAGGCGGAGCGGACGCAGCGGGCGCCGGGGCTGTGGACGGTCGCCTACGAGCTCCGCTGGCAGCAATAGCCCCACGCGCATCGGGGGTTCCCCCGCTTGACCGTCTTCCGATTCGGTCGCACCGAGCAGGCGTGCGATCGACAGGCGCTTGACGGGCCATATACAACTAATTAGTTATATGGTCAGTCACCGAACCCCGCTGCCCGGACGGACCATGTCCCGCTTCCCCGCTTCGCTCTCCGCCGCCGCGCTCGCCGCCGCGATCACCGCCGCCGTCCCCGGCGTCGCCCGCGCGCAGCTCTCGCTCGCCGACGCCCTCCGCGAGGCCGACCGCGGCGCGTACGCCAACCGCGCCGCCGCGGGCGCCGCGGACGCCGAGCGCGCCCGCACCCTCGCCCCGCTCAGGGGAATCCTCCCGAGCGCGCGCCTCGAGGCCGGCTTCGTCCGCACCACCGACCCGATCGGCGCCTTCGGCACCACCCTCCGCCAGCGCGAGGTCACCCCGGCCGCCTTCGACCCGGCACGGCTCAACTATCCGGCACCCGTGAACAACTACTCCTCGGGCGCCGTCGTCGAGGTCCCGCTCTTCAACCCCGACGCCTGGGCCGGCCGCCGCGCCGCGAGCCGCGCGGCGGACGCGAGCGACGCGCAGGCGATCTGGACGCGCCTCGCCACGCGCACCGACGTCATCCGCGCCTACTACGGCGCCGCCCTCGCGACCGAGCGCGTCGCCACCCTCGAGGCGGCCTCGCGCGCGGCGCAGGCCCACCTCTCCCAGGCCCGGTCGATGGTCCGGCAGGGGCTCGTCACGAAGTCGGACGCGCTGCTCGCCAGCGTGCGCGCCGGCGAGGTCGAGGTGCAGCTCGCCGAGGCGCGCGGCGACGCGCTGAACGCGCGGCGGCAGCTCGCCGTCCTCCTCGGCCGCGCCGAGGGCGCGCTCCCCGTCGTTCCCGGCGCGCTGCCGACGAGCGATCGCATCCTCGCTCTCGTCGCGCCCGACACCGCGCTCGGCCCTGCCGCACCGCGCGCCGACGTGCACGCGGCGGAAGCCGGGCGCGAGGCCGCCGAGGCCGACGTCCTGCGCGCCCGCGCCACGCTCCTGCCGCGCATCAACTCCTTCGCCCGGTACGACTGGAACGCGCCCTCCGGCGCCTTCGCCGGCGAGCGGAACTGGACGGTCGGCGTGATGGCGTCGTGGAGCCTCTTCGCCGGCGCGAGCGAGCTCGCCGACGTGCGCGGCGCCGCCGGCCGCCGCTCCGCGGCGCAGGCGATGGCCGAGGGCGCCGTCGCACAGGCGCGGCTCGAGGCCGAGCAGACGCGCACCGCGCTCGACGTCGCCCTCCAGCGGCTCGCCATCGCCGAGCAGGGCGCCGCACAGGGCGCCGAGGCGCACCGGCTCGTCGAGAAGCGCTACGGCGGCGGGCTCGCGACGGTCGCCGAGCTCCTCGATGCGCAGGCGACCGAGACGGGGAGCGCGCTCGCGCTCTCCCACGCCCGCTACGGCGTCATCGCCGCGGCCGCGGCGCGCCGGCAGGCGCTCGGCACCGACCCGGGGACGCTCGCCGTCCTCGAGGAGAACGCCGCACCCGTCGCGCGCACCGCCGATCCGCTCCCCACGACTCCCCCGACGCGCTGATGCGCCGACCCGATCCGAGGACCCGCACCATGCCCACGACCGCCCGCCTCCACCCGCGCCTCGCGACCCGGCGCACGCTCGCCGCAACGGCGCTCGCCGCCGCCTCGCTCGCCGCGCTCGCCGCCTGCTCGCCGCGCCACGAGGACGAGAGCGCCGGGTCCACGGCGACGATCGCCCGCGCGGCCGGCACCGTCTACGTCGTGCGCGACACGACCGTCGCCGCGACCTTCGAGGCGTCGGGGACGGCCGAGCCGCTCCAGCAGGCGACGCTCAGCACGAAGCTCATGGCCACCGTCACCGCCGTCCTCGTGCAGGAGGGCGACCTCGTCTCGGCGGGGCAGACGCTGGTGCGCCTCGACGCGCGCGACCTCGTCGCGAAGCAGGCGCAGGTGAGCGCCTCGATCGCCGACGCCGAGGCGATGCAGCGCGACGCGCTCGCGCAGGCGACGCGCATCCGCGCGCTCTACGCCGACAGCGCGGCGACGAAGGCGCAGCTCGACGCCGTCGAGACCGGGCTCTCGCGGGCGGAAGCGGCGGTGCGCGCCGCCCGCGCCGCGGGGAGCGAGCTCGGCGCCGTCGCCAGCTACGCGACCGTGCGCGCGCCGTTCGCCGGGACGATCACGCGCCGCTTCGTGGATCCCGGCGCCTTCGCCGCGCCGGGCGCGCCCCTCGTCGCGCTCCAGGACGCATCGCAGCTCCGCGTGAGCGCGAGCGCGGCGCCCGACGCGGTCCGCGGACTCGCCCGCCGGCAGACGATCACCGCGACGATCGAGGGGCGCTCCGTCCCCGCCGTCGTCGAGGGGATCGTCCCCGCGCCGGGCGGCAATCTCTACACGATCAACGCGCTCGTCGCCAACCCCGCGGCCGGGGGCGCGCGCGCCTTCCTCGCCGGGAGCGCGGCGACGCTCGCCCTCCCGCTCGGCGAGCGCCGCACGCTCGTCGTCCCCGAGCGTGCCGTCGTGCGCGAGGGGGACCTCACCGGCGTCATGCTGCGCACGCCGGAGGGCGACGAGGTGCGCTGGGTGCGGCTCGGCGCCGCGGCGGGCGACGTCGTCGAGGTGATCGCCGGCCTGCGCCCGGGCGACGAGGTCGTCGTCCCGCCGGCGGAGACGCCGGACGTCGCCTCCTCATCGGCCGTGAGGAACTGACCATGGGCATCGCCGGACGCATCGCGCAGGGCTTCCTGCGCTCGAAGCTCACCCCGCTCGTCACCGTCGCCTCGCTCGTCGTCGGCCTGCTCGGCCTCGTCGCCACGCCGCGCGAGGAGGAGCCGCAGATCTCCGTGCCGATGATCGACGTCATCGCCGCGATGCCGGGCGCGACGCCGCGCGAGGCGGAGAACCTGCTCGCCCGCCCGATCGAGCAGCGGATGCTCGAGCTGCCCGGGGTGGACCACGTCTACACGATGTCGGGCGACGGCTACGCGATGGTCACCGTCCGCTTCGACGTCGGCGAGGACCAGGAGCGGAGCGTGACGCGGGTGCAGGCGAAGCTCGCCGGCGCGATGGACGAGGCGCCGCCGGGCGCGCTCCCGCCGATCGTCAAGCCGCACTCGATCGACGACGTCCCCGTCCTCACGCTGACCCTGCACAGCGCCGTCTACGACGCGAACCAGCTCCGCCAGGTCGCGGTGCACCTCGAGGACGAGATCCGCACCGTGCCGGAGGTCGCCGAGACGTTCGTCGTCGGCGGGCAGCCGCGGCAGATCCTCGTCACGCTGGACGCGGCGCGCCTCGCGGCGAGCGGCGTCACGCCGGGCGAGGTCGCGATGGCGCTCCGCGGCGCGAACGCCCGGCTCCAGGCGGGCGAGCTGGCGGCGGCGGACTCCGTCTACCGCATCGACGTCGGCGCCCCGCTCGCGAGCGCCGCCGACGTCGGGAGCGTCGTCGTCTCCGCGCGCGGCGGCGCGCC
>DASUSM010000255.1:0-5879 GCA_036375115.1 Gemmatimonadaceae bacterium | reverse complement strand
CAGCCACTCGTAGTACCAGGGCGCGATGCCCCGGAAGTCTGGCAGCCCGGCCAGCGGGAGCTGCCGCTGCGCGCGCTCCCCCTCCGCCTCCCACGCCCGCGCCGCCTCCTCGTCCGTCGAGGGACCCGGGACGCCGGCGCGGCGCCGCAGGTCAGGCGCGATGTTCTGCCAGACCCAGCCCACCCACGAGTTGTCCCAGACGCCGCCGGCGTAGAAGAAGCGCCGCGGGGTCGCGTACGTCATCGCCGGCGCCATCGCCCGCAGGTGCGGCGGCCGCTCGATCGCGGCGAGCCACTGCACCGCCGCGGGGTACGAAAGCCCGAAGGTTCCGACGTTCCCATCCGACCAGGGCTGCGCCGCCGCCCACTCGATCGTGTCGTGGCCGTCGCGTCCCTCCTGCCGGTAGGCACCGAACTCTCCATCCGAGGCGTAGCGCCCGCGCACGTCCTGCACGACGACCGCGTACCCGCGCCGCACCGCCTTCACGAAGATCGAGTCGTGGGCGATGCCGTCGAGGCGCCCGTACGGCGTGCGGTAGACGAGCACCGGAAACGGGCCGTCGCCCGCCGGGCGAAGGAGCTCCGCGCGCAGCACGACGCCGTCGCGCATCGGGATCTCGACGTCGCGCTCGTGCGTGTACTGGCCGTGCGCCGCGGCGGCGGGAGCCGTCCTCGCGGACGCCTCGACGCCGGCGCGCCCCGCGCGCGCCGGGGCGCACGCGCCGAGGGCGAGCCAGGCGGGGAGCGCGAGCCGCGCGAGCCGCGCGAAGCGCCTCATCCCGAGATCACCGTGCGGCTCTGCTCGCGCGTGAACTGGGCGACGTAGTACGGGCCGCACCCGCCCTTCCCCGTCGAGCCCGAGCCCTTCCATCCGCAGAACGGCTGCGCGCCGGGCCACGCGCCGGTCGTCGCGCCGGTGCGCTTGTTCGCGTAGCAGACGCCGGCCTCGATCTCGTCGAAGAAGCGGGCGACCTCCCCCTCGTCGCGCGAGAAGATCCCCGCCGTGAGCCCGTAGTCCGCGGCGTTGCTCTCGGCGATCGCCTCGTCGAGCGACGAGACCTCGCCGACGGCGAGCAACGGGACGAACAGCTCGTCGCGGAAGAGCGCGCTGCCGAGTGGGAGCCGCGCGATCGTCGGCGCGACGAAGTGCCCGCGGTCGAAGACGCCGCCGCGGAGCCGCGCCCCGCCGGCGAGGATCCCGCCCTCGCTCCGCGCCTGCGCCGCGGCGCGCTCGAAGCGCGCGACCGCGCGCTCGTCGATCACCGGCCCGAAGAAGACGTCGCGCTCGGTCGGATCGCCCATGCGCATGCGACGCGTCGCGTCGAGCAGCGCCTCGATGAAGGAAGCGGCGACGGCGCGATGCACGTAGACGCGCGACGTCGCGCTGCACTTCTGCCCCTGAAGCCCGAAGGCGGAGCGCATCACTCCCTCCGCCGCCGCGCCCACGTCGGCGTGCTCGGTGACGATCGCGGCGTTCTTGCCGCCGAGCTCGAGGAGGCACGGCTTGATCCAGCGCGCGCTCAGTCCGGCGTGGATGCGCAGGCCGACCTCCTTCGACCCCGTGAAGACCACGCCGTCGACGCCAGGGTGCGCCCAGAGTGCGTCGCCCATCTCCGCGGCGCGGCCGGTGAGGAGGTGGAAGGCGCCCGCCTGGACGCCCGCGTCGCGGAAGGCCTCGTACAGCCCGTGCCCGGTCCACGGCGCCGCCTCCGCGGGCTTGTAGACGACCGCGTTCCCCGCGACGAGCGCCGCAGCGGACATCCCCGTCGAGAGCGCGAGCGGGAAATTGAACGGCGCGATGCAGGCGAAGACGCCGTACGGGCGCAGGACGTCGGTATTGCGCTCGACCGGCGTGAGGCGCGCCATCTCGCGCACGAAGCCGTCCGCGTCCTCGACCTGGGCGCAGTAGTAGTCGATGAGGTCCGCCGCCTCCTCGGCATCGCCCATCGCCTCGAAGCGGCTCTTCCCGACCTCGAGGCTCATGCGCGCCGCGAGGTCGAGCTTCCGCTCCCGCACGAGCTCCGCCGCGCGGCGGAGCGTCGCGACGCGCTCGCGCCACGGCGTCGCCGCCCACGTCCGCCACGCGCGCCGCGCCGCGGTCACGGCGGCGTCGACCTCGGCGGGTCCGGCCGCATCGAAGCGGCCGAGCACGACGCTCGTGTCGATCGGGGACGTGTCGTCGATCGGTGCGCGCGTCGTCGAGACGGCCCGTCCGTCGACGATCATCGGATGGCGCGCACCGGCGGACGACCGCTGCCGCGCGAGCGCCGCGTCGAAGTCGCGGTGGAAGGCGTCGAGGTCGCCGCCCGTCGTCGTGTACGTGATCCTCGTCGTCGCCGAAGTCGTCATGCGATCGCTCCTGTGCCGGGTGCGGCGCCCGCCGTCCGCACGGACGGACGGGCGCCAGGCGCGTCGAACACGACGTCGAGCGCACGCTCGAGCCGGACGGCGAGCTCCTCGATCTCGTGATCGTCGATCGTGAACGGCGGCGCGACCATCACGATGTCCCCCTCGCCTCCATCGGCGTGCCCGACGTTCGGCCAGACGACGAGCCCCGCCTCGAGCGCCGCCGCGGTCAGCGACTCGGCGATGCGCGCGGTGCGCGGGAACGGCCGCCGCGCGTCGCGGTCGGCGACGAGCTCGATCCCCGCGAGGAGGCCGCGGCCGCGCACGTCGCCGACGTAGGGGCGCTCTCGCAGCACGTCGAGGCGGCGGTGCAGGCGCGCGCCCATCTCGGCGCACCGCTCGACGAGGCGGTGCTCGTCGAGATGACGCAGCGTCGCCACCCCCGCCGCGCAGAGCACGGGGTGGTGGGAGAACGTCTGCGCGTGCAGGAAGCTCCCCGAGCCGCGCGCGATCGCGTCGATGATGCGCCGGCTCGCGACGACGGCGGAGAGCGGCGCGTAGCCGCCCGCGATCCCCTTGCCGAGCACCTGGATGTCCGGGACGACGCCGTACGGCTCGAGGGCGGACCAGGTGCCGGTGCGCCCGGCGCCGGTGAGCACCTCGTCGGCGACGAAGAGCACGTCGTGGCGGTCGCAGATCTCGCGGACGCGGCGGAGCCATCCCGGGGGCGGCACCGCGGCGCCGGTGGACGACCCGCCGACCGGCTCGGCGATGAACGCCGCGACCTGCTCCGCGCCGCGCGCGAGGATCGCCCGCTCGAGCGCCTCGCCGCTGCAGGCGTCGCACAGCGGCGGCGCGCCGCGGCACGCGCAGCGATAGCCGTACGGCGCCGGCACGCGGTCCACCTCGACGAGCCAGTCGCGATACTGCGCGCGGTAGTGCTCGCGCGCGGAGGCGGAGAGCGCGAGCAGCGTGTTGCCGTGGTACGCGGGCGCGAGCGCGATGACGGCGTGCTTCCGCGGCCGTCCGGTCTCCACCCAGTACTGGCGCGCGAGCTTCAGCGCGGCCTCCACCGCGTCCGACCCGCTGGAGAGCGGATAGACCGCGTCGAGCCCCGGCGGCGAGCGCCGCGCGATCGCGGCGGCGAGCGCCTCGACCGGCTCGTTCGTGAAGGCGGAGCCGTTGACGTAGCCGAGGCGGCTCGCCTGCTCCGCCATCGCCGCCGCGATCGCCCGCACGCCGTGACCCACGTTGACGACGAAGGCCCCGCCGCACCCGTCGAGCCAGGCGCGCCCGTCGGCGTCGTACAGCCAGCACCCCTCCCCGCGCACGACGAGTGGAAAGTCGTGCGCCAGCTTCCGGTAGAAGACCGGCGACGCGGGGTCGCGGTGTGGGAGCATGGGCCGCGGCGGGAGCTGGGATCGCACGCCGAACCGGTGGCGTCCGGCGATCTCGGGTCCAAGCTACACGCGGCCACGACTGCGGCTAGGGCGCCGCGGCATGGACGAACGCGACGGCGGCCGCGGCATTCGCTGGGAATGCCGCGGCCGCTCGCGTCGCCGCGCATGACCCGGGTGGGTCTCGAACCCACGACCTACGGATTAAAAGTCCGTTGCTCTACCGACTGAGCTACCGGGTCTGATGCCGTCCGTAAGATAGCGCGCCCGGCGCCGTTCGACATCGGGGGCGTGGCAGACCTCCTGCGGTAGAGCGCGATCGCGGCAGACGCCGGGCGCCCACGGCGGCGACGGCGACCGACCACCGGTGAAACGACATGCAACTCGGCGACGCGACATTCGATCTCGGCGCGCTCGGCGCGCTCTCCCTTCGGCTCGTCGCCGCGCTCGTCCTCGCGCTCCCCATCGGATGGGAGCGCGAGCTCGCCTCGCGCAGCGCGGGGCTGCGCACCTTTCCGCTCGTCGCCCTCGCCGCGTGCGGCTACGTCCTCGTCGCCCTCGCCGTCGTCGGTCCCGATGCGGAAGCGCAATCTCGAGTGCTGCAGGGGCTCATGACGGGGATCGGCTTCATCGGCGGGGGCGCGATCCTCAAGTCGAAGGAGCACGTGCACGGGACGGCGACGGCGGCCGGCATCTGGGTCACCGGAGCGATCGGCGCCGCGGCGGCGTACGGCCGCTTCGGCATCGCCGTCGTGCTCACCGTGATGGCGGTGCTCGTCCTCGGCGTCTTCGGCGCGATCGAGCGGCGCGCCCTCGGCACCCGGCACGCGGCCGAGCGCGAGGGGTCGTGAGCGTCCCCGGCGCGTCGTCCGCCTACCGCAGCCCCGACGGGAGGCGGGGCGACGAGAGGAGCGCCTCGAACGCGCGCCAGCGCGCGTCCTCGGACGCGCCCGCGGTCCGAGTCACGTATGCGCCGACGAGATCCTTCCCGAGGTTGTAGTTGATGACGTAGCTGCGGTACGTGTCGAAGAACCGGATCCGCTGCGCGGCGGACTCGGGCGACATCATCGCGTAGCGCGTGAGCCAGTCGATCGCCTCGGGTGCGCCGATCTCGCCATCGAGGTAGCGGCGCGCCGCCTCGTTGCCGGCGTAGCCGAGTCGCGCGACGAGCGCCTGGACGCGGTAGTACTCGCCGGTGCGCGCGGGATCGAGGCCGGCGAGGGGGAAGAGCGTCGCGCGCTCGAACTCCTCGCGCTCGGCGCCCGGAAACGCCATCTCGATCCCGTAGTTCGCGCTTCCCTCGGCGATCAGCGACTGCGGGCTGAAGAGCGGATAGACCGTGTACTCGGGCCAGCCGCGCTCGCGGACGAGCCGCGCCTCCAGCAGCACGTTGTAGACGTGGTGCCCCGGATATCCCTCGTGGCAGGCGAGGTCCACCGCGCGATCGATGTAGATCGGGAGGTCGGTGTTCACCTGGATGAGGCTGTGGTAGCCGCCCTGGTACCAGTTGTAGCCGCTCCACGGCTTCCCCGTGACGTACTCGACGACGAAGCTCTCCCCCGGCGGCAGCGCGATGCGGCGCGCCGTCCGCTCGCGGCACGCGTCGATCGCCGCGGTGAAGACGGTGTCGAGCCGCTCGCGGGGGATGACGAAGCCGCGGCGCCAGCGCTGGTATCGCTCGGGGAGCGCGCCCTCCCCGGGGAGCGCGGCCTCGAGGTCGCGCAGCACCGCCTCGAAGTGCGCGGCGTCGTGGCGGGGCGCGACCGCGTCGTAGAGCGCGCGAGACTCCTCGTCGAACGAGAGCCGCGTCCCCTGGAGCATCGCGGCGCGCGCGTCGAGCGCCTCGAGCTGCCGCGCGAGGTAGGCGCGGCGGAGCGCGACGACCGTGTCCCGCGAGGCGGACGCGGCGCCGCGAACCGCCGCGACGAGCGCCTGCGCCCGCGCGCGGATCGCGGCGAGGCCGAGCGCGGCGCTGTCCGCGGCGGCCCGCCGAGCGGGCGGCCCGTAGTACGCATCCACGTAGTTCTCGTCGTGCCGGCCGAGCGAGAGGACGAGGTGGATGTAGTCGTCCGCGATGCGGTCCATGTCGGCGGTCGCCGTCGTCGTGGCGGCAGGCGCGATCCCCGCGTCGGCCGGC
>DASUSM010000254.1:0-16410 GCA_036375115.1 Gemmatimonadaceae bacterium | reverse complement strand
ACGGTGGTCCCTTCCCCCTCGGCGCTCTGCGCGCCGATGCGGCCGCCGTGCGCCTCGACGATCCCCTGCGCGATCCAGAGGCCGAGCCCCACGCCGCGCCGGTCCGTGCGCCGCGCCTGCCAGTCGCGCTCGAAGAGGTTGGCGACCTGCGACGCGGGGATGCCGATCCCCGTGTCGGTCACCTCGAAGCGCACGCACCCGCCGTCCACGGACGCGGCGAGGCGCACGTGCCCGCCGCGGCGCGTGAACTTCACCGCGTTGTCGAGGAGGTTCACGAGCACCTGGATGATGCGCTCGTGGTCGGCGCGCGCGAGCGGGAGCGCGTCGGCCACCCTCGACTCGACCGAGAGCCCCTGCCGCGCCGCGGCGGCGGCGGTCGTCTCGAGCGCCTCCGCCACGAGCGCGCCGACGCGCGTCGGCCGCGGGGCCACCTCGAGGCGCCCGGTCTCGATGCGGCGCGCGTCGAGCAGGTCCTGGATCAGGCGGTTCGCGCGCTGCATCGCGCGCTTGATCAGACGGAGCTGCGTCCGCTCCATCTCGCGCGCCGGATCCTCCGGCGGGAGGAGGTCGAGGAGGAGCGACGCGCTCATCGTCGCGGCGTGGATCGGGTTGCGGAGGTCGTGCGAGACGATCCCGAGCATGTCGTCCCGCGCGGCAGTCGCCTCCCGCGCCTGACGATACAGGTGCGCGTTGTCCACGGCGAGCGCCGCACGGCGCGCGAGCTCCTCGGCCAGCGGCAGGTCGGCCGGCGCGTACTGCCGCCCGAGGGCGCCGAGCACGAGGACGCCGATCGTGCGGTTCTGGGCGACGAGCGGGACGTACATCGCCGACTCGATCCCGATCGCCGAGAGCAGCTCGAGGTGGCGCTCGTCGCGGGCGATCCGGCGGCGGAAGGCGTCGTCGATGGCGACGATCTCCGGTGCGCCGCGCTGCAGCGCGCGCAGCGTCGGGTGGGCGTCGGACGGACGCGGTGAGTACGCGGCGAGCTCCTCGAGCATCGCCTGCCCCTCGGCGTCGCGGTGCGCGCAGGCGACGCGGCGGATGCCGTCGCCGTCGGGAACGTCCACGAAGGAGACGTCGCCGAGCATCGGCACCGCGACGCGCGCGACGCGCCGCATCGTCTCCCCGTAGTCGAGCGTGTCGCCGAGGAGGACGCCGACCTCGGCGAGGAAGCGCAGCGCCTGCTCCGAGCGCTTCCGCTCCGTGACGTCGGTGAAGGTGACGACCGCGCCGACCGTCCGCCCGTCCTCGCGGATCGGCGACGACGTGTAGTCGATGGGAAACGCGGTGCCGTCGCGCCGCCAGAAGACCTCGCCGTCCCCCTGCATCTGGACGCCGGCGCGGAAGGCCCGGTACAGCGGGCACTCGGACGCGGGGTACGGCGTCCCGTCGGGACGCCTGCCGTGCACCAGCTCGTGCAGCTCCCGCCCGACGAGCTCCGCGGGATCCCAGCCGAGCAGCGCGCCGGCGGCGGCGTTCGCGAAGGTACAGAGCCCGGTCGTGTCCACGGTGTAGATGCCGTCGGTCGTCGCCTCGACGAGCGCGAGGCGCTGCTGCCGCTCGTGCTCGGTCTCCGCCGCGCGGCGCTGCGCCTCGCGCGTGAGGAGGCGCAGCTCGATCTCGGTCGCCGCGGACGCGGCCAGGTCGCGCAGCACGTCGAGGTCGCCCTCCGACCACTGCCGCGGCGCGACGTCGATCGCGCAGAAGCTGCCGAGCGCCTCGCCCGAGGACGAGCGGAGCGGGATCCCCGCGTAGGCGACGATGCCGAAGTCGGCGATGGCGAGGTTGTCGCGCACCAGCGGATGCAGGCGGGCATCCTCGACGACGAGCGGCTCCCCCGTGGTGACGGTGTGCTGGCAGAACGAGTGCGAGAGCGGGGTCTCGCGCATCGAGGCGAGCGGCTCGGGGAGCCCGCACTGCCCGGCGAACACCTGCCGGTCCTCGTCCACGAGCGTGACGAGCGAGACGGGGACGCCGAGGATCCGCGTCGCGAGTCGCGTCAGCCGGTCGAACTCGGGCGAGGGCGAGGGAAGCCCGTCGAGCATCCCCGTGTCGCGCAGCACGGCCAGCCGCCGCGGATCGCGGAGCGTCGCGGCGAGGTCGGCTGCAGCCATCGGCGTGTTGGCCCTGTCGGCCATGTCGGGGGAGCGCGGAGTGCGGACGCGGGCCTGGTAGAACCCGCCATCCGCATGCCGCGTTCCGGCCCGCGCTCAGACGACGATGTTCAGCAGGCGTCCGGGGACGAACACCACCTTCTTCGGCGCCGCCGGGACGAACTTCGCGATCGGCGCCTCGGCCAGCGCGAGCTCCAGCGCCGCTTCCCGGGTGACCTCGCGGGGCACGGCGATCGTGCCGCGCAGCTTCCCGTTCACCTGGACGGCGAGCTGGATCGTGTCCTCGGCGGCGAGCGCCGCGTCGTACGCCGGCCAGCCCGAGTCGAAGATGCTGCGCTCGTGGCCGAACCGCTCCCACAGCTCCTCGGCGAGGTGCGGCGCGAACGGCGCGACGAGCTGCACGAGCGGCTCGACCTCGTCGCGGTGCGGCGAGCGCTCCCCTTTGCGGAGCACGTTCATGTACTCCATCATCGCCGCGACCGCGGTGTTGAAGGAGAGGCGCTCGAGCCCCGTCTGCACGCGGTCGATCGTCTGGTGCAGCTTGCGCAGCACCGCCGGATCCGCCTCACCCTCGGTGCGCATCGATGTCGCCGAGATCCAGAGGCGGCCGAGGAAGTCGCGCGGCCCCTTGATCCCGCTCTCGCGGAAGTCGCCCCCCTCCTCGAACGGGCCGAGGAACATCAGGTAGGTGCGGAAGGTGTCCGCCCCCCACTCGTCGATGTAGGAGTCGGGGTTCACGATGTTCCCCTTCGTCTTCGACATCTTCGCGCCCTCGCGGATGATGTGTCCGTGGGCGCGGAAGCGCTTGAACGGCTCCTCGAACTCGAGCGTCCCCGCGTCGTGGAGCACCATCGTGACGAAGCGCGCGTAGAGCAGGTGCAGCACCGCGTGCTCGTTCCCGCCGATGTACGAGTCGACGGGGAGCCACTTGCTCGTGATCGTCGGGTCGAAGGGGACGTCGTCGCGCTCCGTGCTCGGGTAGCGCAGGAAGTACCAGGCGCTGTCGAGGAAGGTGTCGGAGACGTCGGTCTCGCGCCGCCCAGGGGCGCCGCAGCGCGGGCAGGGGACGCGGTACCACTCGTCGTGCCGCGCGAGCGGAGAGACGCCGGTGTCGTCCGGACGGAAGTCCTCGATGTCGGGGAGCAGGACGGGGAGGTCCCGCTCCGGCACGGGGACGGTGCCGCAGGCGTCGCAGTAGATGATCGGGATCGGCGGACCCCAGTAGCGCTGCCGCGAGATGCACCAGTCGTGCAGACGGTAGTTCACGACCGCCTTCGCCGCCCGCTTCCTCGCGAGGTGCTCGACGATCGCGCGCTTCGCCTCGGGGACGGAGAGCCCGTCGAACTGGCGCGAGTTGACGAGGCGGCCGCCCTCGTTCTCGGTGTAGGGCGCGGCGAGCGGGGTGTGCGCGTCCTCCCCCTCGCCGGCGACGACCCGCACGACGGGGAGGTCGAACGCCCGCGCGAACTCGAAGTCGCGCTCGTCGTGCCCCGGGACGGCCATGATCGCGCCCGTCCCGTACTCCATGAGCACGTAGTCGGCGACCCAGACCGGGATCGGCTCGCCGGTGGCCGGGTTGAGCGCGTAGCTCCCCGTGAAGACGCCGGTCTTGTCCCGGTGCGTCTTCCGCGTGACGATGTCCTGCTTCGCGGCGGCGGCGCGGTAGCCCTCCACCGCGCCGCGCTGCTCGTCCGTCGTCAGCGCGTCCACGAGCGGGTGCTCGGGGGCGAGCACGAGCCACGTCGCGCCGAAGATCGTGTCCGGGCGCGTCGTGAAGACCGCGATCGACGCGGGCGCCTCGATCTCTCCCGTCGCGACGCGCGCCGTCGCCGACCCCGCCTCGAGCTCCGGGTCGAGGACGTGGAAGCGCACCTCCGCCCCCTCGCTCTTCCCGATCCAGTTCCGCTGCGCCGTCTTCGTCGTCTCGGACCAGTCGATCCACTCGAGGTTGTTCAGCAGCCGCTCGGCGTAGTCCGTGATGCGGAAGAACCACTGCTCGAGGAAGCGCTGCTCGACGACGGCGCCGCAGCGCTCGCACTTCCCGCCCTCGACCTGCTCGTTCGCGAGCACCGTCTTGTCGTTCGGGCACCAGTTGACCGCCGCGCGCTTCTTGTAGGCGAGCCCGCGCTCGTGCAGCTGGAGGAAGATCCACTGCGTCCACTTGTAGTACGCCGCGTCGGTCGTGGACAGCTCGTGGCTCCAGTCCACCATGAACCCGCCGCGCCGCAGCTGGCGGCGGAAGTTGACGATGTTCCGGGGGATCAGCTCCATCGGATGCCCGCCCATCTTCAGGGCGTAGTTCTCCGAGTGGATCCCGAACGCGTCGAAGCCGATCGGCTCGAAGACCGTGTGCCCTCGCAGCCGCTGGAATCGTCCGTGTATGTCGTTCCCCGTGAACGCGAAGAAGTTGCCGACGTGCAGCCCCTCCGCCGACGGATACGGGAACATCATGAGCTGATAGTACGGGCGCGGCGCGCCGGCGAGATCCGGCGAGTTGGTGCCCTGCTCCTGCCAGCGGGCCTGCCACTTCCGCTCGACGGCGGCCGGGTCGTAGATGTCGGCGGCCTCGGTGGCGGAACGGGTGGGATCGGTCATGGGAACGGTAGGACGGCGGGACGCGCCCCGGCGGGACGCGTCGAAGCTCGGGCAACTCCTTTCACCGTCGCAATCTAGGCACTCGCAATAGCGGCACCAGCCCCATGACGTCTCCGACCATCGGCACCACGACGCACGTCCGCCCGATCCGCCGAGCCTCCTCGTCGATCCGGACGCGTCTCGTCCTCCTGGTCGGCGCGTTCGCCTTCGTCGTCCTCGGCGGCCTCGCCTGGCTCGGGATGGCGGAGGTCTCGGACTTCGTGGTCGCCAAGTCGGACGAGCGGCTCGCCGACGCGGCGCGCCGCTCCGCGCTCCTCGTCGAGCGCATCGTCGAGGAGCGCCGGCGCGAGGCCATGCTCCTCGCCGGCTCCCCGATCATGGTCGATGCCGCCCGCGCCGGGAACGCCCGCTCCCGCGCGCTCGGCCTCGTCGGCCAGCCCCTGGCCCGGCTCGAGGAGCGCTTCCGAGACACCCGCTCGCTCGACGCCGACCCCCGCGTCCGCATCTTCGTCCAGGCGATGCTCCAGCCGCTCGGCGTCGCCGAGGTGATCGTCACCGACGAGTACGGCCACAACGTCGTGACGTCGGAGCTGACGACGGACTTCGTGCAGAGCGACGAGGCGTGGTGGCAGCGCGCGATGCGCGCCGGGTTCTGGGGACCGGAGGCGGACTTCGACGAGTCCGTGCGCCAGGTCGTCGCCGCGGTCGGCATCGCCATCCGCGAGCCGGCGAGCACGCAGGCGCTCGGCGCCCTGAAGATCAGCTTCGGGATGGCGGCGACCGACAAGGTGCTCGCCGAGGCGTCGGCGGGGAGCGGCATCGTCGTCGACCTCATCGACGCGCGCGGCGACGTCGTCGCCACCTCGGCCGCGACGGCGCGCATGGAGACGATCCCCGGCTTCGCCGCGCTCGAGCGCGCCGAGGACGTCCGGATCGTCCGCTACGACGACGGCGCCGTGGTCCAGCGGGCGCGGATGCTCCGCGCGAACGCCGGGCGCTGGCGCGTCGTCGCCCGGCAGCCGGAGAGCGCGGTGCTCGCCGAGGTGCGCCAGGCGCAGTGGGTCATCGGCGTCGCCGCGGGGGTGCTCTTCGTCCTCCTCTTCGTCGGCCTCAGCCTCATCAGCAGCTTCATCGCGCGGCGCATCAGCCGGCCGGCCGCGGAGCTCGCCGCCGTCTCGGAGGCCGTCGCCGCCGGCGACCTCTCGCAGGACTTCGCGCCCTCCGACTCCGACGACGAGATCGGGCGGCTCAGCCGCGCCACCTTCGCCATGCTCACCGAGCTCCGGCGCCTCGCCTCCGCGCTCGGCGGCTCGTCGCGCGAGACGAGCGCGATGGCGAACGAGATCAGCGTCGGCGCCGAGCACATGGCCTCGGGCGCGCAGCAGATGGCGACGACGGCGAACGACCTGAGCCAGCAGGCGACGGAGATGGCGTCGTCGATCCAGGACATGGCCGGCGACGCCGGGCAGCTCGTCGCCATCGCCGCCGAGCTCGATGCCGGCGCGCACGACGGCGTGCAGCGCAACGCGCGGCTCCGGGCGATGGCGATCGAGAACCGCGCGCGCCTCGACGACAGCGCGAAGGCGCTCGAGCGGCTCGCCGGCGAGGTGCGCGAGAACGCCGAGGCGACCGCCTCGCTCGCCGTGGCGAGCGAGGAGATCCGCACCTTCGTCACCCTCGTGCAGAAGATGGCGCGGCAGTCGAAGCTCCTCGCGCTCAACGCGGCGATGGAGGCGGCGCGCGCCGGGAACCAGGGCGAAGGGTTCGCCGTCGTCGCGAGCGAGGTGCGCCGCCTCGCCGCGAGCTCGAGCGAGGCCGCCGAGCGCACCGAGGCGCTGGTGAAGGACGTCCTCGAGCGCATGGAGGTGTCGCGCGCGGCGAGCGCGCGCGCCGCCGAGACGGTGCAGGGCGCGCTCGAGGCGACGCAGCAGGGCTTCTCGACCTTCGGCCAGATCGAGCAGGCGCTCGTCACCGCCGATGGCTGGACGACGGAGATCGAGCGCGCCGCGGCCGCGTCGAACAACCTCGTGAACGAGATCACGAAGCGCCTCGACCAGCTGTCGCGCGGCACCGACGCCTTCGCCTCGGCGATGCAGGAGGTCGCCGCGACGAGTCAGGAGCAGAGCGCGAGCACCGAGCAGATCGCCGCGGCCGCGGAGAAGCTGTCGACGGCCGCCGACCACCTCGCGAAGCTGACGGCAATGTTCCAGCTGGGGGCGTTCGCGGATGCCGCGCTCATCCCGGAGCCGGCGCCGACCCCCGCTGCCCCCGCACCGGCGCCCGTGCGCGCGCCGGAGTCGAAGATGACCGCCGAGGAGCGCGACCTGATCATGACGTGAGGGGCGGGGCGCCGCGCGCCCCGCCCCGCGCCTCACCTCGGGTACTCGCTCCGCCGGAAGAGGTACGCGCTCTCGACGAGGCGCGCCCCCTTCTCGTCCGCCGCCGCGTACCGCGACCCCTCGTACAGCGCCGCGCCGCCGAAGCGCCCATCCTTCGCGAGGGCGTAGAAGTTCAGGTTGAATCGCGGGCGGCCGTTCGGGGCGAGGAGCCGTGGCTCCGTCATCTTCACGACGCGCTCGAGCGTCGCGAGGCACGCCTGCTCCGGCGTCATCCCGCGGCGCATGTGCTCGACGGTGAGGAAGGCGCCGCAGACCTTGATGTTCGCCTCGCCGCGCCCCGTCGAGCCGGCCGAGCCGACGTCGTTGTCCGTGTACTGGCCGGCCCCGATGATCGGCGAGTCGCCGGCGCGCCCGCGCAGCTTCCAGGCGAGGCCGCTCGTCGTCGTCACCGAGGCGAGGTCGCCCGCCGCGCTCACCGCGTTCATGTTGATCGTCCCCGTGGTGAACTTGATCGCGACGTCGTCGTCGTGGTCGAGCCAGGCGTCGTTCGCGTGCAGTCGCGCGCGCCAGCGCAGCCAGTCCTGCCGCGACTTGTCGGTGAGGAGGTTCTGCGTCGCGAACCCCATGCGCAGGGCGAACTGCTTCGCCCCCTCGCCGACGAGCAGGATGTGGTCGGTGTAGTCCATCACCGCCTTGGCGACGAGCGACGGGGTGGCGATGTCCTCGAGGGCGGCGACGGCGCCGGCCCGGCGCGAGGGGCCGTGCATGCAGGAGGCGTCGAGCTGGACGACCCCCTCCTCGTTCGGGAGCCCGCCGAGCCCCACGGACTGGTCCTCGGGATCGAGCTCCTGGATGTTGACGCCGGCGATCGCGGCATCGAGCGGATCCGCGCCGCCGGCGATCTGCTCGTAGGCGCGGGCGACGCCGCGCAGCCCGTTCGCCGAGGCGACGACGGCGGGGCGGGCGAGGGCGGGTCGCGGGGGGGACGCGGCGCCGATCGAGAATGCGGCCTCGGCGAGCCGCGGCGCAGCGAGGCCGGCGGCCGCGGCGGCACCGGTGGTGAGGAAGGAGCGGCGGGAGAGCGTCACGGGGGCCTCCGGGGATCGCGGTGGGTGGCCGCGAACATACCCCGCCGACGAGGCCCCCGCGAGCGGCTCAGCGCGCCCCGGTCTCCAACACGATGTAGCGCGCGTCGTCCTTCGCGGCCTCGCGCAGCCACGATGTCAGATCGCCGACCCGCTCCGGCGGGAACACCCCCTCGCCGCCGGCGACGCGCCGCACGACGCGCATCTCGCGCCCCTGCTGGCTGTACTCGGCGACGTAGCTGCCGAAGACGCTCTCCGCGCGCACGTTCGCCGGGAGTCGCGCCGTCCACCCCTCGGGGAGGGTGACGACGAGCTCCGAGATGCCGACGTGCCAGCCGATGACGCCGCGTGCGTCGATCGGGAAGCGGCGCGGACCGGACGCCTCGAGCGAGGTGGCGAGGTTCGCCCCGCCGGCCATGCTCCCGAAGGGAAGCGTGAGGATGTGCATGTCCCCCGCCTGCGACGTCGCCCGCCAGCCGCTGACGAGGAAGGACATGCGCGGCGGCGTGATCAGGTCGCGTCCATCGGTGTGGATCAGGCTGTCCCCCGTGGCGCCGGCGCCGAACATCTTCGCCGGGATGCCGCGCAGCATGTTCGCGCGGGTCGTCGAGTCGAGCGGCTGCGCGAAGAGGCTGCGGAGCCCGTACTGCCGGATCCCCGTCGCGAACTCCTCGACGCGCCCCGCGAACGTCCCGTCCTCGCGCAGCTCGCCGACGATGCGCGTCGTCGAGCCGTTCGCCGTCATCGGGTCCTTCGTGAGCGTCACGACCTCGCCACGGCCGTCGGCGTGGACGACGATGCCGAACTCCCCCTGCGGCCCCCACGGGAGGGTGCCGTACGGGGTGAGCTCGGCGGTCAGGTCGACGTAGGTATATGCACCGCCGCGGGGGATCGCCGCGATGACGTGGTCGAGCTGGTCGATCGTCGGCAGGGAGCGGTCCACGCCGCCGCCCGAGTTGAGGAGCACGGGGTGGGCCTCGATCCCCATGCGTCGCAGCGCGGCGACGAAGAGCGTCGCCTTGTCCTTGCAGTCGCCGTATCCGCTCTCGATCACCTCGTCAGGCATGCGCGGCTGGTAGCCGCCGATGCCGAGGCTGATCGAGACGTAGCGGATGTCCTGCGCCACCCAGCGGTGCACGGCGCGCACGGAGTCGTCGCGCGAGCGAGCGCCGGCGACGACGGCGGCGAGCGCGCTGTCGAGCAGCGGCGTCGCCGCGTAGCGCTCGCGCGCCAGCCCGGCGTACCAGCGCGAGATCGCGTCCCACGTCATCGGCAGCGCGAGCGCGATCGACTGGTAGACGCCGTTCGAGTCCGCGGCGAACATCTCGGCGCGCTCCGTCTTCACGTCCTTCGTCGCCCACGTGTACGTCCGACGTCCACCGCGCTCGACGGTGCGACGCTGGAACCGGAGGTTCTCCTCCCTGATCAGCGGCGTCACCGACGCCGGGACCTCGACGACGAGCCGCGAACGCATCACCGGGTAGGCCGTCGTCACCGACCACGTCGTGTAGAAGTCGCCCGGCAGGAAGGGCTTGAGCTCCTCGACCGTGTAGCTGATGTCGACGATCGTCCCGGGGACGACGCCGCTCAGCGAGGCGCGGCGCACCTTCCGGTCGGAGTACACCGGGTCCCCCATCGTCGCGGGAACGTCGGCGTCCTGCACCTGCCGGGGCTCGGCGCTCACGACCGAGCCGTCGGGGCGCACCACGCGGATCCAGTTGACGGTGAGCTTCTCGTGCCCCGGCGACCAGCCGAGCGACTGCTCCGCCCAGTCCTCGACGGCGTCCTGGCGGAGGATCTGCGCGACCTGACGGTAGGTACGCGTGTGTCGTCCATCGGCCTCGAGGCGGATCACGCCGTCGTCGAGGAGGAAGGCGACGTCGTCCTCCGGGTACGCGGTGGAGTCGACGGCGAGCGCGTAGATCGTGTCGCTGTCGACGGAGGGGTCGCCCGTCGGCGTGACGATCGGCGCCTGGGCGGCGGACGGGGCCGCGGCGCCGGCGAGAAGGGCGATGGCGGCGAGGATCGGAGCAGCGGACCGGAGCGTGGTCGGTCGAGGCATGGGAGGTCGCATGGAGGGAAACGGGGACGGATCGCCCCCGACCACGCCAACTTTCTCTCCGGATCGCGAATGAACAACTTCTAATCTGCGGTCGGCGGCTTGGGTGCCGCTCGGGGCCGGCAACGGCCGGGTCCCCGGGCCTAGGGCCCGGGCCCCACCCACGATACCTTCCCCCGGGACATGTCCTCCCCGCCCCCCTCCGCCTCCGACCTCCTCCGCGGCGCCTCGCTCACCGAGGGGCTCCCCGCCGCCGACCTCGAGCTCCTCGCCTCGCGCGCGACGCTCGCCGACTTCGCCCCGAACGACTTCATCTTCCGCGAGGGAGAGACGCGGCGCGTCTTCGCCCTCGTCGCCTCCGGCGCGGTGGCGATCGAGAAGGACGTCAGCGGGCGCCCCGAGCGCCTCGCCGTCTTCGGCGCCGGCGAGGCGCTCGGCGAGAGCGTCTTCCTCGACGACTCGCGCCACGGCACCAGCGCGCGCGCCCTCGAGCGGACGACCTGCCTGCTCCTCCCGACCGACGCCGTCCACGCGCTCCTCGACGAGCGCCCGATGCTCTACGCCGCGCTCGTCTCGCGCGCCGGTCGGATCATCGCGCAGCGGCTGCGCCGCGCCGACGCCACGCTCGTCGGCCGCGGCCGGCTCCTCGGCTTCGCCGGCGCGCGCACGCGCGAGGAGCACGACCTCCTCGGCGACCGCGACGTGCCCGAGGACGCGCTCTACGGCATCCAGACGCTGCGCGCGCTCGAGAACTTCCCGATCACCGGCGTCCCGCTCCGCGAGTTCCCGACGCTCATCGCCGCGCTCGCCGCCGTGAAGGAGGCCGCGGCACTCGCGAACACCGAGCTGGACCTCCTCGACCCGGTGATCTCCGACGCGATCGTGCGCGCCGCGCGCGAGGTGCGCGGCGGGCAGCACCACGAGCACTTCCTCGTGGACATGATCCAGGGGGGCGCGGGGACCTCGACGAACATGAACGCGAACGAGGTCATCGCGAACCGCGCCCTCGAGCTGCTCGGGAAGAAGCACGGCGACTACGCCGCGGTGCACCCGAACAACGACGTCAACCTCAGCCAGTCGACGAACGACGTCTACCCGACGGCGATCAAGCTCGCGCTGCACAGCAGCATCGACGACCTGCGGGAGGCGATGCGCGAGCTCGCCGAGTCGTTCCTCGCGAAGGGGCGCGAGTTCGCGCCGCACCTGAAGATGGGGCGCACGCAGCTGCAGGACGCGGTGCCGATGACGCTCGGCCAGGAGTTCGCCGCCTTCGGCCACACGATCCTCGAGGACGTCGACCGGCTGCGCGAGGTGCAGTCGCTGATCCGCGAGATCAACATGGGGGCGACGGCGATCGGCACGGGGATCAACGCCCCGCCCGGCTACGCCGAGATCGTGCGCCGGCAGCTCGCGCGGATCACCGGGCTCGAGCTCGTCACCGCGCCCGACCTCGTCGAGGCGACGGCGGACACCGGGGTGTTCGTCCAGCTCTCCGGCGTCCTCAAGCGGTGCGCGGTGAAGCTCTCGAAGATCTGCAACGACCTGCGGCTCCTCAGCTCGGGGCCCCGCACGGGGTTCGCGGAGATCAACCTGCCGGCGATGCAGCCCGGCTCGTCGATCATGCCGGGGAAGGTGAACCCGGTGATCCCCGAGATGGTGAACCAGGTCTGCTTCGACGTCATCGGCGGCGACGTGACGGTGACGCTCGCCGCGGAGGCGGGGCAGCTCCAGCTCAACGTCTTCGAGCCGGTGATCGCCTTCCGCCTGCTGCGCGGGATCGACAGCATGCGCAACGCGTGCGTCGTGCTGCGCGAGCGGTGCGTCTCGGGGATCACGGCGAACGTCGAGCGGATGCGCTGGTTCGTGGAGCACTCGGTGGGGATCGTCACGGCGCTCGTCCCGGTGATCGGCTACGAGCAGGCGACGGAGATCGCGAAGGTGGCGCTCGCCACGGGGCGCGGCGTCTACGACCTCGTCTGCGACCGCGGGCTGCTGACGCGCGAGGAGCTGGACGAGATCCTGAATCCGGCGGCGATGACGGCGCCGCGGAGGGTGGAGTGATGGCGGCGGGCACTCGGCACTCGGCGCTCGGCACTCGGCGAGGTGCGAGCCGGAAGTCGCATTCGCACGTCACGGGCGGGACGGATCCAGCCGCCCCGCCCAGGGCCGAGGGCCGAGGGCCGAGGGCCGCGCGCCGCAGGCGCGCCATCCTCTAGCATGCCTCCGCGCCGCCGCAAGCGACTCGACCCCGCCACCTTCCAGCTCCCGATCGAGCGGATGCGCGAGGGGGCGTACACGGCGCTCCAGCATCGCGCGACGCGCGAGCTGCTGCATGCCGCGGAGACGCCGACGCGCGTCGTCCTCCAGGTGACGGCGACGAGCCCCGGGTGGCTCGCGGGGATCGACGAGGCCGTGGCGATCCTGAAGCTCGGCGCCGAGGACTGGAGCGCGCTCGCCGTGCAGGCGCTGTACGAGGGGGACCGGCTCGACGGATGGGACACCGTCCTCACGATCGACGGCGCGTACGACGCCTTCGTCCACCTCGAGCCGCTGCTCCTCGGCGTCCTCGAGCGGCGGACGCGGGTGCACACGAACGTGCGCCGGCTCGTCGAGGCGGCGCGCCCGAAGACGATTCTCGTCGCGCCGGCCGCGCACGACCACTGGTTCCTCCAGCCCGGCGACGGCTGGGCGGTGCGGCTCGCCGGGGCGGACGCGGTGCTCAGCGAGGCGGCGGCGAGCTGGACGACCGGCGCGCCGAGGGTCGCCGTCGTGACGCACTCGCTCGTCGCCGTGCACGGGGGCGACGTCGCCGCGGCGACGCGGGCGCTCGCCGGCCGGCTCGGCGACGACGTGCGGCTGCTCGCCCCCGCGGCGCACCGCAACGACTGCGTGGCGGCGAGCCTCGCCCTCGCGCGCGCGCTCCCCGACCGGCTGTGGGGGGTCGTCCTCGACACGCCGAGCTTCCTCGTGGACCAGTCGATCCTCCCGCAGATGGGCGCCTTCGATCCGACCGGGGTGAACCCGCCGCTCGTCTGGGCGGTGCGCAACGCGCTCGACGCGGAGGGGTTCGGCGACGTGAAGCTCGTCGTCGCCGGCGGCTTCGACGTCGGCCGCATCCGGCGCTTCGAGGAGGAGGGAGTGCCGGTGGACTGCTACGCGGTCGGCGGCGCGGTCTTCGACGGACGCGTGCCCTTCGTCGCCGACATCGTCGAGGTGAACGGGGCGGCGGCGGAGCGCGTGGGACGGGCCCGTCGGGCGAACCCGAAGCTGGAGAAGGTGAAGTGACGTGGAGCGGCGCGCGCGCCGGCCGGCGCGCGCGTCACTCCTGTATCACGCCGCGATCGCCCTCGTCCATCTTGTGAACCCACCTGGGACGAGAGATCATGGCGGCCACCAAGCTCGACGGCGCCGGCGCGGCGAAGATGGCCGCGCTCGAGGATGCGCTCGGGTACCTGCAGAAGATCCACGGCATCGTCGAGCACTGGGCGCTGGCGATGCAGAAGAAGAACAACACGTCGATGTTCGGCATGCAGCTGCGTCGCACGGCGACGCCGCTCGTGGGGCTCCTGAAGCCGATCTACGGGCTCCTCGCCGACCAGGTCTCGGGGATGATCCTCGTCGCGACGCGGGGCGGGAACGACGCGGCCCGCGTGCGCTCGCTTCGGGAGGGAGTCGGGCTGCTCCGCCAGGCGATCGAGATCCAGCAGAGCAAGGTCAAGGCACAGCACTCGGTGGACATCGCCCTCACGGACGAGTGAGCGGCGGACGCCGGCGCGGTCGGTGGCGCGCCGGCGACTTCGCGGGAACGACGACGAGCGGGGGCGCGCCGGCCGGGCATCCACCGCGGTCGGACTCCGCAACTGCCGGAACGACGATGAGACGGATCGAGCGGATTCGACAGATCGCTCCGAGCGAGAGCCGAGATCATCGCGCGACGAGCCGTGAATGACTGGGGGAACCGCTCGTCATTCGCCCCTCCTCGCGCCGGCGCACGAGTCTCTCCCGGCGCACCCCCAATCGAGTCATCGGCCCCGCCACGACGGCCTCTCGCGCCTCGCGGAACGATCCGCGTCATCCGCGGAATCCGCGTGATCCGACATTCACCCCTCGTCCGTGTGGCCGGCCCGAGCGGCTTCTCCCCCGCGCCTCGACCGTAGCCCCCGATCGCGTCCCGCGCGTGCGCGATCCTCGACGCGATGGCGGCCCGCCCTCGAATGCCGACCGTCTCGCTCTCTCTCGGGCTCCCGGCGTGCAGGTTGATTCTCCCACTGGGCGAACCTAGCTTTGTCGGACGCCCAAAAAATCGATGGGAGTGCGGCTCGACACTCCCGCAACGCCGGTATCTTCCTTAAAGGGATAAGGCATGCCTGGGACTTCCCGCCCGCGCCGGCTCGTCGTCGCCGCGCTGACGGTCGCGCTCGCGCTCGGCCTCTCGGCCTGCGCCAGCGACTACCCGAACACGACGTTCGTCACCTTCTCGGAGTTCGGCCGCGACATCGACGCGCTCTGGGACCAGCTCCTCTTCTGGGGCACGATCGTCTTCGTGCTCGTCGAGGCGATCCTCATCTACACGCTGGTCCGCTACCGCAGCCGTCCGGGGCAGGCGGAGCCGAAGCACGTGCACGGGAACACCACGCTCGAGATCGCGTGGACGCTGCTCCCCGCGGTGATCCTCATCCTCATCGCCATCCCGACGGTCCGCACGATCTTCCGCACGCAGGCGCCCGCGGTGCCCGACGCGCTCCAGGTCGAGGTCGTCGGGCACCAGTGGTGGTGGGAGTTCCGCTACCCGCAGTTCACGCGGCAGGACCCGGCCACCGGGCGCGTGGACACGCTCGTCACGGCGAACGAGGTCTACTTCCCGAAGGGACGCACGGTCAACTTCCAGCTCCGCACCGCGGACGTCATCCACTCGTTCTGGATCCCGCGCTTCGGCGGGAAGCGCGATCTGGTCTCGAACCACGTCAACCACCTCTGGTTCACGCCGGACGACTCGACGGCGACGACGATCTGGAACGGCTTCTGTGTCGAGTACTGCGGCGCGAGCCACGCGAACATGAAGTTCCGCGCCGTCACGGTGACGGCGGAGGAGTTCGAGCGCTGGACCGCGCACCAGCTCTCCCCTGCCGCCTTCGCCGCGGCCGCGGCGCCCGCGGCGTCGAGTGCCGGCGACACGACGGCGCAGGGCGTCTCGCCGGCCGTCGCGCAGGGCGGCGCCGCGAACCAGGGCGCCGCGCAGGGGGTGCCCGAGCGCGACGGCGTCGCGGGGACGACGATGCTCGCGATGACCGGCGTCTTCCCGAGGGACAGCGTCCCCGCCTACGCCGTGCCGAGCACGCCGATCCCCGATGGCCTCACCTTCCCCGAGGGGCTCGTCGGCGACGCCGAGCGCGGGCGGCAGATCTACTCGTCGCAGACGTGCATCGCCTGCCACCGCATCGCGGGGAACCCGATGTCGGTCGGCATCATCGGCCCGAACCTGACGCACGTCGGCAGCCGCTCGACGATCGGCGCCGGCCTCTACCCGAACGATGCGCGCCACCTCGCGCTCTGGATCAAGAACACGCGCGCGATGAAGCCCGGCAGCATCATGCCGACGCTCGGCGCCGGACAGGTCGATCCCATGACGGGACAGCCGGTCACGGCCGGCGGGCTCACGGACCAGCAGATCGCCGACATCGTCGCGTATCTGCAGGCGCTGCAGTAACCCACCGGACGCTCTCGGAGAGATTGCTCGAATGGCCACGATTGCCGCCGCTCCCACCCACGCTGCGCGCCCGACGGCGCCGCACTCGGGGCTCCGGAGCTGGCTCGCGACGACCGACCACAAGCGGATCGGCGTCCTCTACCTCTTCACCTCGCTCTTCTTCTTCCTCGTCGGCGGGCTCGAGGCGGCGCTCATCCGCTGGCAGCTCGCGATGCCGAACGGGGAGGTCCTCTCGGCGGAGGCGTACAACCAGCTCTTCACGATGCACGGCACGACGATGGTCTTCCTCGTCATCATGCCGTTGTCGGCCGCCTTCTTCAACTTCCTGATCCCGCTCCAGATCGGCGCGCGCGACGTCGCCTTCCCGCGGCTCAACGCGCTGTCGTACTGGATCTTCCTGGCCGGCGGGATCTTCCTGAACCTGAGCTTTCTGTTCGGGGCGCCGCCCGACGCCGGCTGGTTCGGGTACGCGAACCTCACGACGCGCCCGTTCTCCCCCGGCCTCTCCGTC
>DASUSM010000253.1:0-30196 GCA_036375115.1 Gemmatimonadaceae bacterium | reverse complement strand
TGCTCAACGCGCCCCGCCACCATCATGCGCATCACCACGGCCCGACGGGTCGGGGCGTCGTGCGCATGCTCGGATGACCGCTCGGCGTTAGCGGCACCGACCCGGGCGCACTCGCGCCGCGGCCCGTCCTCTCCGGACGGGCCTTTTTCTTTTTCCCCCTTACCGATGCTCAGGATCGCGCTCCCCAACAAGGGCCGCCTCGCCGAGGATGCCCGCGAGCTCTTCGCCGACGCCGGGCTCCCCGTCCGCGCGCGCGGCGAGCGCGCGCTCACCGCCTCCCTCGGCGGGGAGTTCGAGGCGATCTTCGTCCGCGCCGGCGACATCCCCGAGTTCGTCGCCGACGGCGCCGCGGACGCCGGGATCACCGGGTGGGACCTCGTCGCGGAGTCGGGGCGCACCCTCGACAGCCTCCTCGACCTCGAGTTCGGCCGGTGCCGGCTCGTCGTCGCCGCGCGCGAGGAGAGCGGGATCGCGACGCTCGCCGACATCCAGGGGGCGCCGCGCGTGGCGACCGCCTTTCCCCGCGCGACGCGGCGCTTCTTCGCGGACGCGGGGCGCGAGGTC
The DNA here is from genome assembly GCA_036375115.1 of Gemmatimonadaceae bacterium. GTDB lineage: Bacteria > Gemmatimonadota > Gemmatimonadetes > Gemmatimonadales > Gemmatimonadaceae > DASUSM01. Next base: position 29,632 of record DASUSM010000253.1, on the reverse strand, counting down.
GAGATCGTCCCCGTCTCGGGCGCCGTCGAGATCGCCCCGCACCTCGGCATCGCGGACGTCGTCGTCGACCTCACCGAGACCGGCTCCACGCTGCGCGTGAACGGGCTGCGCGAGGTCGCCACCGTCCTCACCTCGACGGCGCGCCTCGTCGCCCGCCCGGGGGCGACGTCACGAGAGGGCGACGCGGACGCGGCGCGGCGGTGCGCGCTCCGCGAGCTCGTCGATGCGCTCGCCTCGGTGCTCAACGCACGCGGCAAGCGCTACCTGATGGCCAACGTGCCGCGCGACGCGCTCGCGCGCGTGAAGGAGATCGTCCCCGGGCTCAACGGGCCGACCATCATCGACATCATGAACGGCGGCCGCTTCGTCGCGGTGCACTCGGTCGTCGGCGCGGGACAGGTCTTTCGGACGATCGCCGAGCTGAAGACGATCGGCGCCGAGGGCATTCTCGTCACGCGCATCGAGAGGCTGATGCCATGAGACGCGACGCGGACGGCGGGACCAGGACGACGGCGGGGCTTCGCTTCGGCGGCACGATCGAAGGGCTGACCGAGACCGACCGCGCGGCGCTGCTCGACCGCACGACGTCCGGCGACGCCGGGCTGCGGCAGGCGGTCGCGGCGATCGTCGAGCGCGTGCGCCGCGAGGGCGACGCGGCGCTCCGCGAGATGGCGGCGCGGTTCGACGGCGTCGCGCTCGAGTCGCTCGAGGTGGACCGGGCGCGCTGCCGCGCCGCGCTCGACGCGCTCCCCGCCGCGCTCCGCGCGGCGATGGAGCGCGCGGCGGGGAACATCGCCCGCGCACACGGCGCCTTTCGTCCGGTCGCGAGCGAGGTCGAGACCGAGCCGGGTGTCGTCGTGGGGCGGCGGCCGGATCCGCTCGGGCGCGTCGGCGTCTACGCGCCAGGGGGGCGCGCCGCCTATCCGAGCAGCGTCCTCATGGGCGCCATCCCCGCCCGCGTCGCCGGCGTCGGCGAGATCGTGCTCTGCTCGCCCCCCTCGCGCGAGACGGGGCGGCCATCGGACGTCGTGCTCGCGGCGGCGGCGCTCGCCGGGGTGGATCGCGTCTTCGCCCTCGGCGGCGCCGGCGCGATCGCGGCGATGGCCTACGGCACGGCGACGGTGCCGCGCGTCGACCGGATCGTCGGGCCGGGGAACGCCTGGGTCGCCGAGGCGAAGCTCCAGTGCGCGGCCGCCTGCACGATCGACGCGCCGGCAGGGCCGAGCGAGCTGCTCGTCGTCGCCGACGGCGGGGCGGACGCGGCGGTGATCGTCCGCGAGATGATGGCGCAGGCGGAGCACGACCCGCTCGCCTGCGTCGTCGCCATCGTCGTCGGCGACACGCTCGCCGACGAGGTGGAGCGCGCGCTCCCCGCCGCGGCCGCGGCGCAGCCGCGGCGCGAGATCGTCGACGCGGCGCTCGCCCACGGCGGCGGCGTGCTCCGCGCGCGCACGCGCGAGGAGGCGCTCGCGCTGGCGAACGACTACGCCGCCGAGCACCTCCTGCTCCTCGTGGACGACCCGGACGCGGCGCTCGCGGCGCTGCGGTGCGCGGGGACGGTGTTCGTCGGGGCGTCGAGCTCGGTCGCCTTCGGCGACTACATGACCGGGGCGAACCACGTCCTGCCGACCGGCGGACTGGCGCGGTCGTGGTCGGGGCTCTCGACGCTCGATTTCGTGCGCTGGACGACGTACCAGCGCGTCGAGCCGGCGGCGGCGCGGCGGATGGCGGCCGACGTGGGCGCCTTCGCCGACGCCGAGGGGCTTCCCGCGCACGCCGCCGCCGCGCGGGCGGTGGGACGCGACGCGGAGCTCGGCGCGGCGAGTGGATCCGCAGCCGCGGAGGTCGCATGAGGCCGGACGTCGGGGACGCGTCGCACGCGCTCGAGCGCGCGCGCGAGTCGCTGCGCGAGCTCTCCCTCTACTCGACGGATCGCGCGCCGGCCGAGGTGCCGCTCGCCGACAACACCAACGCGTGGGGGATGCCGCCGGCCGCGGCGCGAGCCCTCGCCGCCGCGGGGGCAGCCGGGTCGAGCTACCCGTCGCCGTACGGCGAGGCGCTCAAGGAGGCGCTCGCCGGGCGGCTCGCCGTCCCCGTCGACGCGCTCGTCACCGGGTGCGGCTCCGACGACGTGCTCTTCTCGGCGATGCGCGCCTTCGGCGCGCCGGGCGCGCGGATCGCCTTCACGGTGCCGACCTTCTCGATGGTGCCGGTCTTCGCCCGGGTGAACGGGCTCGAGCCCGTTCCCGTGCCGCCCGGGGCCGGCCTCGTTCCCGATGCCGACGCACTCCTCGCGACCGGCGCGGAGATCGTGTATCTCTGCTCGCCGAACAACCCGACGGGGACCGTCGTCCCGCCGGACACCCTCCGGCGCGTGCTCGAGCGGGCGGCGGGGCTCGTGATCGTGGACGAGGCGTACGTCGAGTTCGCCGGCGAGAGCCTCGCGACGCGAGCGCCGTCGCTCGGCAACGTGCTCGTCGCGCGGACGTTGTCGAAGGCGTTCGGGCTCGCGGGGCTGCGCGTCGGCTACGGCGTCGGCGCGCCGGCGCTCGTCGAGGCGGTGGAGAAGGCGCGCGGTCCGTACAAGGTGAACGCGCTCGGCGAGCGCGCCGCCGTCGCCGCTCTCACCGAGGGAGGCGCATGGGTGGAGGAGCACGTCGCGCTCGCCGTCGAGGCGCGCGAGCGGCTCGCCGAGCGGCTGCGCGGGCTGGGGCTGGCGCCGCTGCCGAGCGCCGCGAACTTCCTGCTCGTCCCCGTCCCGGCGGCGCCGGGCGCGGTGGAGCTCGCGCGACGGATGCGCGTGCAGGGCGTCGCCGTGCGCCCGTTCGCCGCGCTCCCGGTCGTCGGGGACGCGCTCCGGATCTCGGTCGGACCCTGGCCGCTCGTCGAGCGCGCGGTGGCCGCGCTCGCGCGCGCGATGCGCGGCGCGGCGGGCGACGTGGAGGGGGCGTGAGGATCACCCTCTTCGACTACGGCGCCGGCAACCTGCACTCGCTCGCCAAGGCGCTCGCCGCGCCGGACGCGGAGGTGCGGATCGAGGCGGACCCGGCCCTCGCGGTGGAGACCGACGCGCTCGTCCTTCCGGGCGTCGGCGCCTTCGGGGCGGCGGCGGCGCGCCTCGCGCCGGCGCGCGAGGCGGTGTGCGACGCCGTGCGCGGCGGGCTGCCGGCGCTCGGGATCTGCCTCGGCATGCAGCTCCTCTTCGAGGAGAGCGAGGAGGGGCCGGGCGAGGGGCTCGGGATCGTCCCGGGCACGGTGCGCCGGCTGCGCGCCCGCCGTGTGCCGCACATCGGCTGGAACGAGGTCGAGCGGGCGGCGGGTGGCGCGGCATCCGGCGAGCCGCTCCTCGACGCGGCGCCGGTCGGCGTCGCCTATTACGCGAACAGCTTCGTCTGCGAGCCCCGCGATCCCGGCTGCGTCACGGCATGGAGCACGCACGAGGACGACCGGTTCGCCGCCGCCGTGCGCGCGGGCAGCGCGGTGGGCGTGCAGTTCCACCCCGAGAAGAGCTCCGACGCGGGCGTGCGCTTCGTGCGCGCGTTCGTCGCGTCGGTGCGGGAGAGACGATGATCGCCATCCCGGCCGTCGACCTGCGCGACGGCAAGTGCGTCCAGCTCGTCGGCGGCGAGTACGCGACCGAGCGCGTGCGGCTCGACGACCCGCTCGGCGTCGCGCGCGAGTGGGCGCGCATCGGCTTCCAGCGGCTGCACCTCGTGGACCTCGACGCGGCGACGAATCGCGGGTCGAACCGCGACGTCGTGCGCGAGATCGTGCGGGACGACGTGCTCGACGTGCAGGTCGGCGGCGGCGTGCGCGACGCCGATGCCGTCGAGGCGCTGCTCGGCGAGGGCGCCGCGCGCATCGTCGTCGGCACGCGCGCCCTCGAGCACCCCGACTGGCTCGACGAGATGGCGCACCGCTTCCCAGGGGAGCTCGTCGTCGCCGCCGACGTCCGGCAGCGTCGCGTCGTCACACGCGGATGGCGGCACGACACGGGACGCAACGTGCTCGACGTGGTCGAGGAGCTGAACGCGCTCCCGCTCGCCGGCATCCTCGTCACCGCGGTGCACAAGGAGGGACGGCTCGAGGGGACGGACCTCTTCCTCATGGAGGACGTCGCCGAGGCGGCGGAGTTCCCCGTCTACGCGTCGGGCGGGATCACGACCATGCACGACCTGCGCTCCCTCGAGGAGCGCGGCGTCGCCGGCGCCGTCATCGGGATGGCGCTGTACACCGGCGCGCTCGACCCGCGCGCCGTCGCCGGGGAGTTCGCCGAATGACGACCGTGCTCCGGGAGACGAAGGAGACGACGATTCGCATCGAGCTCGCCCGCGGCTCCGGGCGCGTGCGCGCCGAGACCGGGGAGCGCTTCCTCGACCACATGCTCGTCACGCTCGGGCGCTACGCGGGGCTCGACCTCGCGGTCGAGGCGCGCGGCGACCTGCGCCATCACCTGATCGAGGACGTGGCCATCGCGCTCGGCGCGGGGCTCGCCGCGTTCGTGCCGCCGACGTGCGCGCGCTACGGCGACCGCGTCGTCCCGATGGACGAGGCGCTCGTGCACGTGGCGATCGACATCGGCGGCCGGGCGTACTACGCGGGGCGCCTGCCGAGCGGACTGTACGACCACTGGTTCCGCTCCTTCGCCGACCACGCGCGCGCGACGCTGCACGTGCGCGTCCTCCGCGGGCGCGACCGGCATCACATCGTCGAGGCCGCGTTCAAGGCGCTCGGTCTGGCGCTGCGCCAGGCGCTCGCCGAAGGAGAGGGCGGCGCGGTCTTCAGCACCAAGGGTGCGGTGGCGACGAAGGTGACGCCGTGAGCGCCGGAGCCGAGCGATGCTGACGCGCCGCGTCGTCGTCTGCCTCGACGTGCAGGGGGACCGCGTCGTGAAGGGGGTGCGGTTCGAGGCGCTGCGCGACGTCGGCGATCCCGTCCGACTCGCCGAGCGGTACGAGCGCGAGGGGGCGGACGAGATCGTCTTCCTCGACATCTCGGCGAGCGCCGAGGAGCGCGCGACGCTGCTCGACCTCGCGCGCCGCGCGGCGGAGCGGCTGTTCGTCCCGCTGACGATCGGCGGCGGGGTTCGCGAGCTGGCCGACGTCGTCCGCGCCTGCCGGGCGGGAGCGGACAAGGTCGGGATCAACACCGCGGCGGTGCGCCGCCCCGAGCTGCTCACGGAGGCGGCCGACCGCTTCGGGTCGCAGTGCGTGGTGGCGTCGATCGATGCGAAGAGCCGAGCGCCGAGCGCCGGCCGAGCGCCGAGCGCCGAGGGCCGAGGGCCGCTCTCCTGGGAGGTATACGTCCAGGGCGGCCGCACCGCCACCACCCTCGACGCCGTCGAGTGGGCACGGGAGTGCGTGCGGCGCGGCGCCGGCGAGATCCTCCTCACGAGCATCGACCGCGACGGCGCCCGCTCCGGCTACGACCTCGAGCTGACGCGCGCCGTGGCGCGCGCCGTGGACGTGCCGGTGATCGCCTCCGGCGGCGCGGGGAGCGCGGAGCACGTGCGCGCCGCGCTGCGCGAGGGGGAGGCGGACGCGGCGCTCGTCGCCGGGATCCTGCACGACGGACTGACGACGGTCGCGGCGATCAAGGACGCGCTCGCGGCCGACGGACTTCCCGTCCGGAGGGCGGCATGAGCGGGGCGCAGGGATCGGAGCGTCCCGGCGTCCTCCTCGAGGCGGCGGTCGAGCTCGCACGGCTCGCCGGCGACGTCGCGCACGGCTTCGCCGACGAGGTCGCGCGCGCGACGCTCGGCGTCGAGACGAAGGCGGACGGCTCGCCTGTGACGGCGGCCGACCGCACCGCCGAGCAGCGGGCCCGCGAGTGGATCGAGGCGCGCTTCCCGGAGGATGGCATCCTCGGCGAGGAGTTCGGCGCGACGCGCGAGGGGGCGCGCCGGCGCTGGATCCTCGATCCGATCGACGGCACGAAGTCGTTCGTGCGCGGCGTGCCGCTCTGGGGGACGCTGGTCGCCGTCGCCGAGGAGGAGACCGTGCTCGCCGGCGTCGCGTACTTCCCGGCCGCGGGAGAGCTCGTCGCCGCGGCGCCGGGCGAAGGGTGCTGGTGGAACGACCACCGCTGCGCCGTTTCGCGCGTGAGCGCGCTCGAGCGCGCGACGGTGCTGACGACCGACGAGCGGTTCGCGACGCGGGCGGCGTTCCGGGAGCCGTGGCGGCGCCTGGCGAGCCGCGCCGCCGTCGCGCGCTCGTGGGGGGACTGCTACGGCTACCTGCTCGTCGCGACCGGACGCGCGGAGGTCATGGTGGACGAGATCATGTCGCCGTGGGATGCGGCGGCGGTGATGCCGATCGTCGAGGAGGCAGGGGGCGTCTTCACTGACTTCGCGGGGCGGCGGACGGCGTTCGGCGGGAGCGCGATCGCGACGAACGCCACGCTCGCGGACGCCGCGCGCGAGGTGATGCGCGCGGCGGGCGCCGGGGAGGGAGCGTGAGCGAGGCGCCGCGGCCGCTCGACCTCGACGCGCTCGACTTCGCGACGGGGGGCGGGCTCGTGACGGTCGTCGCCCAGGATGCGCGGACGGGCGCGCTGCTGATGGTCGCGCACGCCGACCGCGAGGCGCTCGAGCGCACGATGGCGACGGGGGAGATGCACTACCGCTCGCGCACGCGCGGACCGTGGCACAAGGGCGCGACGAGCGGGAACGTGCAGCGCGTCGTCTCGCTCACCGCGGACTGCGACGGCGACGCGGTGCTCGCGCGCGTCGCGCCGGCGGGGCCGGCGTGCCACACCGGCGACGCGACGTGCTTCGGCGCGCCGGCGGGGGACGCGCTCGCCGCGCTCGACGCCACGGTCGCGGCGCGAGCCGCCCGCCCGCAGACCGCGGACGCGGAGCGTCCGAGCTACACGCGCCGCCTCCTCGCCGACCGGAACCTGCGCCTCAAGAAGCTCGGCGAGGAGACGGCGGAGCTGATCGCCGCGTGCGCCGACGGCGATGCGGCGCGCGCGGTGGAGGAAGGAGCGGACCTCCTCTATCACGTCGTCGTCGCCCTGCGCGCGCTCGGCGTCGGGCTCGAGGACGTGCGCGCGGAGCTCGCGAGGCGGGCGGCGCCGCGGTAGCCGGTCAGAACCGCAGCACCGCCTGCCGCGGCGCCTGCCCCGGATCGCCGACGTACGCCCAGTGCATGCCGCGCATGTACTGCCGCGCCACGCGCCGGATGTCCTCGTTGGTCACCGCGCGCAGCGACCGCACGAAGCCATCGGCCGCGCGGTAGTCGCCCTTGTAGAGCTGGGCCCGCGCGAGGAAGTCCGCCTGCGCCGCGTTCGTCTCGTTGTCGAGGAAGTAGTCGGTCAGGAAGAGCCCGATCATCTCCGGCAGCGCCTGCGCGTCGATCAGCTCCGACTGGAGCCGCGTCACTTCCTCGCGCATGATCCGCAGCACCTCCGCGGGGGCGACGGTCGTGACGTACAGGCCGCCGGCGGCGACCCCGCGGTCCACGAGCGGCGCGTGCACGGCGTACGTCAGGTTGCGCCGGCCGCGGACCTCCTGGAAGAGGCGGCCGCTGAGGATCGACGTCGCCACGCGCAGCGCGGGGATGTCCGCGCTCGAGGCGACGGGCCCCGGGTAGTAGCCGAGGATGTAGTTCGTCGGGAGCCGGCGCGGCTCGACGACGAGCGGCGCGCCGCCGCCCGGCGGCGGGTCGGGGAGCGTCCAGCGGTAGTCGCCGCGCGGCAGCGTCGCGAGCGTCCCGCGCACGAGCCGCTCGAGGTGCGCGCGCTCGATGTTGCCGACGACGACGAGCATCATGCGGGACGACACAAACTGCTCGCGGTGGTACTGCTGCAGCTCGGCGCGCGTCAGCCGGGCGATCGAGGTCTCGGTCCCGTGCGGCGGGATCGCGTACGGATGCCCGGCGAAGGTGAGGCTGTCGGCGAGCCGCTCGAGCAGGGCGTCGGGGTCGTCGCGCTCGGCGGCGATCCCGGCGGCGAGCTGCGCCCGCACGAGCTCGAGCTCCGACGGCTCGAGCGCCGGCCGCATGACGCGGTCGGCGAAGAGCGCCCACGTCGAGTCGAGCGCGCTGCGGATCCCGCGGAAGCCGAACATCGTCCAGTCCGGCGACGGGTCGATGACGTACGAGCTCCCCGTGAGCGCGCCGATGTCGCGGATCCGCTCCTTCGAGTAGCCCGCGGTCCCGCGCTCCGAGGCGGCGAGGAGGAGGAGCTCGATCCCCGCCGTCGCCGGCGTCATCTGCCGGCTCCCGCCGAGGAGGTAGAGGTTCGCGGCGACGACATCGTTCGACGTGCGCCGGTGGATGATGCGGAGGCCATCGACGTCGTAGCTCGTCGTCGCCGTGTCGGCGGCGAGGGCGAGCGGCGCCTCGCGCCCGGCGCGCGGCGGCGCCTCAGCGAGGAGGGCGGGGGGACGGACCGGCGACGCGGGCGCCTGCGCGGCGAGCGACGCGGCCGGCGCCGCGGGCGACGCGAGGAGGGCGAGCGCGAGCACGGCTCGCGCGGCGAGGCGGCGCGGCATCACGGCGTCACCCGCTCGCCGAGGAGATCCGCCTCGGTCAGCCCCATCGCGCGGCGTGTCTCCGACGACAGGAGGACGCCGGTGACGTGCGGCTTGCCGATGATGTAGCGGCGCGCGTAGTCGCGCAGGTCGTCGGGGGTCTGCGCCGCCATGTTGTCCACGTATCCCATGTAGTACTCCAGACTCGAGACGCTCCACCAGAAGCCGATCGTGTGGGCGAATCCCGAGGCGCGCTCGAGCCCCATCGCCGTGCCGACGGCGCGCTGCTGCTTCGCCGCGGCGAGCTCCTCCGCCGTGAAGTAGCCGGGCTCGACGACCTTCGCGATCTCGCGCTCGAGCGCGGCCATCGCCTCGTCGAAGCGCTCGGGCGTCGTCCGCCCGCTGATCGTGATCGGGCCGGTGTGATTGAGCGTGTAGTAGTTCACGCCGACCGCCTGCCACAGCCCACTGTCGACGAGGTGCCGCTGGAAGGCCGAGCCGTCGCGGTTGAGGATGTCGGAGAAGACGTCGGCGGCATATGTCGCCCCCGGGTCCGCGCCGACGCTCGGCCCGTGCCACTGCATGAGGACGATGACGCCGGCCACTGGCTGCTCGACGATCACCGCCGCGTTCCGCGCGAGCGGCGGGATCGGCGGGATCGGCGCGTCGGCGAACGGATCGGGGCGCCGCTTCCAGTCCCCGTAGTGCTTCTGCGCGAGCGCGAAGATGCGCTCGGGGTCGACGTCGCCGGTGACGATGAGCGCGGTGTTGTTCGGCACGTAGTAGCGCTGCTGGATCGCGCGCATCTTCGCCGGCGTCGTCGCGAGGATCGTGGCCCGGTCCCCGATCGTGTTCTTCCGGCTCCATTGGTCGCCCCAGAGCTTCTTCCCCATCGCCGTCGTGAGCTGCCAGAAGGGGTTCGACTCGGCGCGGTCGTACTCGCCGATGACCACCTCGCGCTCGCGCGTCAGCTCGTCCTCGAGGAAGAGCGGCGCGCGCAGCGCCTGGGCGAGGAGCGCGATCCCCTCTTCCGTGCGGTCGTTCGGGACGGTGAGGTAGTAGTTGACCTGCTCCTCGTTCGTCGTCCCGTTGAAGATCGCGCCGATCGAGCTGAGCTTCGCCTGGAACTCCTCCTGGCTCGGCGAGTCCAGGTTGGCGTTGAAGAACATGTGCTCGTAGAGGTGCGCGAGCCCCTCGTAGCCGGGCGTCTGCGTGAACGAGCCGTTGCGCACGTCGATCTCGACGGTCGCGATCGGGACGCCGTGGTTCTCGACGACGATCACCTCGAGGCCGTTCGCGAGGACGCGGCGCTGGATGATCTTCTCGAGCGTCGCGCGCTGGTTGCCGACCGTGGGGGCGGGGTCGGTGGCGGCGCGTGCGGACGGCGCCGGCGCGGGTGCGGACTGCGCCGCAGCGGCGATGGGAGAGGCGAGGACGGCCGCGGTGAGCGCGGCGCGCACGAGCAGCGTCGTCGCCGCGCGGGCGCGGAACGCGGACCGGCGTCCGGAGTGGAGGAGGTGCACGGTGGGTCGCGGCTGAAGCGGAGGTCGGAGCGGTGCGAGCGCTGGCGGGGCGCCATGGGAGCGTGTTTCTTTCCTCGAGAATGACGCCTCTCGCGGAGAAACTCAACGCGCTCGCCTCGCGGCTCGACCGGGCGCACCTGAAGATGGCGGAGCCGCTCGCTCCGTACACCACTTTCCGGATCGGGGGTCCCGCCGACCTCTTCTATACCACCGACTCCGCCGACGACCTCGCCCGCGCCGTCAGCGCGGCGCGCGCGCTCGAGGTCCCCTGGTTCGTCCTCGGCCTCGGCGCCAACATTCTCGTCGGCGACCGCGGGTTCCGCGGGATCGTCATCCGCAACCGCGCGAGCCGCTTCCGCTTCGACGGCGACGGGCGGCTCGACGTCGAGAGCGGCGCGGTGATGAAGGACCTCATCCCCGAGGCGGTGAGGCGCGGCTGGTCCGGCTTCGAGCACTATGTCGGGATCCCGAGCACCGTCGGCGGCGCGATCTGGCAGAACCTGCACTTCCTCTCGCCGGCGCCCGAGCGGGAGCGGACGATGTTCATCGCCGAGGTCTTCGAGTCGGCCGAGCTGCTCACCGCGGAGGGGGAGCGGAAGCGCGTCGGCGCCGACTACATGCGGTTCGGCTACGACGAGAGCATCCTGCACGACCGCCCGGACATCGCGCTCTCCGTAACGTTCCGCCTCGAGCGCGGCGACCCGTTCGTCATGCACCGCGTGATGCAGGAGAACCTGAGCTGGCGCGGCGCGCGCCACCCCTGGCTCGAGTGGCACCCGAGCGCGGGCTCGATCTTCAAGAAGATCGAGGGGGTCGGGGCGGGACGCCTGATCGACCAGTGCGGGCTCAAGGGCCACCGCGTCGGCGATGCGCAGATCTCGCACATCCACGCGAACATCATGGTCAACCTCGGCGCGGCGACGGCGCGCGACGTCCGCCAGCTGATCGCCGTCGCGCAGCGGGCGGTCGAGGAGCGCTTCGGCCACCGGCTGGAGCCGGAGATCGGCTTCATCGGGGAATTCTGAGCCACCCAACGGGAGCCGGTTCGGCGTGACCGCCCCGGGCAGGCACCAACGACTGGTGAATCGGATGCATCCGATGCAACGGATGCATCCGATTCCTTCTTCGTCAGTGCCCGTCCGTCCGACGAGACGATGCGGATAGCCCTTCTCTTCGGCGGTCCCGCCCTCGCGCTCCTGCTCGCCTTCCTCGCCCCCGACGCACTGCCCCCGGCGGCCGCGGCGGTGCTCGGGATCGCCGCCTGGATGGCGCTCTGGTGGATCACGGAGCCGGTGCCGCTCGCCGCGACCTCGCTCCTCCCGATCGCGCTCTTCCCGCTCCTCGGCATCGCCTCCGTGCGCGACGCCGCCGCGCCCTACGCGAACGAGCTCGTCTTCCTCTTCCTCGCCGGCTTCCTCCTCGCGGCGGCACTCGAGCGGTGGAACGCCCACGCGCGCATCGCCTACGGGATGGTCGCGGCGATCGGCATCGGGGCGCGGCGCATCGTGCTCGGCGTGATGGTCGCCACGGCGTTCATCTCGCTCTGGATCTCGAATACCGCGACGGCGGCGATGATGTACCCGATCGTCCTCGCCATCGGCGCGCTCTTCGGCGAGGGCGACGACGCGGCGCGGATGCGCACGGCGCTGATGCTCGGGATGGCGTACGCCGCCTCCATCGGCGGGATGGGGACGCTGATCGGGACGCCGCCGAACCTCGTCTTCGCCGGCGCGGCGCGGGAGATCCTCGGCGAGGAGGTCGGCTTCGTGCGGTACATGGCGATCGGGCTGCCGATCGTCGCGGTGCTCCTCCCGCTCTGCTGGGCGCTCCTCGTCCTCGTCCTCTTCCGCGCGCGCGTCACGCTCGGCGGCGCCGCGAAGGAGATGCTCGCCGAGCACCGCCGTGCGCTCGGGCCGCTGCGGGGCGGCGAGGCGCTCACGGTCGGCGTCTTCGCCCTCACCGCGGCCGCCTGGTTCGTGCGCGAGCCGAAGGCGATCGGTGCGCTGCGCATCCCCGGGCTCACCGACCTCGCGCCGCGGCTCGGCGACGCGGCGATCGGCGTCGCCGGCGCGATCCTCCTCTTCGTCCTCGTCGGCCGCGACCGCGACGGCTCGCGGCGTCCGCTGCTCGTCTGGGAGGAGGCGCGCCGCATCCCGTGGGACGTCCTCCTCCTCTTCGGCGGCGGCCTCTCGCTCGCCGACGCGATGCAGGCGACGGGCGTCGCCGCGTGGCTCGCGGAGCTGATGGGCGGGCTCGCCGGGCTGCCGACGCCGGTGATCTACGCCGGGCTCGCCGTCATCGTCCTCGTGCTCAGCGAGCTCGCCTCGAACACCGCGACGGCGACGATGGCGATGCCGGTCGCCGCTTCGCTCGCCGCCGCCGTCGGCGGGTCGCCGCTCGCGCTCATGCTCGTCGCCGCGCTCGCCGCGTCGGCCGGCTTCGCGCTCCCCGTGGCGACGCCGCCGAACACGATCGTCTTCGGGTCGGGACAGGTGACGGTGCGTCAGATGATGCGCGCCGGGCTCTGGCTCGACGCCATCGCCATCGTCGTCACCGTCACGGTCGTGTCCGCGCTCTTCGGGGCGGTCTTCGGCGGGTGACGCCCGCCGCCGGCGCTGCGTCATCTGTTTGCGGGCGCTCGTGCTCCTGCACGGCCGCGCTCCGCCGACCTCTCTCCCGACCATGAAGCCTCTGGCGCTCTTCCAGGCGAGCTCGCCGTCCGACCGCGTCTCCGGCGCGTCCATTCTCGCCGCCATCGACACGCTCGGCGTCTGGCGGGCGCGCGGCATCAAGATCCTCGAGGAGCACGGGATCGTCGATCCGCAGCCGACCGAGTGGTATCCCTGGCAGGCCTACCTCGACGCGCTGCGCTACATCTACGAGAAGGTCGGCCCCGCGACCGTCGGCGAGATCGGGAAGAAGCTCGTCGCCGGCAACACGTTTCCGCCGACGATCGACTCGATCGAGGCGGCGCTCTCGATGCTCGACCACGACTACCGGCTCCGGCACCACGGCGCCGATATCGGCTTCTTTCGCTTCGAGCGGACGGGCGCGCGCGCGGGGGCGATGACGATCCGCAACCCGTACCCCTGCGAGCTCGATCGCGGCGTCGTCACGGCGCTCGCGCAGCGCTTCCGGCCGCCCGCCTCGCCGCTCACGCGGGTCGAGCACGTCGACGCCGCGCGCTGTCGCAAGCAGGGTGCGGCGTGCTGCGAGCTGCGCGTCAGCTGGTGAGGCGGGGACGACGGGGCGGCGTCGCGCGTCGGCGGCCGCCCGCCATTGACGAGCCGTCGGGCAGGGCGTAGAACAGGCGAGCCTTCCGCGGCCCGTCCGGCCGCCGCCTTCCCCTCGCCCGGAGTGTCTCGCGTGTCGCGCGTTCCCGCCGCCGCCACTTCCCTCGTCGTCGCCGCTCTCGCCGCCGCGTCCCTCGCCGCCGCACCGTGCCCGGCGGGCGCGCAGCACGCCCTCGCCGCCTCCGCCGCGGACGCGTACGACCCCGCCGTCCCCACACCGCGCTCGGTGCTCGGCTACGAGGTCGGCAAGCGCTTCACGCAGCACCACATGCTGATGCGCTACCTCGAGCGGCTCGCCGCGGCGAGCCCGCGCATCCGGCTCGACACCGTCGCGCACACGTTCGAGGGACGCGAGGTGATGCTCGCCATCGTGACGAGCGAGGCGAACCAGGCGCGCATCGAGCAGATCCGCGCCGACGCGGCGCGCCTCGCCGATCCGCGCGGCGCCGGCGACGCGGAGCTGAACGCGGTCGCCGCGCGCACGCCGGCGATCGCGTGGATGGGCTACACGGTGCACGGCCCGGAGGCCTCCGGCGCCGAGGCGGCGATCGCCCTCCTCTACCAGCTCGCCGCGGGGCGCGACGCCGAGACGCGGATGATGCTCGACAGTCTCGTCGTCCTCGTCGACCCGCTCCAGAACCCCGACGGGCACGAGCGCCACGCGCAGGACGTCATGCGCATGCGCACCGCGCTCGGCGTCCCCGTGCACCCCGCGGCGCGCATCCACTCGGGCACGTGGCCGGGCCCGCGCACGAGCCACTACCACTTCGACCTGAACCGCGACTGGTACGCGCAGTCCCACCCGGAGACGCGCGGCCGCATCGCGACGATGCTGCGCTGGCACCCGCACGTCGCGACCGACCTGCACGAGATGGGGACGAACTCGACGTACTTCTTCCCGCCGACGATGGACCCGGTGAACAAGCTCGTCCACCCGGACATCCTGCGCTGGTGGGAGCTCTACGCCGCCGCGAACATCGCCGCCTTCGACGCGCGGGGGTGGTCCTTCTTCCGGCGCGAGGGCTACGACGAGTTCTATCCCGGGTACGGGAGCTCGTGGCCGATCTACACGGGCGCGGTCGGCATGACGTACGAGCAGGCCTCCAGCCGCGGCGGCGCCATCCGCCGCTCCGACGGGACGATCCTCACCCTCCAGGAGGCCGCGCGCCATCACTATGCGACGTCGTGGGCGACGCTCGGCGCGACGGCGCGGAACGCGAGCCGCCGGGTGCGCGACTACCTCGCCTTCCGCCGCGGCGCGATCGCCGAGGGCGCGCGCGGCCCGCTCCGCGCCGTCGTCCTCGAGCGCGATGCCTCGGGGCGCGCCGACTCGCTCGCGCGCCGCCTCGTCGACAACGGCATCGAGGTCCGCCGCCTCACGCAGGCGGCGGAGCTGCGCAACGCGCAGGAGTACGCCGGCGCGCGGCAGGCGCGCGTCCGCGTCGCCTCGGGGGCCTACGTCGTGGACTTCGCGCAGCCCCAGGGGCGCCTCGCGCGCGTCCTCCTCGAGCCCGACGCGCCGCTCGATTCGGCGTTCATCGCCGAGGAGCTCGAGCGGCGCCGTACGGGGCAGTCGGAGCGGTTCTACGACGTGACCGCGTGGGCGCTCCCGTACACCTTCCGCGTGCGCAGCTGGGGGGTGGATGCGGTGCCCGGCGCGACGGAGCCGGTGACGGCCGGGACGCTCGCCCCGCAGCCGACGGCGACGAGCGCGTCCGGGCCCGCCGCGCCGGCCGCCTTCGGCTACGCCTTCGCGCCGGGGAGCGAGGCGTCGCTCCGGCTGCTCGCCGGTCTCCTCGCCGACAGCGTGCGCGTCCGCTTCGCGCCGAAGTCGTTCCGCGTCGGCGAGCACCGCTTCCCGGGCGGCGCCTTCGTCGTCGCCGCGGTGGCGAACGACAGCTCGGTGCACGCGACGATCCGCCGTCTCGCGGCCGAGGCCGGCGCGGACGTCGCGCCGCTCGGGTCCGCAGCGGCGGCGGAAGGGACGGACCTCGGCAGCAACAGCGTCTTCCCGATCCGCGCGCCGCGCGTCGCGATGCTCGGCGGGGAGCCGATCTTCGGTCAGTCGTTCGGGTGGACGTGGTACGCGTTCGACCAGCGCCTCCGCTACCCGACGACGCAGATCGACGTCGATGCCGCGAGCGGTGCGGCGCTCGACGACTTCGACGTCCTCGTCGTTCCTTCGGTCTCACCCGGCGCCTTCGCGCGCGCACTCGGCGAGTCGGGGCGGGACCGCATCGCCGCCTGGGTGCGCGCCGGCGGCACGCTCGTCACGACGGATGCCGCCACCGAGTGGCTGGCCTCCGAGCGCTCCGGCCTCTCGCGCTTCCGCGTGCGGCGGGACTCGACGGCGCCGTCGGACACGGCGTCGGGCGCCCCGCTCCCGGCGGGCGTCCCCGGCGCGATGGTGCGCGCGATCGCCGACACGCTCTCCCCGCTCCTCGCCGGGGTGGACGCGCGCGAGCTGCCGATCCTCGTGAACGGCGGCCGCATCTTCGAGATGCCGCGCGACCTGCGGCCGGGCGAGCTCGTCGTCCGCTACGCGCCGACCGCGCGGCTCCGCATCGCCGGCTATCTGTGGCCGGAAGTTCCCGCCCGCCTCGGCGGCACGCCGTATCTGTGGACGGAATCGATTGGCCGCGGTCGCGTCATCGCCTTCGCCGGCGAGCCGAACTTCCGCGACCTCACCCGCGCGATGCTCCCGCTGTTCGCGAACGCGGTGTTCCTCGGGCCGAGCATGTAGAGAGGCAGGCCCTCGGCACTCGGCGCTCGGCGCTCGGGGATGGCCGCCGGTCACTGGCACTGCCACGGTCACGGGCAGTTCCGCTGTCTCTGCCATTGCCACTGCCACTACCACTAGCGCGGTTCACCGACCTCCGACCTCTGGCCTCTCGCTCGGGCCGGCCGAGAGGTTGGAGGCTGGAGGTCGGTGAACGGCTCGAGTGGTAGTGACAGTGGTAGTGTCAGTGCTAGTGGTGATGTCAGTGCCGGTGGAAGTGACCGTGCTCGTGGCAGTGCCGGCGCCGACGCCTCACGACACCGACCCCACCGCCTCCTCCGCCTCCGCCCACTCCGCCAGCGCCGCGTCGAGCGCCTTCTTCGCCCCGTCGAGCTCCCGTCCCATCGCCGCCGCGCGCTTCTTCGCGTCCGGCTGCGTGTACATCGCCGGGTCCTCGAGCGCCTGCGTCAGCTCGGCGACGCGCTTCTCCCAGCGCTCGGCCTCGCGCTCGGCGCGCTCGAGCCGGCGCGCGGCCTCGCGCCGCGCCTGACGCTGGTCCGGGCGCCCGTCGTCTCGGCTCGCCGTTTGCCGCTCGAGGCGCTGCTTCTCGTGCAGCCGGCGCAGCCCCTCCTCCTCCTGCGCCTGCACCCGCGCCGCGTGCGCGCGCTCGCGGCTCACCTCCTCCCATTCGGTGAAGCTACCGGGGAAGTCGGTGATGTGCCGGTCGTGGAGGACCCAGACGCGCGTCGCGAGCGCGCGCAGCAGCGCGCGGTCGTGGCTCACGAGGAGGACCGTCCCCTCGTAGCTCTCGATCGCGTCCTCGAGCGCCTCGATCGACTCGACGTCGAGATGGTTCGTCGGCTCGTCGAACACGAGGAAGTTCGCGCGCGAGAGCATGATCGACGCGAGCGCGACGCGCGCCCGCTCGCCCCCCGACAGCGTACCGACCTTTCGCTGCACCTCGTCCCCCGAGAAGGAGAAGCGCCCGAGGTGCCCCTGCACCTGTCCGCGCGACCACAGGGGCCGCTGGTCGGCGATCACGTCGTAGATCGTCTTCTCCGTCGGAAGCTGCGTCAGCTCCTGCTCGTAGTAGGCGACGGCGATCGAGAGGCCGAGGCGCAGCACGCCGCCGTCCGGCTCGCGCCGGCCGACGAGCGCGTTCAGCAGCGTGGACTTCCCCGCGCCGTTCGGCCCCACGAGCCCGACCACGTCGCCGCGGTCGATCGTCGCCGTGAAGTCCTTCAGCAGCACGCGATCGCCGATCGCGAGCCGCACCTTCTCCGCCGCGACCACGCGGTCGCCGCCGCGCTCGGCGACGTCGAGGCGGAGCGACATCGTCCCCTCCTCGCCCGGCGGAGGGCTCAGCCGCGGCAGCCGCTCGAGCCGCTTCCGTCGGCCCTTCGCCTGCTTGCTGTTCTGTCCCGCGATGTTGCGGCGGATGTAGTCCTCCTCCGCCGCGACGGTCTTGCGCTGCTTGTCCACTTGCCGCGCGAGCGCCAGCCGCCGCTCGGCGCGCTGCTGCACGAACGCCGAGAAGCCGCCCGTGTACGGCACCGCCGTCCGCGCCTCGACGTGCAGCACGTGGTCGATGACGCGCTCGAGGAAGGCGCGGTCGTGGCTCACGAGGAGCACGGTCAGGTCTGAGCCGACGAGGTAGTCCTCGAGCCAGCGCGTCGTCTCGAGGTCGAGGTGGTTCGTCGGCTCGTCGAGCAGGAGCACGTCCACCGGCGCGACGAGCTGCCGCGCGAGGCCGACGCGCCCGCGCTCGCCGCCCGACAGCGAGGAGAGCGTCCGCTCGCGCGCCGCCGTCGGGTCGAAGCCGAGGCCGTGCAGCACCGCGTCCACGCGCGGGGCGAAGGTATAGCCGCCGTCGCGCTCGAAGCGCTCGAGGTCGTACGCGTAGCGGTCGAGCTGCGCCTCGCTGACCGACTCGCCCGCGCCGGCGATCGCGTCCGCCTGCTCGGCGAGCGAGCGCTCGAGCGCCTGGAGCTCGGCGAACGGTCCGGCGGCCGCCTCCCAGATCGTCTCCGTCCCGCCGAAGCCGCGGTGCTGCTCCATGTACGAGATGCGCAGCCCGCCGACCTTCGCGATCTGTCCGCGCGTCGGCGCCATCGCCCCGGTGATGAGCTTGAAGAGCGTCGTCTTCCCGCTCCCGTTGCGCCCGATGACGCCCCAGCGCTCTCCCTTCGCGACGGTGAACGTGACGTCCGACAGCAGCATCGTCGCGCCGAAGTCCACGCCGACGTTCGAGACGGAGATGAGCGTCACGCCGCCCTCCCGCCGAGGGCCGAGGGCCGAGGGCCGAGGGCCGCTGTCATCGCGCCACCCACTGCTTCCAATCCGGCTCCGCGAGCCCGACCGAGAGCAGGGCGCCCGAGCGCACGAGCGGCATGCGCAGCAGCATCGGCTCGTCGGCGAGGATCTCGAGCCACCGCTCGTCGCCGTAGCGCGCCGGCCCGAGGCCGAGCTCGGCGAACCGTCTCGAGTCGCGGTCGAGCAGCCGCTCGACGCCGAACTTCTGGGCGAAGCGGCGCAGCTCGCCCGGCGACGCCGCGCGCTCCATCAGGTCCACGAAGTGCACCCTGATGCGCCGCTCGGCGAAGAATCGCTGCGCCTTCCGCGTGTCCGCGCTCTTCTTCACGCCGAAGATCTGAACTTCCATCGGAATCGTACGTCCGTTATCTCACGATGCCGCGCGGACGATCCGCGCGTCGCTGAATCTATCCGCAGTCACGCCCACGTAGCAGCCGTGCGCAGCCAGAGCACCGCGTCGCCCGCCGAGGACCGAGGGCCGAGGGCCCGGAACCGGACGGCCCCGCTCGACGAACTCGCTTTCCGCGCTCCCTGGTGGCTCCGCAACCGGCATCTCCAGACGCTCTGGGGGAAGCTCGCGCGGCGCCGCCCCGTGCTCCCCACGCGCACCGTCCGATGGGAGACGCCGGATGGCGACTTCGTCGACCTCGTGCGCATGGCGCCTGCCGGTCGCGGCGGGGCATCGGGGCCGGCGCCGAGCATTCTCCTCCTGCACGGCCTCGAGGGCTCGCCGCGCTCGCACTACGTCGGCGGAATCTTCGAGGAGTGCCGGCGGCGCGGCTGGGGCGCCGACCTCCTCGTCTTCCGCTCCTGCGGGCCCGAGCCGAACCGGGAGCGCCGCTTCTATCATTCCGGCGAGACGTCCGACGCCGCCTTCGTGCTCGGCCGGCTCGTGGCGGAGAACCCGGAGGCGCCGCGCGCCCTCGTCGGCGTCTCGCTCGGCGGCAACGTCCTCCTCAAGCTCCTCGGCGAGCGCGGCGGCGACCTTCCGCCGTCGGTGCGCGCCGCCGCGGCCGTCTCGGTGCCGTTCGACCTCGCCCGCGGCTGCCGCTACATCGATCGCGGCTTCGCGCGCGTCTACCAGCGGTTCTTCCTGCGCTCGCTGCGGCGCAAGGCGCACGAGAAGCTCGGCCGCTATCCCGGGCTCTTCGATCCCGACGCCCTCGCTCGCGCACGGTCGCTCTGGGACTACGACGATGCCGTCACCGCGCCCGTCCACGGCTTCGAGTCCGCGGAGGAGTACTACGCGCGCTCGAGCTCCCTCGGCTACCTCGCGCGCATCCGGCTGCCGACGCTCCTCCTGAGCGCGGTGGACGATCCGTTCCTCCCCTCGGAGGTGCTCGACGAGGTGCGGGTGATCGCGCGCTCGACGCCCGCCCTCGAGCTCGAGTTCGTGCCGACCGGAGGACACGTCGGCTTCGTCGGCGGCCGCGCGCCGTGGCGGCCGGACTACTGGGGGGAGCGCCGCGTCGCCGACTTCCTCGCGCCGAAGCTGGAGGATCCGCGGCGCGCGCACGCCGACGTCTCGCCGACGGGCTGACGGTGGCACCGGCCGAGGTGGCCCTGTCGCGCGCGCGCGTCGCCCGGATATTATCCGGCATCATGCGATCCTTCTCCGCGCGGCAGACACGGACGGTGTCCCTCGCGCTGCTCGCCGCCGCGGGGCTCGCCTGCGCCTCGCCGTCCGGGTCGGCGTCCGTCGCGACGGGCGCTCCGCCCCCGGTGGTCGCGGCCGCCGATGCGCGCACCGCCGCGGCGACCACGGCGAACGCGGACACGACCCGCCTCGGGACCGCCGCCGAAGCGGATTCGCTGCTGGCGGACGTGCGGACGCTCGACCCGACCATCGTCGTCGAGGCGCGCTACGCGACGGCGGACAACTTCACCGGCGCGCCGCTCCCCGGCTACGAGGCGAACCGCGCGCTGCTCCGCCGCGAGGCCGCTGACGCGCTCGCGCGCGTGCAGCGCCGCCTCGCGGAGCAGGGGCTCGGCCTCAAGGTCTTCGACGCCTACCGCCCGGTGCGGGCGACGCTCGCGATGGTGGAGTGGACGCGCCGCGTGGGACGCGAGGACCTCGTGCGCGACGGCTACATCGCCAGCCGCAGCCGGCACAACCTCGGCGTCGCGGTCGATCTGACGCTCGTCTCGCTCGAGACGGGACGGGAGCTCGACATGGGCACGCCGTTCGACACCTTCTCCGCCGCGTCGCACACCGCCAACGCCACCGGCGACGCCGCCGCCAACCGACGGCGGCTCGTCGAGGCGATGGAGGCCGAGGGGTTCGTGAACTACGATCAGGAGTGGTGGCACTTCAGCTACCCGATCTCCGATCCCCTGCGCTTCGACATCGTCGTCCGATGAGCCGCCGGCCCATGATCCGCCACCGCACACCGCGCCGTCGGTCCCCGCTGCCGGCGACGCCTTCGTCCACCCGAGGAATCTCCGCCATGCGCACGAGCACCCGGCGTCCGCTTCTCCCGTTCGCCCTCGTCGCGGCGACGTCGCTCCTCGCCTGCGCGCAGGCCGGCTCGACCACGGATGTCGTCGCCGCCCCGGCGCCGGCCGCGCCATCGGTCGCGGCCGCGGGCGGCGCCATCGCCGCCGACACGGCCGCCCTCCCGGCGGGAGCGGACGATGCGGCCTCGCGCCTCGCGCGCTCGCCGCGGCACGGCGAGTGGATGATGATCTCGACCGGACCCTCCGACAGCGTGCGGGCCTGGGTCGTCTATCCCGAGCGCGCGACGAAGGCACCGGTCGTCCTCGTCGTGCACGAGATCTTCGGTTTGACGACGTGGATCCGCGCCGTCGCCGACCAGCTCGCCGCGGAGGGGTTCGTCGCCGTCGCGCCGGACCTGCTGACGGGGCGGATCGATCCGTCGCTCTCCGACTCCGCCGCGCAGGCGGCCGCCCGCGTCGCGATCCGCGAGCTGCGCTCCGACGATGTGCAGCGGCAGCTCGGCGCTGTCGCCCGCGCGGCGATGGCGCTTCCCGCCGCCGAGCCGCGCTACGGGATCGTCGGCTTCTGCTGGGGCGGCTCCACCGTCTTCCAGCACGCGGTGCACGCACCCGGACTCGGGGCGGGCGTCGTCTACTACGGCACGAGCCCCGACCCCTCGGCGCTCGCCAGCGTCCGCGCGCCGGTGCTCGGGCTGTACGGGGAGAAGGACGCGCGTGTGAACGCCACCGTCCCGCCCGCCGATTCGGCGATGCGCGCGCTCGGCAAGACGTTCGAGGCGCACACGTTCGACGGCGCGGGGCACGGCTTCCTGCGGCAGCAGTCCGGGCAGCAGGGGGCGAACATGGCGGCGACGCGCGCGGCATGGCCCCTGACCGTCGGCTGGTTCCGGCGTCACCTCGAGCGCTGAGCGGATCGAGCGATGGCCCTGCAGTGGACGTTTCTCGGCGCCTTTCTCCTCGGCCTGATCCTCGCAGTCCGCTACATGATCGTCGGCGTGGAGAAGGCGTCGCGCTCCGCGCCCACGGGCCCGCCGTCGGTGGCGGCGTTTCGCGGACCGGGGGAGACGACGTCGGAGTACCGCACGCGCATCGTCTTTCCCTCCGTCGCCGGGTTCGCGCTCGCCTTCGGCCTCGTCGGCTACGCGCTGACGCGCCTCACCGCGATCGATCCGGTGCCGCGCGTCGTCATCGCGACCGCGGCCGGACTGGTCGGCGTCGGGGCCGCCCTGGCGCTGATCCTGAGCTGGGCCGTGCCGTCGGCGAGGCGCGACGTCGTCGACGAGCGCTTCACGCTCATGGGCCACCTCGCGCGCGTGACGCGCGCGATCGGCAGGACCGAGCAGGAGGCGGGGGAGATCGAGTACGAGGTCGACGACGTACACTACACGGTGAGCGCGCTCAGCCTCGAGGGGGAGCCGCTCGCCGTCGGCACCGAGGTGGTCATCGAACGGGTGGAGAACGGGCACGCCTACGTGGAGCCGTGGCTCCAGGTGGAGAAGCGCCTCTAGTCTCCCACGGCCGTCGCGGGAATGACGCAGCGATCCCGCCGGCCGTCGTCAGCGCTGTGGAGCGGTGCTCGCGGATGTCGGACGCGCTCATCTTCGGCGGCTTCTTCGCCGGTCTCTTCGTCCTCCGGGCGATCGTCGCGACGATCGTCTTCTTCCTCGTGATCCCCGAGGGAGACCGCTGCCCGTACTGCGACTCGGCGACGCTGCGCGTGCACCGACCGCGGCTCGCGCGCGTCCTCCCCTTCGTGCGCGCGAGCTGGTGCTACGAGTGCGGCTGGGAGGGGTGGCTGCGGTCGGGCGCGGTCACCGCTCCTCGGGACACGCCGGCTCGCGTCGCCTCGCCGACGCCGTAGCGCCCGCGCGCCGGCGCACCGCGCGCCGGCGGAGGCGGCTCAGCGCGACATCGCGAAGAGCTGGAGCCACTCCGGCCAGTTGCCGCTCAGCTCGAAGAAGTCCTCGAAGTAGGAGAGGCCGACGGACTCGAGCTCGTCGACGAGCCAGGTCAGCGCCTCTTCGCCGACGATCGGCCCGACCGCGACGAGCGTTCCCTCGACGCGGAACTCGTCGTCGGTGAGCCCGAGCCGCTCGTCGAGCGCGGCGCGCGTCAGCTCCATGCGCTCGAACGCCTCGCGACGGATGAGGAGGGTCGGCGCGGCGGCGCTGATCGGGAGCGGCATGGTCGGATCCGGAGCGGGCGGAGGTGCGGGGACGCGGTCGTGGGGGAGGCTAGCCGCCGCCGGCGCGCCCGTCCAGGGCGGGGGTCACGCGCGCGTCGCGCGAGACATTACCTTTTTCGCATGCCCCATTTGCTCGCCGACCGCGCCGTGCCCGACCGTTCGATCGAGGAGCGCTTCGACGTCCTCGTCGTCGGCGCCGGGCATGCCGGGACGGAGGCCGCCGTCGCCGCGGCGCGGCTCGGCGCGCGCGTCGGGCTCGTGACGAGCGCGCTCGAAACGATCGGCCAGATGTCGTGCAATCCCGCGATCGGCGGCGTGGCGAAGGGGACGGTCGTGCGCGAGGTGGACGCGCTCGGCGGGATCATGGCGCGCGCGGCCGACCTGGCGACGCTGCAGTTCCGCATGCTCAACCGCGGAAAGGGACCCGCGGTGTGGGCGCCGCGCGCGCAGTGCGACCGCGGTCTCTACCGCCGCGCGGTGCGCTCCCTCCTCGAGACGCACGCGTCGCTGCAGACGATCCAGGGGACCGTCGCCGCGCTCCTGCTCGACCGGGAGGCGGGGCGCGTGCTCGGCATCGAGACGCTCGAAGGCCGGCGCTTCGCCGCCCGCTGCGTCGTCGTCACGACCGGCACCTTTCTCCGCGGGCGAATCCACATCGGCACGGAGACGTCGCTCGCCGGCGGGCGGGCGGGAGACGCGCCCGCGACGCACCTCGCGATGCAGCTCGAGTCGCTCGGGCTCGAGGTCGCGCGCTTCAAGACGGGGACGCCGCCGCGCATCGACGGCCGCTCGGCCGATCTCGCCCGCTGCGAGCGGCAGGAGAGCGAGATCGAGGCGTTCGACTACTCCTGGTCGCACTTCTGGCCGTCGCCGCGGCGCGCGCCGGACGGCGGGACGCGGCATCCCGCGCAGCTCCCCTGCTGGATCACGTGGGCGGGGGCGGAGGCGCAGCGGATCATCCGCGACAGCATCGGCCGGTCGGCGATGTACGGCGGGGCGATCGCGTCGCGCGGCCCGCGCTACTGTCCGTCGGTCGAGGACAAGGTGGTGCGCTTCCCCGACGCCGAGCGGCACCAGCTCTTCCTCGAGCCGGAGGGGCACGACACGCGGGAGCTCTACGTCAACGGCCTCTCGACGTCGATGCCGCCCGACGTGCAGCTGGCGATGCTCCGCGCCGTGCCGGGGCTCGAGCGCGCGCGGATGACGCGCGCGGGCTACGCGATCGAGTACGACTACTATCCGCCGACCCAGCTCGACGCGACGCTCCAGGTGCGCGCGCTCGGCGGGCTCTATTTCGCGGGACAGATCAACGGCACGACCGGGTACGAGGAGGCGGCAGGGCAGGGCGTCGTCGCCGGGCTCAACGCTGCGCTCTCCGCGCTCGGCCGCCCGCCGCTCGTGCTCGGGCGCGAGACGTCGTACATCGGCGTGCTCGTCGACGACCTCGTGACGCGGGGCGTCGACGAGCCGTACCGGCTGTTCACCTCGCGCTCCGAGTTCCGGCTCACGGTGCGCCAGGACAACGCCCTGCGCCGGCTCGGTCCAGCCGCCGCATCGCTCGGTGTCCTCGACGCGCGGGAGAGCGCCATGCTCGAGCGGCGGCTGGCGGCGGAGGACGAGGCGCGCTCGCTCGCCGAGCGGACCAGCGTGCGTCCGTCGGCGGTCGCGCCGCTGCTCGAGCGCGCGGGCTCGGCGCCGCTCGCTCACGCGGTGAAGGTGCACGAGCTCGCACGGCGGCAGCACGTCGCGCTCGGCGACCTGTTCGCCGCGGCCGGCGTTGGTGAGGCGCTGCCGGCCGAGGCGGTGGTGACGGCGGAGCTGGAGATCAAGTACGCGGGGTACTTCGAGCGGGAGCGGACGCAGGCCGAGCGGCTGCGCCGCATGGGGGAGTTCGCGCTCCCGGCGGATCTCCCGTACGAATCGCTTCGCTCGCTGTCGTTCGAGGCGCGCCAGAAGCTCGCGACGCTGCGCCCGCTGACGCTGGCGCAGGCCGCGAGGGTGCCCGGGGTGAGCCCGACGGACCTGCAGAACCTCGTGCTCGAGGTGGAGCGCTGGCGCCGGGCCGGGGTGGCGTGAGGGGCGGCCGCGGGCGATAGCGCGGACGGATCGGGCCGCCGCGTGCGCTCACGGCCCGACCGGGTGTGCCCGTGCGGCCGAGCGGGGCGTCCATCGGCGTCGTGGCGCCCCCCGGTGCGCGTGCGTGGTGCACGATGGTCGTGCGCGACCGTCCTGCACGACGATCGTGTACGCGCGAGGCGGGCGCCCGCGGTCGCCGCGCGGGTGCGCGCGTGGCCCCGCGCATGCGTGCGACTGTCGCCGGCGCGGGGTTGCGGGTGCTCGGCGCGTGAGGCGTGAGGCGTCCGCGCGCGTGACGCGTGAGGTCTGCGCGGGGTGGAGCGTCGGTCGCGGGCCGCGGGAGAAGGTCGGAGTCGGGGGCCGGTGCGCGAATTGGTCGCGTATCGCTACGAAAGGTGGTGATAGTATCCGTTGGTCACTAAATGGCGCCAGTGGCGCCGAATCCTCTTGCCGGGAGCGTCCATGCGTGCTCGAGTTCTGCTGTTGTGCACCGTCGTCGGTTGTGCCCCGCTCACCGCGCAGCAGCCGGGCGCGCCGGGCGCCGTGAGCGTGGCGCCCGCGCCGGTGGCGCCGCAGATCGCGACGTCGGCGGTCGGCGAGTCGCGGGTGACGCCGGATCGTGCGTTGATCGACATCGGGGTGCAGACGCGCGCGGCGACGGCGGAGCAGGCGGGGGCGGAGAATGCGCGGCGGGTGCAGGCGGTGCTCGCCGCGTTGCGCGCGCTCGGGCTCGGCGCCGACCAGCTCTCGACGGTGAACTACAACGTCTATCCGGAGACGCGGTTCGAGCAGGGGGACCGGGAGCCGCGGATCGTCGGCTACAACGTCGTGAACTCGGTGCGGGCGGAGCTGCGTCGGCAGGAGCAGGTCGGCCCGGCGATCGATGCGGCGCTGAAGGCAGGCGCGAACGTGATCAACTCGCTCTCGTTCTACGCCTCCGACCCGGCGCCGGCGCGGCGGCTGGCGCTCCAGCAGGCGGTGGAAAAGGCGCGCGGGGATGCGCAGGCGCTCGCCCAGGCCGCCGGTGGCCGGCTGGGCCGGCTGCTCGAGCTCTCGACGTCGGAGGGGATGCGTCCGCCGCAGCCGATGTACCGGCTCGAGGCGCGCGGGATGGCCGCCGACGCGGCGTCGACGCCGATCGAGCCCGGCCAGCAGACCGTGACCGTGACCGTCTTCGCGCGCTGGGAGTTCCTCGCCGGAACCGAGTAGCGGACTCGGCGGGCAATCGCGTCGATGGGAAGGGAGAAGCAGACGGGGCCGGCATCGCCGGCTCCGTCTGCTTAGGCACGCGACAAACTGGTCCGTAGAAGCGCGCTGCCTGCGGATGGCAGGCCCTGCAGTGAGCGGGTTGGCACGACGTGCCACGTGAAACAACGCTCCTGTCGAGTTCGCTCTAGCTGCCTGTGTCACGTGAAACATCCTTGCGACTCCCTTGCCGCACCCTCGATCCCGCATCTCCCGCAAACACAGGATCTCTCGCGGCAATCTGCTCGTCCCGGGGCTCGAACGCCCTGTCTCGCCGGATGCGGCGCCGCTACATTCCCACCCTCGGTCGCTCGCGCCGTGGTCCCCACCGCCGCCGCGAGCCACGCGCACCGATCCAGGACTCGTGCGCCACTCCCCGTACTCGCCGGAGCATCAGAGAATCCGCGTGGCAGGCAGAGTCATCGCAATCGCGAACCAGAAAGGCGGGGTCGGGAAGACGACGTCGGCGGTGAACCTGGCCGCGAGCCTGGCCGTCGCCGAGCAGCGCACGCTCCTCGTCGACGGCGATCCGCAGGGGAACGCGACGAGCGGGGTCGGGATCGCGAAGGAAGGGATCGGCGCGACGGTCTACGACGTCCTCACCGGCGACGCGACGATCCACGAGGCGATCCACCCCAGCGTCGGCTTCAAGCACCTCGACGTCGTCCCCGCGACACCCGACCTCGCCGGTGCCGAGGTGGAGCTGGTCGACCGACCCGGGCGCGAGCGCGTCATGCGCGACGCGCTCGCGCCGATCCGCGGCCGGTACGACTACATCCTCATCGACTGCCCCCCCTCGCTCGGCCTCATCACGCTCAACATGCTCGCCGCGGCGGATGCGCTCCTCATCCCGCTGCAGTGCGAGTACTACGCGCTCGAGGGGCTGTCCCAGCTCCTGAACACCGTCCACCTGGTCCAGCGCAGCGTCAACGAGCACCTGGCGATCGACGGCGTGCTTCTCACGATGTACGACGCGCGCCTCAACCTCTCCCGCCAGGTGGCCGCCGACGCGCGAGAGTACTTCGGCGCGAAGGTCTTCCAGAGCGTGATCCCGCGAAACATCAGGCTCGCCGAGGCGCCGAGCTTCGGCAAGCCGATCATCCTGTACGACGTCGCCTCCGTCGGCGCTCAGGCGTACATGAGCGTCGCCCGGGAGCTGATCGAGCGCACCCGGACGCTTGGCGACGCCGCGGGTGACAACGCACCCCCCAGACTCGTCACCACCTGACCGGGGGGCGGGGCGCGCGATGCGGCGCGGCCCGCGCCACCGGTCGCACGCCCCCGCCCCTCATGACCGCAGACAAACCGCGACGCCTCGGCCGTGGCCTCGAGGCGCTGATCGCCACGACCAGCGCCGCCACCACCACGTCCGCCGAGCAGCAGCAGGGGCTCCAGCGCCTCCCGATCGCCCAGATCCGTCCGAACCCCTACCAGCCACGCAAGGAATTCCGGCCGGAGGAGCTCGCGGACCTCGAGGCCAGCCTCAGGGAGAGCGGGCTCCTCCAGCCGATCACCGTCCGCCCTGCCCCCGGTGGGTGGGAGCTGATCGCCGGCGAGCGGCGCCTGCGCGCCGCCACCCGGCTCGGGTGGTCGGACATCCCCGCGGTCGTGAAGGAGGTCGACGACCGGACGCTGCTCGTCCTCGCCCTCGTCGAAAACCTCCAGCGCGCCAACCTGAACCCGCTCGAGGAGGCCGAAGGGTACCAGCGCCTCGTCGACGAGTTCGCCCTCACCCAGCAGCAGGTCGCCGACGTCGTCGGGAAGGACCGCACGACGGTCGCGAACACCCTCCGCATCCTTCAGCTCCCCGCCTCCGTGCGCCGCATGCTCGCCGCCGGGGAGCTCTCCGCCGGACACGCCCGCGCCCTCCTCTCCCTCGGCGACGAGCGCGAGATCCTGGAGATGGCGCGCGAGGTCGCCGCCGGCGGGCTCTCCGTCCGCGAGGTCGAGCGCCGCGCCCGCGAGCGGAACGCCGACCGCGCACCATCGACGTCCACCGCCCCCGCCAAGGACGTCCGTCCCGCCGAAGCCCGCCGCATCGAGGAAGAGCTCCGCCGTCGGCTACAAACAGATGTTCAACTCGTCCTCTCCGCGAAGGAGAAGGGAAGCATCCGCATCCCCTTCTACTCCGCCGACGACCTCGAGCGACTCCTCGACCTCATCCTCGGCGCGTACCGCGACGACACCCTCTAGACCCCCGCACCGCGATGGCAAGGAAGAAGAAGCAGACGCCGACCGGCTACGGCAACATCTACACGCCCCACGCCGGCTCGATGATCATCCAGGTCCAGCGCGAGAGCGGCCTCGCCAACCGCACCATCGTGCTGAGCCCGCGGCAGGTGAAGCTCATGCGCTGGCTCTTCTCCCGGCGCGGCGCCGCCGTCGCCACCCTCTTCGGCGTCAGCTGGCTCTTCTTCGCCGTGCAAGCCGCCCGCGTCCCCTCGCTCACCGGCCGCATCGACGAGATGCGCTACGAGTCGAGCCGCATCGACACGCTGCAGGTCGCCCTCGACGAGCTCACGAAGCGCTACGCCCAGGTGCAGACGATGCTCTCGAGCCCCGGCCAGAACGCCCGCGCGAGCCGCGAGGCCTCGCCGGGCGAGCCCGCCGCGGTGCCGCGAGCCGAGCCCCGGACGAGCGCCGCCGCCACGAGGTCCGCGCCGACCTCGACGACCACGCCGCCGACGGCAGCACGCGCCACCGCGCCCGGCACGAGCGCCCCGAGCCTCGCCGCTCCGGTGGCGGCCGCGCCGAAGGAGATCGTCCCGACCGTCCCCTCGCGCTGGCCGCTCCCCGTCGCCGGATACCTCACCCGCGGCACGCTCGGCGAAGGTCCGTACAACGGACCGCACCCCGGCATCGATGTCGCCGTTCCCGAGGGGACGGAGATTCGTGCCGCCGGAGCCGGCTCGGTCGTCGAGGTAGGCGAGAACGAGGAGTACGGCAAGTTCCTGCGACTGTCCCACGCCGACGGCTACGAGACTCTTTACGCGCACGCGAGCCGGGTGCTCGTCGCGAGGGGACAGACCGTCGACGCGGGAGCCGCCATCGCCCACTCCGGGAACACCGGCCGCTCGACCGCTCCGCACCTGCACTTCGAGGTCCGGCGCGCCGGCGCCACCATCGACCCGCTGCAGCTCATCAAACAAGGACAGTAGCATGGCGATCTTCGGAAAGGACGGCGCAGAGAAGAGCGAGACGACGAAGGCCGGCGCGCCGACCGGCGACGGCGCGCTCTCCATCGTCGCCGCCGGCATGACCATCACCGGCGACATCGAGAGCAACGGCGTGGTGAAGGTCGAGGGGACGATCGAGGGGACGATCCGCTGCGCGCGACAGGTGCTCGTC
>DASUSM010000252.1:0-18178 GCA_036375115.1 Gemmatimonadaceae bacterium | reverse complement strand
ATCTGGCGCAACAGCGCCAGCCGCCGGGGCGAGGACGAGGCCAGAACCAGCGGCGGGTTGCCCGGCACCCGTTATTTGAAGCGGTAGGTGATGCGGCCGCGGCTCAGATCGTAGGGGGAGACCTCGACCGTCACCCGGTCGCCGGCGAGCACGCGAATGCGGTGCTGCCGCATCTTGCCCGCGAGCGTCGCGAGCACGTCGTGGCCGTTGGTCAGGGCCACGCGGAAGGTCGCGTTGGGGAGCACCTCGGTCACGGCGCCCTCGAGCTCGATCGCTTCCTGTTTCGCCATGCGCTGGTGAGTGCCTGTCGTGGGAAACGAGCGCGGTCCGCCGAACGGAACGGGGCCACCCCGGCGTTCGAGATGGCCCCGTCCGCGCTCGCCGGTCGGCTCAGCCGACCTTGACGACGTTCTCCGCCGCGGGACCCTTCTGACCCTGGACGATCTCGAACTCGACGCGGTCGCCTTCCTGCAGCGACTTGAAGCCGTTGCCCTGGATCGCCGAGTAGTGCACGAAGCAATCCTTCTGGCCGTCCTCGGGCGTGATGAAACCGAAGCCCTTCGCGTCGTTGAACCACTTCACGGTACCCGTCGTACGCATGCCCTGACTCCTGGTGATGGCGCGTCGGAGTCCGGCCATGCCGACCCTGCCGACTACCCTCGTTCGCGGTCGCGCCCCGCGTGGCGTGCTGCGGCGCGGCGCGTCCCTGAGTGGACGCAGTCCCGCGCGTCGCGACACGGCCCACCGGCAACGGAAAAGGGACCCAGCAGAGCCAGGTCCCAGTCACGCCCACGGTGTGGCCTCGCACCGTCGCCGATGCGCCTGTCGCTGGCGACGAATGTAGCAATGGCCTCCGCGGCCGTCAACGACAGATTCGAGGGGCGGTTACGGGGATTTCACCCCCACCCCGGACGGCCTTGCTCCGCCCCTCGGTCACCCCCCGTCCGCCCCCATCGCCGCCGTGGCCGCCATCAGTCGCGGCCGGAGCCGGAGGTAGACCGCGACCCCGGCCGGCGTGCGCGAGCCGTACGTCGCCTCGAGCCCCTCGGGCAGCAGCGCGACGTTGCCGCGCGCGCCGAGCGCCAGCGAGAATCCGCCGAGCCCCACCACGTCCCGCACGACGCCCGCCGAGAGCGACGTGACGCCGAACTCCTCCTCCTCGTCCCCGCCCCCCTCGAGCACGAGGTCCTCGGCCGACTTCCGCACCCACTCCGTGCGCGCGAAGAGCGTCGTCCCCCGCATCAATGTGACGCTCCCCTCCGCGAGCACGCTCGGCTCCCAGTGGTCCGCGTCCCCGTGCCGGTTCGCGCTCGTCAGCAGCGTCGCGGCTGCGTGGCCGCCGTGGGCGAGGCGACGCACGTACTGCGCGCTGCCCCCGACTCGTCGAACCGGCTCGTCCGGGTGATCCGGCTCCGGACCGCCGAGCCGCCCGAAGTACGCGGCGAGGCTCCAGCGCGCCGACGGGTTGACGTTCAGCCGCGCCGACCAGGAGTCGAGGAGCGGCGCGCCGTCGAAGTCGAAGTCGGTGCGGTTCTCGTCGGGCTCCCGTCCGTTGAAGAGCGACCCCTCGAGCTTCACCGTCCGCGTCCCGATCCCCGCCGTGAGCACGCCATAGGTGATGTGCGTGGCGTCCTGCCAGTGGTGCCCGATCGGGGCGAAGGGATCGCCGTCGGACGAGGGGCGGTGCATGTAGGCGACGGGGCCGAGCGCCGGCTCGCCCACGGGCGCGACGTAGAGCGTCGCGACGGTGCCGGGCGACAGCGCGCGCTCGTACATCGCGCCGACCTCCATCACGAGATCGTGGGGGTGCTGCCGGTCGCGGAGCGGCTCCCCGCGCCAGCTCTCGCCCGTCTGCATCAGGAGCGGATAGCCGCGACCGCCGAGCACGAACGGCTCGAGCGAGGTCATCGCGTGGAGGTGGAGCGTGCCGCCGGCGAGCGGCCGCATCGCCATCACCATCTCCCAGTCGATGAGCCCGATCTGCGTGTCGCCGCGCGGGCCGCCCTGATCGTTCCAGACGCCGTAGGCGACGCCGTGCAGCATCACCGTCCATTCGCCGGGCATCGCGTGGATCGCGTACATCGGCGACGCATCCGGGACCCACGACGTCCCCGAGCCCATGCGCTCGTACGGAATGCCGAGCGGGCGCGGCGCGCCGTGCGCGCCGTGCCGCTCGTGCGCCGCGGCGGCCGTGTCTTCGGCCGGCGCGTGGTGCTCGTGCTGCGCGAGGAGCGAGACCGGGAGGGCGGCGAGCGCGAGGACGCCGAGCGCGAGCGAACGAGCGAGCGCGCGGCGCGCACGAGGTGGTGCGGCGGCGCGGCGTCGCGCCGCCGTGGGATGGAGTGTCATGACATGACGGGATGAGAGCGTGGTGACGACGCCAGCGGGCGACGCGACCGCAAGCTACGGCGGCCCGCGGCGATCGTGCACCCCCGCCCGGGGATGCGGAGGGCCCGCCCCGTCAGGGGGCGGGCCGGTCACCCGAGCGGAAAGCGATCCTGTCGCTCTCGCTCCGTGAGATGCTCGGCGTAGCTCTCGAAGCGGCGCCGCTGCTCCTCCTCGAAGCGCTCGTACTCCCGGGCGCGCTCGTCGATCGTCTCGTCCGACGGCGCGCGGTGCCGGCTGCCGACGGTCGTCTCTCCGTGGTGCTGCTCCATCCTCGTCGCCTCCGTGCCTGGTGGCCCCAGGCGCCGCACGGCACGTGCCGCGCGCGACGACGCGGGGCGACTCTCCCGCTCAGCGCGCCGACCCGATGGCGAGCCCGACGAAGAGCGTGCGCCCCGGCGCGGGCTCGTAGTACCGGCCGCCCTGCGCGTTCACGACGACGGACGACGCGTACCGGCGGCCGAAAAGGTTCTGCACCCCGATCGTCGGGGCGAGCCAGCCGGGCCGCGATGTCGCGCCGACGCGCAGGTGCGCGACCTCGTAGGCGTTGATCCGCTCGCCGCCGTCGTCCCGCGCCTCGACGGCGCTCGCCGCGGCCGCCTCGACCGTCGCGAACAGACTCCCGTGCCGCCACGTCGCGCTCCCCTGCACGGCGTGCACGGGGATGCCGGGGATGCGCTTCCCCGAGAGGTCGCTCGACGTCCCGCCGCTCGTCACGACGTACTCGTCGAAGACGAAGCGCGACCAGGCGTATGCGACGCCGAGCTCGACGGGCCCGGCCGTCGATGCGAGCGCGACCTCGGCGCCGCGGCGCGTCGTCCGTCCGGCGTTGCGGAAATAGCGCCGGCCGCCTCCGCCGGCCGCCTCGTACGGCACGAGCTCGTCGCGGACGCGCGTCGTGAAGAGGGCGACGTCCCAGGCGAGCCGGGACGCGGTGGTCCCGCGCACGCCGAGCTCCCACGTCACCGAGCGCTGCGGCTCCAGCTCCGGGTTCAGCCCGGCGCTCCCGTCGGGCCGGTTCGCGAGCTCCGTGACGGTCGGCGTCTCGAACGCCGTCGAGACGTTCGCGTACGCCGCGGCGAGCGGGGAGAGGCGCGCGACGATCCCCGCCATCGGGCTCACCGCGTGCAGCGTCCGCTCGCCGCTCTGGTCCCCGTCGGCGGGGAGCGCATCGCGCACGTCGAAGGCGACGCGGTCGTAGCGCGCGCCGGCGGTGAGCCGCCACCGCGCGCCGAGCGCGATCTCGTCGTGCAGAAAGGCCCCGACCCCGGTGACGCGCTCGCGCTGCTCGACGGTCACGACCCCGCGCTCGACGCCGACGACCGGACACTCCGGCGTCGGCGTGGTGATCGGCGCGCCGCGGTTCACGCAATTCTCGAAGTTGCGCCGGTCGTCGTCCTGGTGGTGGACGTCGATGCCCGCGCGCAGGCGGTGGCGCATGCCGCCGAGCGCGAGCGGCATCGCGCCGCGGAGTCCGGCCCCGCCGCTCGCGCGCTGCACGTCGATGATCGCGAAGGGGAGCGGGTTGTCGAGCGCGCGGCGGCTCCCGAAGAGCACGACGGTGAGATCGCGCTCCCCGTCGCCGCGGCTGGCGACGACGCCGGCGAGCGAGTGGCTCACGTTCTTCCGTGCGTCGCGATTCGCCGAGGCGGCGTCGGCCTGCGCCGGATCGTCGCGCATCTGGTCGAGCGTGAGTGCCCCGGGGTTCTCGCCGAGCGGCATCTCGTAGTGCGTCGCCGTCACCGCGAGCCGCGTCGCGCCGATGGTCGTGAGCGCGCGCCCGAGCACCGTCGTCGTACGCTGCCGCGCGTGCTCGCGGAACCCCTCGCTGCGCGCGTGCGTCGCGCTCGCGAGCCAGCCGTGCGCGCCCGCCGTCCCCGCGGCCTGGCCGCCGATGCGCCGCATCCCGTCGTCGCCCGCGGAGAGGCGCACCGCCCCCGCCGCGGCGGACCTGGGCGGCGCCTCGCTGTGCAGCTCGACGACGCCGCCGGCCGCGTTCCCGTACAGCGCGGCGGCGCTCCCGCGCAGCACCTCGACGCGTCCCACGCTCTCGAGGTCGATGAAGTCCACCGGCGTCTGCCCGTCCGGGAGCGTGATCGGGATCCCGTCGCGCACGACGTGAATGCCGCGCACGCCGAACGCCGAGCGCGCCCCGAATCCGCGGATCGAGATGCGCGGATCCTGCGTCGGGTTGTTGCGGCTCGACGCGGCGACGCCCGGCACGAGGAAGAGCGCCTCGTCGAGCCCCACGAGACGCTGCCGAGGGCGCGCGCTGTCCGGTCGCAGCGCGGTGATCGCGAATGGGAGCTCGAGCGGCTGGCGGCCGCGCTCGCGCGAGACGGTCACCTCGACCGCCGGGAGCCTGGCCGCCGCGGTGTCGCCCTGCTGTCCGTCGGCGCGTGCGGGAACGAGAAGGGCGGCGGCCACCAGCGCCGCCGCCCCGCGCGTCAACCCCGGCACCGCCTGCGGGAGCACCCCGCTCACGGCGATGCCACGCCGCGCGCCGGCTCCGTCCTCCACACGTCGATCCCGCCCGCCTGCGGTCCGACGTCGGCGGTCGCGACGCTCGTCAGCGTCCGCAGGTCGATCACCTCCACGGTGCCCGGCTCCGCGCCGACGCCCTCGAGCGTGATGAACGCGTAGCGGTCGTCCGGCGAGATCACGAGCCCGCTCGGGATGCGGCGCGTCGTCGCGATGCGCGCGAGCTCCTTTCCCGTCGCGGCCTCGAACACGGAGACCGACTGCCCTTTCTTGTTCGTCGCGACGACGAGCCGCCCGTCGCGCGTCACCGCGAGGTTGTAGACGCCGGGACCGGCGGGAAAGCGGCGCGTCAGCGTCCACCCGTCCGCGTCGACGACGACGATTTCGTTCGCCGCCTGGCAGGCGACGAACACCTCTCGACCATCGGCCGACGGCTGCGCCCAGGTCGGCGAGCACGTCGGGGCCGGCATCGCGTGCGCGGCCGGCTGCGGCTGCGACGACGTCGCCGCGCCGGTCTCGTGGTGCGCATCGTGCCCCTCGCCGTGCGCCATCGCGCCCGTCATCGGCGCGCCGGTGCCGCCGTGCTCCATCCCCTTTCGGAGATGGAAGTGCCGCGCGACGCCGAGCGTGCGGGTGTCGATCTCGACGAGCATGTCGTCCATCATGCACGCCGAGTAGTGCTTCGTCCCCTGCGGGTTCATCCGCGACCCGTGGGGCATCGTGCACGTCGTCACGCGCGCCACCTCGACCATGTCCGGCGCGTAGACGATCGACACCGACGACGGCACCATCTCGCCGTGCAGGTTGAAGTTCACGACGTAGACATAGTGCCCGTCCGGCGTCGTCTGGAGCGTCGCGGGAAAGTTGCCGAGCTCGACGCGCCCGACGAGCGTGTCGCCGACGGTCGTGTACTTCCAGAGCGAGCCGAAGGGGTAGCCGTGGGCGGTCGAGACGTAGAAGTGCCGCCGGTCGGGAGAGACGGCGACGCCGTGCGGGCCGGCGACCTCGGTCGGCGAGAAGCCGGTGCGGAAGCGCCGCTCGACGCGCGCGCCGGACGGTCCGAAGCGCACGAGCGCGAGCTCGTCGTTCCCCTCGGAGCCGACCCAGAGGAGGTAGTCGAGCGCGGGCTCGGCTGCCGCCGAGGACGCGGGGGCCGGCGCCCTCGAGGTGGCGGGCGTCGGCGCGCAACCGGCCGCGAGCGCGGCGAGGAGCGCGGCGGACGCGGGGAACGGCGATCGGATCACGGGTGAGGCACCTCTCCACGCCGCGGCGCTCGTCGCGCCGGCGCGAAGGTCGTTGGAAAGTGTCGGCGAAGCTCGCGTCGAAGGTTCGTCGCTCGCGCGACGAGCGTCAAGCCGATCGCCCGGCGCGGGCGGGCGGCGCGACCCGGCTCGACCGACCGGTTTGCCGGTGGCGTCCGGCCCACGCGTCGCCCGGCGGGCCATGGCCGTCGCGCCCGCACGTCGAGGCACCAACGAAAAGGAATCGGATGCATCCGATCCATCGGATGCATCCGAGTCTCATCCTCGTGGATGGCCGCGGCGGGGCGGAACTGCGGCGCTACGCCACCGCGACCAGCTTCCCCGGCGTCGGCCGTCCGATCGGCACGGCGTGCCGCCGCGCGATCTCGTGCACCTCGTCGGCGAGCAGCGCGCTCCGCTCGAGCAGCGCCTCGGCGACCGCATCGATCGCCTCGCGATGCTCGCGCACGATCGTCTCGGCGCGCTCCATCTGCCGCGCGATGAGCTCGCGCACCGCGGTGTCGATCTTCGACTGGAGCTGCGCGCTCGGCGCCCCGCCCTGCGCGGCCGGGTCCGCGCTCACGAGCCCGACCTCGTCGCTCATCCCGAACTCGGCCACCATCCGCCGCGCGACCGAGGTCGCCTGGACGAGGTCGCCGCCGGCGCCGGAGGTGACCGCATCGGGGCCGAGGAAGACGAGCTCCGCGGCGCGCCCGCCGAGCGCCTTCGCGATGACGCCCTCGAGGTACCGGCGCGAGTGCAGGTGGCGGTCGGAATCGGGGGCGAAGTGCGCGGCGCCGAGCGAGCGGCCGCGCGGCTCGATCGTGACCTTGTGCAGCCGGTCGTCCGGACACGCGACGAGCCCGACGATGGCGTGCCCCGCCTCGTGCAGCGCGACGAGCCGCCGCTCCTCGTCGCTGACGACGACGCCGGCGCGGATGCGACCGAGGAGGATCCGGTCGCGCGCCTGGTCGATGTGCGCCATCGTGATGACGTCGCGCTCCTCGTGCACCGCGAGGATCGCCGCCTCGTTGAGGAGGTTGGCGATGTCGGCGCCCGAGTAGCCGATCGTCAGCCCGGCGAGCCGGTCGAGATCCACGTCGGGCGCGAGCGGGCGCTTCGCCGCGTGCACCTTCAGGATCTCCACGCGGTCCGACATCGTCGGCATCCCGACCTCGACGATCCGGTCGAAGCGTCCGGGACGGCGCACCGCGGGGTCGAGCATGTCCTCGCGGTTCGTCGCCGCCATCCAGACGACGCCGGCCATCGCGGACATGCCGTCCATCTCGACGAGGAGCTGGTTCAGCGTGTTCTCCTCCTCCCCCGAGCGGTTCGGGCGCCCGCGCCGTCCGCCGACGGAGTCGAACTCGTCGATGAAGACGATGCACGGCGCCTGCGCCCGCGCCTGCTTCGCGAGCTCGCGGATTCTCCGGGCTCCGACTCCGACGTACATCTCGTTGAACTCGGCTCCGGACGCGACGAGCACTGGGCACCCGGACTCGCCGGCGACGGCGCGCGCGAGGAGCGTCTTCCCCGTCCCCGGCGGGCCGACGAGGAGGACCCCCTTCGGGCACGTCGCCCCCATCGCGTCGAAGCGCGTCGGGTCCTTCAGGTAGGCGATGACGTCGCGGAGGTCGAGCTGCGCCTCGCGCGCCCCGCCGACGTCGGCGAGCGAGATGTGCCGGTCGGTCGGCGACGCGCGGAAGGAGCTGCGGCGAATCGGGCCGCGGTGCTGGTGGACGACGAGGAAGACGACCGCGCCGACGACGATCAGCGTGACGAGCGCGGGGAGCACGACCTTCGGCGCGCCATCGGACTCGACGCGCACCGTCGCACCCGTGGCCGCCCACCGCTCGAGGTCGCCGAGCGCCACCGAGCCGAACGGCGTGCGGGCGGCGAGCACGCCCGACTCCTCTCCGTCGATCCGCACCGGGCGCTCGAGCGTCGCGACGAGCGTCGCGCCGCCGTTCTCGATCGCCAGCTCCTTCACCGCGCCCTGCCCGAGCTGCTCGGCGAGCGTGGAGTAGGGGACGGTCGCGCGCGCATCGGTGCTGGTCCGGTGGACGAGCACGATCGTCGTCGCCGCGGCGGCGACCATCGCGGCGCCGAGCGCCGGGAAGAGCCAGGGTCGCCCGGCGGCCGCGCGCAGGAGGGGCGCGGCGAGACGGTCGAGCCACACCGGCAGGGGGCGCCGCGGCGGGCGGGAGGGGCGTTTGTCGGGCTTCACGGGAGGGAGACGCGGGAGGACGTCGAGCCGGCGGGAAGGTGGGGACGAGCGGGCCGCGCCGACGTGCGTGCCGAACGCAAGCAAATCGACGGGCCGGCCCGCTTCAAGCGCCGCCGGCGCGGGGGTATTCTAAAGGCGACGACCGTTCGGAGTTCCACTCGTGGCGACGAGCCACGCTCGCGCGTCGTCACGTCGGGTCGGAGCGCCGTCCGCGCCCGTGGCCCCATTCGCTTCCCGTTCATCCATCGCAGAATGCTCCGACGTCCGTCCCGCGCGCCGCGCCTTCGCGTCCCCTTCCTCTGCGCCGTCCTCCTCGCCGCCTGCGCCGGCCCCGCGGAGGGAGAGCAGCAGCGCGCGGACACGCTCGCGCTCGCCGGCGACAGCGCCGCCGGACCGTCGCTCCCGCCGGGCCCCTGGGATCGGTGCGGCCGCGTTGGTCCGCTGACCGCGGCGGGCGCCGGGTGGCGTGAGGCGATCGCCCTCGCGCGCGCCGACTCGCTGCGGGCGGACTCGCTGCGGGCGGATTCGGCGCGCCTCGACTCGCTGGGCGGGGTGCCCGGCGCCGACTCCGCGGGCAGCGCCGACACCGGCGAGCCCGACGGCACCGTCGGATCGTCGGCGAGCGACACGGCCGCCGTGCGGAGCGGCGGCGGAAGCCGCGCCCCGGGCGCCCCGGCCGGCGCCTCCACGGCCGCGCGGCCGCGCCTCCTCCCGGACTCGCTCCCCGACGTGCTCCCCGGCTCGCTCTTCCCCGGGTGCCGCGTCGTCTCGTACTACGGCAACCCGCTCTCGCGGCGCATGGGGATCCTCGGGGAGCTGAAGCCCGACGAGATGATGGCGCGCCTCGAGCGGCAGGCCGCGGCGTACGCGCGGGCCGACAGCACGACGCACGTCATCCCCGCCCTCGAGCTCATCGCGGTGGTCGCGCAGGCCGGTCCGGGGCGCGACAGCATGTATCGCGCGCGCATGGCCGACACGCTCATCAAGCGCGTCGCGGGATGGGCGAAGGAGAAGGGGTGGCTTCTCATCCTCGACATCCAGGTGGGGCACAGCGACGTGCAGCGGGAGGTGCGGTGGATCATGAAGTACCTCCTCGAGCCCAACGTCCACCTCGCGCTCGACCCGGAGTTCGACATGCCGGGGAAGCAGCGGCCCGGCACGATCATCGGGCGGACGAGCGCCGAGGACATCAACTGGACCATCGACACGCTGGCCCGCGTGGTCGAGGAGCACAACCTGCCGCCGAAGATGCTGATCGTGCACCGCTTCACGCGCAGCATGGTCCAGAACTCGGACCGCATCGAGCCGGACCCGCGCGTGCAGGTCGTGATCGACATGGATGGCTTCGGGGCCCCGCGCCTGAAGCGCGACTCGTACGAGCACTACATCCGCCGCTTCCCGGTGCAGTTCGCGGGGTTCAAGCTCTTCTACAAGAACGACAAGCCGCTCATGACGCCGGAGGAAGTGCTGTCGCTCGACCCGATCCCGTTCTTCATCATGTATCAGTAGGGCGGGCCCTGGGCGCTCGGCGCTCGGCGAACGGCGGACGGCGGACGGCGGACGTGATCGGACGGGATTAACTTTCGCGCACCGTGGCGCCGCCTTCTCCTTCCTCCTCCGATGTCCTGCATCGCCTTCGTCACCTCGTCCGCCTTCGCGAGCCTCACCGACGACGACCGCCTCGCCGTGGGCGCGCTCGCGGAGCTCGGACTCGAGGCGGTTCCCGCCCTCTGGGACGACGAGGCGATCGACTGGACGCGCTTCGCCGCCGTCGTGGTCCGCTCGCCGTGGGACTACTTCGTGCGCCCGGCGGAGTTCGCGCGCTGGCTCGACCGGGTCGAGGCGATCGGCGCGCCGCTCTGGAATCCGGTCGCGCTCCTCCGCTGGAACATGGACAAGCGTTACCTCCGGGAGCTCGAGCGCTCCGGCATCCGCTGCCTCCCCACGCACTGGGCGGAGGACTCGAGCGGCGCGCCGCTCGCCGACGTCCTGCGGGGCAACGGCTGGACGGAGGCCGTCGTGAAGCCGGTCGTCTCCGGCGGCGCGTACGAGACGTCGCTCGTCTCGGCGGCGACGCTCGACCACGCGGCGGAGGCGGGCTTCCGCCGGCTCGCGCGCGAGGGCGCGATGGTGCAGCCGTTCGTCGAGGAGATCCGGACCGAGGGGGAGTGGTCGCTCCTCTTCTTCGCCGGGGAGTACAGCCACGCCGTCCTGAAGCGCCCCGCCGACGGCGACTTCCGCGTGCAATGGGTGCACGGCGGCCGCGAGCGCGCCGCGACGCCGGCGCCGGACCTCGTCGCGACCGCGCGCGAGGTGCTCGCCCGCGTGACGACCCCGTGGCTCTACGCGCGCGTGGACGTGTGCCGCCACGACGGCGCGTGGACGCTGATGGAGCTCGAGATGCTCGAGCCGTCGCTCTTCCTCTCTGAAGACTCCGCGGCGCCCGCGCGCTTCGCGCGCGCGGTCGCCGCTATCGTGCCACCGAGCCGCCGCGCCGCCTGATCGATCGGCCCCGCGCCGCGGCGCGCCCGGCTCAGCTCCCCTGCGCGTGCCGGGCCGCGAGCTCGGCGAGCCCGCGCTCGATCTCCGCGCGGGGGAGCCAGCGTCCGCGCACCATGACGCCGGCGCGGCGCTCGAGGCTCGACAGGTCGGCGAGCGGGTTGCCCTCCAGCAGCACGAGGTCGGCGCGATTGCCGGCGGCGACCGTGCCGAAGCTCCCGTCCCGCCCGAGCACCTCGGACGCATAGCGCGCGACGTTGCGCGTCCCCGAGACGAGCACCTGGTACGGGGACAGCCCCGCCTCGTGCATCAGCCGCACCTCGCGGTGCAGTGCGAAGCCGGGAACGTTGAAGACCTGCGGCGAGTCGGTCCCCATGAGGAGCCCCGCGCCGGAGTCGGCGAGCGCCTTCAGGAGGACGCGGCGGAGCCGCAGATGCTCGGCGGCGGTGCCT
Organism: Gemmatimonadaceae bacterium; assembly: GCA_036375115.1. Taxonomy (GTDB): domain Bacteria; phylum Gemmatimonadota; class Gemmatimonadetes; order Gemmatimonadales; family Gemmatimonadaceae; genus DASUSM01. The sequence goes on along the minus strand of DASUSM010000252.1, from coordinate 6,893 downwards.
GCCGTGATGCCGGCGCCGACGTCCTGCGCGACGCGGTTGCGCTTCGCGTTCGCCCACGCCGCGCGCGTCTGCGGGGAGACGAAGCGCAGCTCGGGATGCTCGAGATAGGCGCCCGCCGAGTCGAAGGCGAAGAGGGTCTCCCAGAGATACGCGGTGGGGACGTTCCACACGCCGGCCGCGCGCGTTCGGCCGGCGAGCTCGCGCAACCGCTCCTCCGTCACGCTCGCGATCACGTCGTTGAACGACGCCTGTCCCGTGGCGGCGCGGGCGCGCACCTCGTCGCTCGCCGCCGCATCGATGTAGCCGTCGAGGTGATCGATCGTGCTCTGGCGCGTCGCGAGCGTGTGCAGCAGCCCCACGTCGCTCGAGATGTGTCCGGCCCAGGTGATCCCCTCGGCACGGGCGACCGCGGCGATGGTGTCGTAGACCGGCCGCGTCAGCCCCGGATGGAGCTTCAGCAGGTCGTAGCCCGCCGCCTTGTGCGCGCGGACGAGCCGCGCCGCTGCGGCCGGGTCGGGGGCGCTGTTGCCGTTGAGCGAGGGCGCGCCGACGAAGATCGTCGGCCCGAGCACGGCGCCGCTCGCCGTGCTGTCGCGCAAGGCGAGCTGGTTCGGCGCGCCGAGCATCCCGCGGATCGTCGTCACCCCGTTCGCGACGTAGAGGAACATGATGTCGCGAATCGTCTGCGGGGGTGCGTTCGCCCCGGGGATGTGCGCGTGCATCTCGGCGAGGCCGGGCATCAGGTACTTCCCGCGGCCATCGACGCGGCGCGCGCCGGCGGGGACACGCACGCTGGCCGCCGGCCCCACTTCGGCGATGCGGCCGTCGCGCACGACGACGGTCTGGTCGGCGAGCACGCGGTCGGCGTCCATGGGGACGACGTTGACGTTGGTGAACGCGACGACGGACGACGCCGCGGCGGCCTGCGCGTGGAGCGCCGCGGCGGGCGCGGCGACGCCGGCGAGCGTGACGAGCGCGGCGGAGCCGGGTGCGGCGAGGAGACGGCGGAGCGAGCGCATGGCGGGCCTCTCGGGTTCGTCGGAGCGGGGAGCCGACGCCATCATGTTCCCGCGCCGCCACGACGGCAACCGCGGTGCACGATCCCGAACAACTGGCGGCCCGGATTACCTTTCCCGGCGGGGACGACAGCGCGACCGGTTCTCACCTCGGGCGGAGACGGATGCAACCGGCGATCGTCGCGGAGCGGCTGGACAAGGCATATCGCGTGAAGGTCCGCGACCCCGGGCTCCGCGGGGCGCTCGCCGCGCTCTTCCGGCCGCGCTACCGCGAGGTGCACGCGGTCGTCGACGTCTCCTTCCGCCTCGCTCCCGGCGAGATCGTGGCGTTCCTCGGTCCGAACGGCGCGGGGAAGACGACGACGCTGAAGATGCTCGCCGGGCTGCTCCACCCGACGGCAGGGCGCGCCGAGGTCGCCGGCTTCGTGCCGTGGACCGGCGGCGCCCCGTTCAAGCGCCGCATCGCGCTCGTCCTCGGCAACAAGCAGCAGCTCATCTGGGACCTCCCCCCCGAGGAGAGCTTCGAGCTGAATCGGGCCATCTACGCCATCCCGCGCGCGGACTACGTCGGGCGGCGCGCGGAGCTGGTCGAGCTGCTCGGGCTCGGCGACCTGCTCGACAAGCCGGTGCGCCAGCTCTCGCTCGGCGAGCGGATGAAGTGCGAGCTGGCGGCCGCGCTCCTTCACCGGCCGGACATCCTCTTCCTCGACGAGCCGACGCTCGGGCTCGACGTCACCGCGCAGGAGGCGATCCGCGGCTTCCTCCACCAGTACCGCGACCGCCACGGCGCGACCGTCCTCCTGACGTCGCACTACATGGCGGACGTGACCGCGCTCGCGTCGCGCGTCCTGATGATCAACCGCGGCCGACTGCTCTACGACGGCGCGCTCGATGCCCTCGTCGCGCGCACCTCGCCGGCGAAGCGGCTGCACCTCGTGCTCCGCGATGCCGTGCCGCGCGAGGTGCTCGAGGCACACGCGACCGTGCGCGAGTACGAGCCGCCGCACGTCACGCTCGAGGTCGCGCGCGAGGCCGCCGCGGCGGTCAGCGCGCGGCTGCTCGCGGCGATCCCCGTCGTCGACCTCTCGATCCAGGATCCGCCGATCGAGGAGGTCATCCGCCGCGCGTTCGCCGAGCCGGTCGAGGATCCGGCGGCGGAGCCGGCCGAGCGGCCCGAGGCCGCCGCGGAGCGCCCCGCGTGACGCCGCCGGAGCGTGCCCCCGGAAGCGTGTCCATCTGGCTCGCGCGCTACGCGGCGCTCGTGCGGGCGGCGTGGCTCGTCGACCTCCAGTACCGCGCGGCGATCCTCATCTGGCTCTTCTGGGGCGTCGTCGAGCCGGTCATCGCGCTCGGCATCTGGTGGTCGATCGCCGGCGGCGGCGCGGTGGAGGGGTACGCGCGCGCCGACTTCGCGCGCTACTTCTTCGGCGTCACGCTCGTCAACCAGCTCACGCTCGCCTGGGACGCGTACTACATCGACTCGTGGATCCGCGGCGGGGAGCTGAACCACCGCCTCGCGCGCCCGATGAACCCCGTGCACGAATCGGTCGCCGACAACCTCGCGTACAAGGCACGCACCGCGTCGATCGTTGTCGTCGTCTGGGGGGCGGCGGCGCTCGTCTGGCCGGCGGTCCGCATCCCCTTCGATGCCGCGCAGTGGGGGCTCGCGGCGGTCGCCGTCGTGCTCGCCGCGGCGATGCGCTTCCTCAACGGCTACGCGACGGGGCTGCTCGGCTTCTGGACGACGCGCGCGACCGCGCTCACCGACCTGCAGTGGGGGATCTCGATCTTCCTCTCGGGCCGCATCGCGCCGCTCTCGCTCCTCCCGCCAGCGGTCGGCGCCGTGGCCTCGTGGCTCTGGTTCCCCTACATGCTCGCCTTTCCCGTGGAGCTGCTGACGGGCGGGGTCACGGAGCCGGCGGCGATCGCGCGGGGCTTCGCCGGACAGGTCGTCTGGCTGCTCGTCTGGTGGGCGCTCTATCGCCTCGTCTGGGCGCGCGGGATCCGGCACTACGGCGCGGTCGGCGGATGAGCCGCGAACCAGCCTCGCGGCCCCGCCGGGCTCGCGGCGCCGGCGCCCTCCTCGCCACGCTCTGGCGGCTGAACGTCGTCGAGGAGCTGCAGTACCGCGCCAACTTCTGGGCGAGCGTCCTCGGCACCCTGTTCTGGCTCGGCCTCGCGGTGCTCACGGTCGCGCTCTTCTTCAGTCACGCGTCGTCGCTCGGCGGGTGGAGCTTCTGGGAGGTGGTCGTGCTGCTCGGCGTCTTCAACGCGCTGAGCGGCGTGGTGGACGCGGTGCTGCGGCCGGGGATCGGCGCGCTCGCGGGCGAGGTGCGCAGCGGCAAGCTCGATCTCGTGCTGACGCGCCCCGTCGATGCGCAGCTCTTCGTCTCGTTCCGCCGGCTCGATATCTGGCGCTTCGCCGACGTCGTGCTCGGGCTCGCACTCACCGGGTACGCCCTCGTGCGGCTCGAGGCGGCGCCGGGGCCGTGGCAGCTCGCCGCCTTCGTCGCGACGCTCGCCGCCGCAGTCGCGGTGGTGTACGCGATCTGGGTCGCGCTGATGAGCCTCGCCTTCTGGTTCGTCGCGGTCGAGAACATCTCTGTGCTCTTCGACGCCGTGTACGGCGCCGCGCGCTACCCCGCGTCGGCGTACCCCGCCGCGCTGCGCTTCGTCTTCCTCTACCTGCTCCCGGTGGCGTGGACGACGACGATTCCCGCGGCGGCGCTCACCGGGCGGCTCGGCGCGGGGACGGCGCTCGCGGCGGTCGGGGTCGGACTCCTCGCGCTGGTCCTCTCGCGACTGCTCTGGCGCGTCGCGCTCCGCCGCTACACGAGCGCCGGCGGCTGAGACGGCCGGCCGCCGGCGCGCCGCGACCGCGTCCCTCGCGTCCGCCCTACCGGCCGGAGATCTTCCGGATCTCGATGTCGCCGTTCCCCGACGAGAGCCGCACGCTGCGCGAGCCATCGCCGATCGAGCCGCGGATACGCCGCGGCGTGAAGCGCCCCTCGAGGGTGATCGGAAAATCGGTCGAGAAGCGGCCGTGTCCCATCGAGGCGTCGATCCGCCCCTGGAAACTCTCCGGGACGTCGAGGCGCACGTCGCCGTTCCCCGTGCGGAACTCCATGTCGCCCGACGCCGCCAGCGTCGCCATGCGCACGATGATGTCGCCGTTGCCGCTCGATGCGGAGACGGGCCCCGCGGCGGTCGCGACGCTGACGTCGCCGTTCCCCGAGCGGGCGGAGACGCTGCCGCGCGCCTCCTCGACCTCGACCCTGCCGTTGCCGCTCGTCGCCTCCACCTCGCGGGCGCCGCCGCCGACGTGCACCGCGCCGTTCCCCGAGCGCGCCTCGACGTCTCCCGTCGCGCCGGTCACCGTCACGGTGCCGTTGCCGCTGTGCGCACCGACGTGCACGCCGCGGGGGAGGCGAATCGTGAAGTCGGTCGCGGGCTCGTCGCGGTCGCGGCTCCGGCGCTGCCGGCTCACGCCGTCGGGTCCGCACTCGTCGTCGTCGTCGCGCACGGCGCAGACGACCACGTCGTCACCGTCGCGCACGACCTTGAAGGCGACGGCGTCGCGGTCGCCGCGTCCGCGCTTCGTCGCATGGATCTCGGCCGTCTCGCCACTCGCGGCGAGCACGTCGACCTTCCCGTGCGCGGCGTGGACGGTGAGGCGCGCGCCGGCGGGCACGCGGCCCGTCCAGTGGAATGCGCTGTCGCCGCGCCCGACCGTCTCCTGCGCGGCCGCTCCGCCCGCCGCGGACGCGACGAATGCCGCCGCGAGCGTCGGCGCGGCGATCAGGTGGAGAGCGGCGGAGAGCGTCGGAGCCATGGGGACCTCGGAGTCGTGGGGTGGCGCGCGGGCGCGTCGCGTCAGGAGGATGGACACCGCGACCGTCCCGAGGGTTTGAGCGGCGATGCCCCGGGACGCGACGAGGGGGAGCGGACGGCGTCCGCTCCCCCTCGCGCATCCCGGCCCGCCGTTCAGTCGCCGTACATGTAGACGCCGAGCCGGTCGTGCCCCGCCTCGCCGACGAACTTCACGTGGACGAGCCCCGACGCGAGGTCGAAGTACGCCGTCGTCGTCGTGGCCCGATCGAGCGCGGCGCGCGACGCGGCGGCGGGGACGGACGTCCGCCCGGCGTGGTGCATCAGTCCCCGGTAGAGCCCGGAGGAGATCGGCGCCGTCACCGTGAGCCAGTCCTCCGCCGCGAGCCCCTCGACGAAGATGCTGAAGCCGCCGCGCGTCTCGGCCTCGGGCGTCACCGCGTAGGCGTGGCCGGTGCGGACGGGGAACTGCAGCCGCGAGGCCGTATAGCCGCGGAAGTGCGTGACCCGTCCATCGTCGCTCGCCACGGCCGCGGGCGCGACGAGATCGGGGCCCTCGAGGAGAACCGCCGCGTAGCCGCCGCGGCAGACGTGCGCGTTCCAGTCCGGGCGCGCCTCGCAGCGCTGGTCGAGGAGGAAGGGGTCGTTCGGGACGATGCGCGCCCCGGCGAATCCCGTGACGGACCCGTCGCGATCGACGAGCTGCGACATGCGCTCGCCGTCCGTCGGGAACGCCGTCGGCAGGAGCACCGGCCGCGCATCGACGAAGCGCGAGCGCTCCACCGAGAAGCGGCCGCTCACGATCGCGCTCGTCTGCTGGCTCGACAGGGCGGCGGAGCCGGGGCCCTCGAAGTTCGCGAACGTCACGTCGCGCACGTGCACCGGTCCGTCGTAGAAGAGGACGCCGTGACGCGTCGCCGGCCCGCCGCGCGCGCCGTCGCCCATCCATCCGGCGACGAGCCCGCCGACGAGCTCGCCCTCGGCGTGGCCGCCGGCCTCCCCCGCCTGCATGGCGACGAAGTTGTCGACGAAGACCGGGTTCTCGAGTCGGATGTGGTCGCCGCGCGACCAGTACGCGCGCGAGCTCGAGTAGACGGTGAAATCCTCGAAGCTCGCGACGACGGGCTCGCCGTTGGGGGCCGCGCTCGCGCGCGGCGAGTACGAGCCCGGCGAGTCCGCGCCCTCGACGTGCAGCGCATCGCCGTGGATCGAGTGCGCGACGTTGCCGCGGAAGCTGCGGAGCGGCGTGAAGCGCGGCCAGACGCTGGCCGTCGCCGACGGTCCGGTCGGATGATCGCCGACCGCGTACCAGAAGCCGTGCGACGCGGATCCGGCGGCGACATTCTCCTCCACCGTGTTGTCCGGGTGCGTGACCCAGAAGGTGGACGGGGAGTGGTCGCTCGGGATCACCGACCCCGGCCGCGAGAGCATGCCGAGGTTTCCGGTGATCGCGTTGTTCGTCTCGATCCCGTCCTCGAGGAAGAAGCCGTGCCCGGTGTGATCGTAGCAGACGTTGTCCGCCACGGTGACGTCGTGCGTGCCGTGCACCGTCACGCAGCGGTTGTAGCTGCGCCAGACGCTCGAGCGCACGATGTACTGTCCGGGCGCGCGGTCGGCCATGTGCCAGTGCATCGGATAGCGCGCGAGCTCGCCGCGCTGGCCCATGCGGTGGAACTCGACGCCATCGACGCGCGCGACGCCGCCCTGGAAGACGATGACGTGCCCGCCCTGCCCGCTCTCCTCGGACGCCGGGTCGCCCTCGATGCGGATCCCGCGCGAGAGCAGTCCGACCTCGGCGCGGCGCTCGACGGCGATCCCGGCGATGCTCAGCGGCGCGCCCTCGTGGCGGTGGGCGAGCGGCTCGTCGAGCGTCACCGTCGTCCCGTCGACGTCGCGGACGGTGCGCATCTCCGCCTCGGCCTGCGAGAAGCCGGAGGGTGCGACGACGATCCGGTCGCCGGCGCTCCAGTCCGGCGCCTCGGCGAGGACGAGCTGCGTCGCCCCCGGCTCGGCCGTGCGCGCGAGGCGCGTCCAGGAGAGGCGCGCGCG
>DASUSM010000251.1:0-4583 GCA_036375115.1 Gemmatimonadaceae bacterium | reverse complement strand
TCCCGGCGCCGGACGAGCACCCGGCGCGAAACCCCGGCACTCCGCTCGCGCTCGACCGCGTGCGCGCGGTGCGCGTCAACCGGAGCGCCGTCGAGCGGCGCGCGGCGACGATCCCCACTCGGCGCACTGTGAAGAAGGAGTGGCAGGCCGCCTGGCTCCTGCGCGCCATCACCTGCATGGACCTGACGACGCTCTCCGGCGACGACACGGAGAGCAACGTCCTCCGGCTGTGCGCGAAGGCGCGCCGCCCCGTGCGCGCCGACCTGCTCGAGGCGCTCGGCGTCGCCGACCGCGGGCTCACCGTCGGCGCCGTCTGCGTCTATCACGCATGGGTGAAGACGGCCGTCGAGGCGCTCGAGCGGAGCGGCATCCCCGTCGCGGCGGTGTCCACCGGATTCCCCGCCGGGCTGAGCCCGTTCCGCCAGCGGCTCGACGAGATCCGCGCCTCCGTCGAGGCGGGCGCGCGCGAGATCGACATCGTCGTCACCCGCCGCCACGTGCTCGCCGGGGACTGGCCGGCGCTCTACGACGAGGTGCGCGCCTTCCGCGACGCCTGCGGCGACGCGCACATGAAGACGATCATCGCCACCGGCGAGCTCGCGACGCTGACGAACGTCGCGCGCGCGAGCCTCGTCGCGATGCAGGCGGGCTCCGATTTCATCAAGACGTCCACGGGGAAGGAGCCGTCGAACGCGACGCTTCCCGTCGGACTCGTGATGGTGCGGATGGTCCGCGAGTACCTCGACGAGACCGGCTGGGCCATCGGGTTCAAGCCGGCGGGCGGGATCCGCACCGCGAAGGGCGCGCTCGAGTGGCTCTACCTGATGAAGGAGGAGCTCGGCGACCGCTGGCTCCGCCCGGACCTCTTCCGCTTCGGCGCGAGCGGCCTGCTGACGGACATCGAGCGGCAGCTCGAGCACTTCGTGACGGGGCGGTACAGCGCCGCCCACAGACACCCGATGGTCTGAGGGCAGGGGTGGGGAGTCGGGGCGGGGGCGTGGGTCGAGGCCGGGGAGCGGAGCTCTCCGCCGCGACGTCACTCCTCTCCGACCGGCGAGCCTCACCCCACTCCCTACCTCCCATCCCCTACCCCCCGGCTCCATGACTACCGTCTCCGAGATCTTCGACACGATGGAATACGGCCCCGCGCCGGAGAGCGCCGGGCCGGCGCTCGAGTGGATCGCGCGGCGCAACGGCGCGTTCGGGCACTTCGTCGGAGGACGGTGGATGGAGCCGGCGGAGGGCGGGCGCTTCGAGGTGCTCGACCCGTCCTCGGCGAAGCCGCTGGCGCGCGTCGCGCAGGGCTCGAAGGGGGACGTGGACGCGGCCGTGCGCGCCGCGCGCGAGGCGTTCGCGTCGTGGAGCGCGCTCTCCGGGCACGCCCGGGCGCGACACCTCTACGCCCTCGCGCGCGCCGTGCAGAAACATTCGCGCCTCCTCGCCGTGCTCGAGAGCCTCGACAACGGGAAGCCGATCCGCGAGACGCGCGACCTCGACATCCCGCTCGTCGCGCGGCACTTCTATCACCACGCGGGATGGGCACAGCTCGCCGAGACGGAGTTCGCCGGCCACGGGCCCGTGGGCGTCGTCGGGCAGATCATCCCGTGGAACTTCCCGCTGCTGATGCTCGCGTGGAAGGTCGCGCCCGCGCTCGCGGCCGGGAACACCGTCGTCCTCAAGCCGGCAGAGTTCACGCCGCTCACCGCGCTCTGCTTCGCCGAGCTCGCGGAGATGGCCGGCCTCCCACCGGGCGTCCTGAACATCGTCACGGGCGACGGCGAGACGGGGAAGCTCCTCGTCGACCACCCCGACGTGGACAAGATCGCCTTCACCGGCTCGACCGAGGTGGGACGCGTCATCCGGCGCGCGACGGCGGGGAGCGGGAAGAAGCTGTCGCTCGAGCTGGGCGGGAAGAGCCCCTTCGTCGTCTTCGACGACGCGGACCTCGACGGCGTCGTCGAGGGAGTGGTGGATGCGATCTGGTTCAACCAGGGGCAGGTCTGCTGCGCCGGCTCGCGGCTCCTCGTGCAGCAGGGGATCGCCGACCGCCTCGTCGAGAAGCTCACGGCGCGGATGGAGAAGCTCCGCGTCGGCGCGCCGCTCGACAAGGCGATCGACATGGGCGCGATCGTCGCGCCGGTGCAGCTCGAGCGGATTCGTGACCTGTGCAGCACCGGCGTGCGGGAAGGCGCGACGATGTGGCAGCCGTCGTGGGCGTGCCCGACGGACGGATGGTTCCACCCGCCGACGCTCTTCACGAACGTCTCGCCCGCGGCGACGATCGCGCAGGTGGAGATCTTCGGTCCCGTCCTCGTGACGATGACGTTCCGCACGCCCGCCGAGGCGGTGCAGCTCGCCAACAACACGCCGTACGGCCTCGCGGCGAGCGTGTGGACGGAGAACATCAACCTCGCCCTCGACATCGCGCCGAAGATCAAGGCGGGCGTCGTCTGGATCAACTCGACGAACCTCTTCGACGCCGCCGCCGGCTTCGGCGGCTACCGGGAATCCGGCTTCGGGCGCGAGGGCGGCCGCGAGGGGATGTGGGAGTACCTGAAGGCGGGGTGGAAGGCGGGGACCGGGGACCGGGGAGAAGGGACCGGGCGGGGATCGGGGACCGGGGACCGGGGACCGGAGCGGAGCTCTCGCGCTCCGGTCCCCGATCCCGGGTCCCTGCCGTCCATCGACCGCACGCCGAAGCTCTACGTCGGCGGGAAGCAGGCGCGCCCCGACTCGGGCTACTCGCGCCGCATCCAGGGTCCCGACGGCCGCGCGATCGGCGAGGTCGGCGAGGGGAACCGGAAGGACATTCGCAACGCCGTCGAGGCGGCGCACGCGGCGGCGGGCGGCTGGTCGCGCGCGACGGGCCACCTCCGCGCGCAGATCCTCTACTACATCGCCGAGAACCTCTCGGCGCGCGGCGACGAGTTGGCGCGGCGCATCGATCTGATGACCGGGCGCGGTGCGGACGATGCGCGCGACGAGGTCGAGCGCGCGGTGCGCCGGCTCTTCACGTACGGTGCGTGGGCCGACAAGTACGACGGACAGGTACACGCGGTGCCGATCCGCGGCGTCGCGCTCGCGATGCACGAGCCGATCGGCGTGCTCGGCATCGTCGCGCCCGAGGAGCATCCGCTCCTCGGCTTCGTCTCGCTCGTCGCCCCGGCGATCGCGATGGGGAACACCGTCGTCGCCGTGCCGTCGGAGCGGCACCCGCTCGCCGCGACGGACCTCTACTCGGTGCTCGACACGTCCGACCTGCCGGGCGGGGTCGTGAACATCGTCACGGGAGCGAAGGACGCCCTCGCCAGCGTGCTCGCCGGGCACGACGACGTCGAGGGGCTCTGGTACTTCGGCTCGCGCGAGGGCGTCGGGGCCGTCGAGCGGGAGTCCGCATCGAACATGAAGCGCACCTTCGCCGAGTGGCACGCCCGCGACTGGCTCGACGACCGCCAGGGGGAGGGGCGCGAGTTCCTCCGCGAGGCGACGCAGGTCAAGAACGTGTGGATCCCCTGGGGGGAGTGACGACGATGAGGAGACGACTCGCAGTCACGCTCGCGCTGCTCGCCGCGAGCCCCGCCGCGTTCTCTGCGCTCGACGCGCAGCAGACGCCGGCGCGCGCCGTCCCGGCGAGCCATCGCGCCGCCGCGGCCGAGCTGCTCGAGGTCACCGAGACGGAGCGACAGATCCGCAACGGGATCGAGATGGCGTTCGACGCGCAGGTGCGGGCGAACCCGCTGCTCGGACCGTTCCGCGACGTGATGCAGCGCTACGCCGACAAGTACCTGGACTGGGCGTCGCTGCAGCCGGAGCTCGTCGCGATCCACGTGAGCACGTTCACCGAGCCCGAGCTGCGCGAGATGATCGCCTTCTACCGCACGCCGACCGGGCAGAAGGCGGTGCGCGAGCTGCCGCAGGTCACGGCGCGCATCCAGCAGGTCGCCGAGCAGCGCGTCGCGGCGCACGCGGACGAGCTGCAGGCGATGATCCAGCAGCGCGCGGTCGAGCTCCAGCGCAAGCCGGCGCCGACGCCGGCTCCGCGAGAGCCGGCGCCCGGACAGCCGACGAGCCCGTGAAGGTCGCCTCGCTCGCCGAGGCCGCTCCGGAGCCGGTCTCGCACGACGCGCGGATCCTCAAGCGCGTGCTGCTCCGGCGCGGCGAGGTGCCGCACGTGATGCAGCTCGCGCAGGCCCGCCTCGCCCCCGGTCAGTCCGCCTCCACCCACGCGCACGCGGACATGCACGAGGTCTTCCTCGTGGAGTCCGGCCGGGCGCGCTTCACGATCGACGGCACGGCGCACGAGCTCGGCCCCGGCGGCTGCATCGCGATCGCGCCGGGCGAGATGCACGAGGTCGCGAACGCGGGCGAGGGCGATCTCGTCGTGACGTACTTCGGGATCGCGGAGTAGACGCCGCGCGGCTGCGGAGCGAACGATCTCGGGCAGAGGCCACGGGTCGAACGGCCGCTCGGGCCGGCCACACCGACGAGGGTGAACCGCGGCCGGCGCGGATTCGGCGGATGACGCGGATCGTTCCCCGAGGCGCGAGAGACCGTCGTGGCAGGGCCGATGAATTGATTGGGGG
>DASUSM010000250.1:0-5339 GCA_036375115.1 Gemmatimonadaceae bacterium | reverse complement strand
CGCCGAAAGGGACGCCGCGCTACGTCCCCGGGATCACGCTGCCCGAGATCGCCGACGCGGCGGCGGCGCGCGACTCGGTCCGCGCGCGCGTCGCGCAGGGCGCGGACGCGATCAAGCTGTTCATCGTCCCGCTGACCCGCGAGCGTCCCTTCCCCGTCATGGCCCCCGACATCGTGCGGGCGGCGGCCGAGGAGGCGCACCGCGCCGGCCTCCCCGTCTTCGCGCACCCGACGACCCTCGACGGCATCCGCATCGCGCTCGAGGGCGGCGTCGACGTCCTCGCCCACGGCGCGACGACCGCCGAGGCGCTCCCGGAGCCGCTGCTGCGCGCGATGCGGGCGCGCGACATCGCGCTGGTGCCGACGCTCACCCTCTGGGAGGACGACTTCGGACCCGACACGACGGGGATCGGCGCGTTCGTGCGCGGCGGGCAGGCACAGCTCCGGTCGTACGCGGCCGCCGGCGGACGCATCCTGTTCGGCACCGACGTCGGCTACATCGCGCGCTACGACGCGACGCGCGAGTACGAGCTGATGGCCGGCGCGGGGATGGATCTCCGCGCGATCCTGGCGAGCCTCACGACCGCGCCGGCGGATGCGTTCGACCGCGGCGGACGGACCGGTCGCCTCGCGCCCGGCTTCGACGCGGACGTCGTCGTGATCGATGGCGATCCCGCCGACGACATCCGCGCTCTCGGACGCGTGCGCCTCACGATGAAGCGCGGGCGGATCCTGTACGACGCGCGGTCGCCCGAGGCGCCGCGCTGAATGCGCTCGACTTGCCGCGCGCGGTGACCGGGCACAACTTTCGGAGTCGCCCGGGAGGGTTGGCAGAATGGCTATTGCACCGGTCTTGAAAACCGGCGTCCGCAAGGACTTCTGGGTTCGAATCCCAGGCCCTCCGTCGCTCGACCGCGAAGGATACATCGAGGGGCCGACGCGCCATTGCGTCGGCCCCTCCTCGCATCCCGTGCCGGCCGCGCATCGCCGCGCGTCGCCGCGCCTCTTCCTACATCGCCGGCGGCGCCTGCATCAACCGGCGCTCCGCCACCTCCTCGACGACCAGCGTCGGGCGCGACCGGAGGATCACGTCGCGGTCGAACTCGTACTGCCAGAGATACGTCCCGTCGGCGAAGTGCTCGGCGAGAAACGGAATCAGCCAGGCGCCGTAGGAGTCCCGGAACATCACGATCCCCCCCGACCCGGCTTCTCCGCGCGTGACGAGCGGCCGCGGCCCGTGTCGCATCACGCTGTCCCGCGAGAGACGCGGCCGGTACCGCGGGCGCAGGAGCAGCTCGTCCTCGAGGATGTCCTCGGGAAGCGCGATCATCGCCGCCAGGTCGCCGCCGCGCCCGCGCCTGCGCTCGATCAGGTGGTCGTCGAGGTCGAGCGCCCTCGCCGCGGGGATCGCACCGCGCGCCGCCGCGACGATCTCGCGGTACGTGATCCACGCGCCGAGATCGTTGAAGTGCTGGTCCGTGCGATAGTAGACCTGCTCCGCCCTGGCGGCGTGTCGGAGCGCCTGACGCGGATCGACGACGACGACGCTCGTGTGCTGCCGCAGATGCGCCACGAGCTGGTCGAGGCGGCTTCGGCCCGCCGGCGGCCGCAGCCGCTCCGGGACGAGCCCCGGGTAGATCGTCGACTTCTCCGGCACGACGACGAAGACGTACGACGCCCCGCGCTCGGCCAGCCAGCGCCGGCGGCGCTCCAGCACGCTCGCCCATGCGTCGAGCGTGGGACGCGACAGCGGGCGGTCGCCGCGGCTCACCTCGAGGACGCCCCGCCCCTGGTAGAACAGCCACCCCTCCTCGCCCAGGAGGACGTCGCGGTGCGGCGAGATCCCGAAGACGTGCGCGCTCACGAGGGCGTTGGCGCGGATGAGGGAGCGCCGGAACCCGAAGCGATCCTCGAACCAGCGGCCGAATCGCGCCGGCAGCTCGGCCACCTCCTCCGCTCTGGTGGGTAGCGTCGGCGCCGGTGCGGGATGCCGGTTCTCCGTGATCTCCCACGGCTCGGGCGGCCCGAGGAGCATCTTCCCCGACGGTGCGAGAAGCGTCGCGACGAACGCCGCGATCACGATTCGCTCGCCGAGTCGCCGTGCGCGTCTCCGGGCCGCGTGCTCGCGCATCAGAACCGGAAGTAGAGGAAAGGATTGTGCGTCTCCGCCGCAACCATCACGAGCGACGCGAGGAACACGAGCGCGAGCGCCGCGGTCGCGAGGGGGCCCGTCATCCGCGCCGCGAGCCCGGGACGCGCCGCGCTCGCCACGTGCTCCCGCCACCGGCGCGCCGCGACGGCGACGAGCGGCGTGCTCCCGACAACGCCGAGCGCGATGACGACCAGGAGGCGCGGATTCACCAGAGAGCCCAGCGCCTCGAGACCTCCCGCCGCTCCGCCCCGTCCCGCGAGCGCCGCGGCGAAGAACACTCCCTCCTCGATCGAGCCCGCGCGGAAGAACGTCCAGGTGACGGCCATCGCGAGAAGCACGTACGCATGGCCGGCGAGGCGACCGCGCGCCGACAGCCAGCGCTCGAGGCCGAGACGCTCCACGATCAGCAGCATGCCGTGCAGCAACCCCCACACGACGAAGGTCCAGCTCGCGCCGTGCCACAGTCCGCAGAGCAGGAACACGACGAGCAGGTTTCCGAGCACGCGCGGCCGCGCGGCGCGGTTGCCGCCGAGGGGGATGTACAGGTAGTCGCGGAACCAGGTGGAGAGGGTGATGTGCCAGCGGCGCCAGAACTCCGTGATCGATCGCGCCGCGTAGGGGTGGCGGAAGTTCTCCGGGAAGCGGAAGCCGAACATGAGCCCGAGGCCGATGGCCATGTCCGAGTAGCCCGAGAAGTCGAAGTAGATCTGGATCGAGTAGCAGACGACGCCCAGCCACGCGGCCGCCGTCGTCAGCTCGTAGTACGGGAGGGCGAACGCCGCATCCGCCGCGGCGGCCACGCCGTTCGCGACGAGCATCTTCTTCGCCAGCCCGATGACGAACCGCCGGCACCCCTCGACGAAGCGGCGCGACGTGACGCGCCGGACCACCAGCTGCTCGGCGATCGACGCGTATCGCACGATCGGGCCGGCGATGAGCTGCGGGAAGAGCATGATGTAGAGCGCCAGCCGCGTCGGCCGCCGCTGCGCCGTCACCTCGCGGCGGTACACGTCGACGATGTACGAGATCGCCTGGAACGTGAAGAACGAGATGCCGATCGGCAGGTGGAGGCGCGGCACCGCGAGGGTCCCCCACCCCGCCGCCGCGAGCCAGAGGTTGACGCTCGAGACGACGAACCCGGCGTACTTGAAGACGGCGAGCAGCCCGAGATTGACGGCGACGCCGACGACGAGGATCCCCTTCCGCCGGCGGGCGCCCGGCGCCGCGTCCAGCGCGAGCCCGACGCCGTAGTTCGCCGCGCTCGAGGCGAGCATCAGCGCGACGTAGATCCCCTCGCCCGCCGCATAGAAGTACAGGCTCGCCGCGAGCAGCACCGCGTTCCGCCATCGCACGGGCGCGGCGAAGTACGCGCCGAGCAGGAGCGGCAGGAAGAGAAAGAGGAACGTCGGCTCGGTGAAGAGCACGGTCGCGCGGGGAGGGGGGAGGCCGCGGCGTCCGCGCGCCTCCGGGGCGGAGTGGGCTCACGGACGACCGAGAGGATTGACTCCCCGTCGTTCCGGGACGTAACCCGAAGCGCCCCTACGGCAGCGCGAAGACGTAGAGCATCCCGCCGCGTGTCGTCGCCGCCTTCAGGTCGCGCATCGCGCCGACGAAGCCGAGCGCGGCGAGCGAGTCGCGCGGGTCGAGGTCGCTCGCGACGATGGCCCCCGACCAGCCGCCGACGCCCGAGAGCACGGCGACGTACTGCTTCCCGTCGGGTCCGCGGTAGCTCACCGGCTGGCCGATGATTCCCGACTGCGTCTTGAACTGCCAGAGCGGCTCGCCCGTGACGGCGTCGACGGCCTTGAACCAGCCGTCCATCGTCCCGTAGAACGCGACGTCGCCGGCGGTGACGAGCGCGCCGCTCCACACGGGGAACGTCTCCTCGATGCTCCACACCTTCCGCTTCGCGACCGGGTCCCACGCGTCGAACGCCCCGCGATGTCCGCCGGGGCCGGCGTACATCCAGACGTTCATCCCGACGAACGGCGTCCCCGCGAGATAGTTCGCCTCGACGCTCTGCGCATCCTGGCAGAGGTTCTGGTGCGGGACGTAGATGTAGCCCGTGCGGGGCGAGAACGCCGTCGGCTGCCAGTCCTTCCCGCCGGGTGATGCGGGGCAGATCCCGCGCACGATCGTCCCGAGCTTCGGCTCCGTCGCGGGATTGGGGATCGGACGCCCGAGCGCGGTGTCGATGCCGAGCGTCGTCGTGATGTGGACGAACGGCGTCGCCGAGAGCACCTCGCCGGTGCGGCGGTCGAAGACGTAGACGTAGCCGTCGCGCTCCGTGCGCACCAGCACCTCGCGCAGCCGCCCGTCCACCGGCAGGTCGAGCAGGATGCTCTCGTTGATCCCGTCGTAGTCGTGCAGATCGTGCGGGCTGAGCTGGTACGCCCACACCGCCTGTCCGTCGTCGGGATCGCGCGCGAAGAGGGTGGACGTCCACTTGTTGTCGCCGGGGCGCTGCTCGGGATTCCACGGGCCGGGGTTGCCGGTGCCGTAGAAGATCAGGTCGAGCTCCGGGTCGTACGAGATCCACCCCCACGCCGTCCCGCCGCCGATGCGCCAGCGGTCGTGCGGCCACGTCGTGACGCCGAGGTCCGTGCCGCGATTCGTCTCGTAGAAGGGGCGGAAGCGGCCGCCGATGAGGACGTCGTCGTCGGGTCCCGTGTGGTAGGCGCGCCACGCGATCTTCCCCGTGCGCGCATCGAGGGCGGTCAGCCAGCCGCGCACGCCCATCTCGCCGCCCGAGTTTCCGACGAGCACCTTCCCCTTCACGACGAGCGGCGCCATGGTCATCGTCTCGCCGCGATTGATGTCGCCGAGCCGCGTGCGCCACACCTCGTCCCCGGACGCGGCGTCGATCGCCACGACCTGGTTGTCGAGCGTGGCGAAGAAGAGCGTCCCATCCGCATACGCGGCGCCGCGGTTGACGACGTCGCAGCAGGCGACGCCGGCCGCCGCGGGAACCTGCGGCGGCTCGTACGTCCACTTCAGCGGCGCGCCCGGCTGGCGCAGGTCGAGCGCATGGAGCTGGTTCGGGAAGGGCGTCACGATGTACATCGTGCCATCCACGACGAGCGGCGCCGCCTCGTGACCGCGCG
This sequence comes from Gemmatimonadaceae bacterium, assembly GCA_036375115.1. Classification (GTDB taxonomy): domain Bacteria; phylum Gemmatimonadota; class Gemmatimonadetes; order Gemmatimonadales; family Gemmatimonadaceae; genus DASUSM01. The sequence continues at coordinate 84 of DASUSM010000250.1, read as the reverse complement.
TGCGCCCCGTCGCGAAGGTCCAGGCGACGCGGAGGTCGCGCACGTTCTCGCGCGTGATCTCCGCGAGGCCGCTGTAGCGCGTGC
>DASUSM010000249.1:0-5452 GCA_036375115.1 Gemmatimonadaceae bacterium | reverse complement strand
TCGACAACCGGCCGCTGATGTTCGACGAGTTCCTGAGCCTGACGCCGCGTGCGGTATTCGTATCGGCGACGCCCGGCCAGCTGGAATTGCAGCTGTCGGAGGGCGTGGTGGTCGAGCAGATCATCCGCCCGACCGGATTGATCGATCCGGAGATCGAGGTGCGGCCCGTGCGCGGCCAGGTGGACGACCTGCTCAACGAGATCCGGATCCGCGAGCGGAAGGGCGAGCGCGTCCTCGTCACGACGCTCACCAAGCGGATGGCCGAGGACCTCACCGACTACCTCCAGCAGATGGGCGTCCGCGTGCGCTACATGCACTCGGACATCGACGCGATCGAGCGCATGGAGATCGTCCGCGGGCTGCGGCTCGGCGAGTTCGACGTCCTCGTCGGCATCAACCTCCTGCGGGAGGGGCTCGACATGCCCGAGGTCTCGCTCGTCGCGATCCTCGACGCCGACCAGGAGGGGTTCCTGCGCAGCGACCGCTCGCTCATCCAGACCGTCGGGCGCGCGGCGCGGCACCTCGAGGGGCGCGCCATCCTGTACGCGGACCGGATCACCGGCTCGATGCGGCGCGCGATCGACGAGACGAGCCGCCGGCGCGAGATCCAGCGCGCGCACAACGAGGCGCACGGCATCGTCCCGCGCTCGGTGAGCAAGAGCATCGAGCAGGTGCGCTTCATCACGCGCGTCGCCGATGCGCGCACGGAGAAGGAGCGGAAGGTCGCCGAGCCGGTCGCGACGTACGCGAGTGAGATGGACACCGACGCCCTGCTCGCGATGCTCGAGGCACAGATGAAGGAGGCGGCGAAGGAGCTCGACTTCGAGACCGCGGCGCGGCTGCGCGACCAGATCTTCGAGGTGAAGGCGAAGGGGGGGAAGGGCGGGGAGGGCGCGCGCGGCCGGGCGTCATCCGGCGCGCGCCGCTAGCACGTGCTTCCACCGCACCATCACGTCGTTCCGCCGCGCGCCGCGAGCGGCCGCCTCGCGCTGACGGAGCCGGAGCTCGTCGCGTGGGGGGAGCGCTTCGGGCGCGCCGCGCGACCGCCGCTCGTCGTCGGGCTGACGGGGGAGCTCGGCGCCGGCAAGACGACGCTCGTTCGCGCGATCTGCCGAGGGTACGGCGTCGCCGGAGACGTCACGAGCCCGACCTACGCGCTCGTCCACGAGTACGACGCGGAGCGCTCCCCCGTCCATCACCTCGATCTCTACCGGCTCGAGCGCGAGTCCGACCTGACCAACATCGGCTGGGACGACATCCTCGCGAGCGGCGCGCTCGTGCTCGTGGAATGGCCCGAGCGCGCCGGTGCGGCAATGCCGGCCGACGCGGTCGCGATCGAGCTCGAGCACCTGCCCGGCGATCCGGACCGCCGCCTGCTTCTCGCCGGGTGATCTCCCTGATCACGCTCGCCATCGATGCGTCCACGTACACGGGCACCGTCGCCGTGCTGCGCGGCGACGAGCCGGTCGCCGTGCGCGAGGTCGCGATGCGCGGACGCGACGCGGAGCGCCTCATGCCCGGCGTCGCCGCGGCGCTCGGCGAGGCCGGCGTCGCGCCGCGCGGGGTCGGCCGCGTCGTCTGCGGCGGCGGACCCGGCAGCTTCACGAGCCTGCGCATCGCCGGCGCGATCGCGAAGGGGATCGCGCTCGCCGCGGACCGCCCGCTGCTCGACGTGCCCTCGCTCCTGCTGATGGCTGCCGGCCGCGAGCCGGCGCCGACGCCCGGCCGATACCTCGCCGTGCTCGACGCGATGCGCGGCGAGGTCTACGCGGCGGAGGTGGAGGTGCCGGAGGCCGGCGGCAGCTGGCGCGTCGGCGAGACCCGTCTGCTCGCCGCGGGCGACGTGGACGCCGCGGCGGCGAGGCTCGCGGCGACGCCGCTCGGCGCCGGCCGCACGGTGGACGCGACGCCGCACGCGCGCGGCGTGGCGCGACTCGGCGCCTGGCTCGCGGGGCGCGCGCCGGTCGACCTGGCCGCGTGGGAGCCGGCGTACGGCCGGCTCGCCGAGGCGCAGGTGAAGTGGGAGGCCGCGCACGGACGCGCGCTCCCCGGTGGCTGAGCGCGCGATCGCACGCGTCGCCGATACCGCCGGCGCGCTCCTCCTGCTGCGGCCGGCCGGCGCCGGCGACATCGAGCAGGTGGCGGCGATCGAGCGCGCGTCGTTCTCGGATCCGTGGTCGCCGCGCACGTTCGGCGGTCTGCTCGAGGCGGAGCGCGTGTGGTTCGTGGTGGCGGAGCGGGCCGATGGCCGGCTCGCCGGTTACATCGTGATGTGGTTCCTCGTCGATGAGGCGGAGATCGCGAACCTCGCCGTGGCGCCCGACGATCGTGGGCGTCGCGTCGGGGCGCTGCTGCTGGATGCAGCGCTCGCGGCCGCCGAGGCACGGGGAATCGGAACGTTCTACCTCGAGGTGCGGGACTCGAACCGCACCGCGCGCGCGCTGTACGGCTCGCGCGGCTTCGAGGAGATCGCCAGACGGCGCCGGTACTACCGGTCGCCGGTCGAAGATGCCCTCGTGATGCGGCGGCAGCGCGTGACTGCCGGTCCCGGCCGGTCGTCGTAAATGCGCAACGGGATTTGCGTTGACGCGCCGATTCGGTTGCGGCCCTCACGAGGCACCTCTATACTCTGCGCGGCGAGGCACTCTCTCTCTCGCCAGGAGGAATCGTGAGCCGCAGCCTGAACAAGGTGCAACTGATCGGCAACCTCGGAGCGGACCCCGAGGTGCGTTCGACGTCGGGCGGAAATCGTGTCGCCACGTTCTCCCTCGCGACCAGCCGGTCGTGGAGCGGACCGTCCGGCGACAAGCAGGAGAAGACGGAGTGGCACCGCTGCGTGGTGTGGAACACCAAGTCGTCGCAGCTGGCCGACATCGTCGAGAAGTACGTGAAGAAGGGCGACAAGATCTACGTCGAAGGACGGATCGAGTATCGCCAGTGGCAGGACAAGGAAGGTCAGACGCGCTACAGCACCGAGATCAACGTGCGCGAGCTGATCATGCTTGGCGGGGGGCGCGGTGCCCAGTCGTCGGAAGGCCTCGACGAGGGGGCTGGCGGCTCCCGCGGGCGCAGCAAGTCGCCGGCGGCGGAGCGCGCAAAGAGCGCCTCGGGCAGCGCCTCGGGCGACGACTTCGAGGACTTCCCGGGGGCTCTGGAAGATGAGGACGACGACCTTCCGTTCTAAGCTGACCGTGACGGCGCTGGCGGCCGCGCTCCTCGCGCCCGCCGCCGTCGTCGCGCAGGAGCCGACGCTCGCCGCGACGCAGCCGGCGGACTCGGTGCCGCTCGACTCCACGAGCGCCGAGCGCCCGGCCGCTTCCGGGGAGCACGTCGTGGTCAAGGGCGAGACCCTCTGGGATCTCGCCCGCTCCTATCTCAGCGATCCGTTCCTCTGGCCGGAGATCTACCGGCTGAACACGGATGTCGTCGAGGATCCGCACTGGATCTACCCCGGCGAGCATCTCCGGCTTCCCGGCGCAGACACCGCCGCGCCGTCCTCTCCGCTCTTCGCCGAGTCGCCCGTCACCGAGCCGGCCGACGACCCGATCTTCGCTTCCGCGACCGAGCAGGAGCGCGGACCGATCGCCGCAGCGCGCGGCCCCTCGCTCTTCGCGCGGCCGATGGGCGATCGCCAGCCCCGGGCGCCGTCGCGCGCGTCCGTCGAGCGCGAGCAGCACACGGAGGTGCGCGCGGGCGAGTTCTACGCCGCGCCGTGGGCGGACCGCGAAGGCGGTCCGCGGCGCCGCGGCGCGATCGTCGCGGCCGCGGAGATCCCGGGTGTCGCGGTGATCGAGCGCATCAAGCAGCTCCAGTTCATGGAGGCGGTCTACGTGAGGGTCCCGGACGACCGGCCGGTCGAGGGGGACCTCTACGTCGCCTACAAGCTCGGACCGGTCCTCGATGGCGACCGGCAGATCGTCGTGCCGACGGGGATCCTGCGCGTCGACCAGCCGGAGAGCGGGCGCACGGCGTCCCTCGCGCGCGTCGTCAGGCTGTTCGGCGTCGTCGAGGTCGGACAGCACATCGCGCCGCTCGACACGTTCAGCATGTCGCCGGACGCGCGTCCGCGCCGTGTCTCCGATGGGCCGCGCGCGACGGTGTCCTACGTGCAGGACGACCCGATCCTCCCCGGGCTGCAGCGCTTTCTCGTCCTGACCGGCGCGCGCAGCCGCGTCAGCGCCGGCGACCAGGTCACGCTCGTGCGCGATCCGGAGCGCCTCCCCGATGGGACGATGCTCCCGGAGCGGGAGATCGCCGTCGCCCGCGTCGTTCGCGTGACGCCGCAGGGCGTCTCGGCGATCCTCATCGACGAGACGGAGCCCTCGATCCGCACGGGCACGCCCGCCCGGGTGAGCGCGAAGATGCCCTAGCGGGCGGCGGCGGTTAGATTGTGGCGAGAGCCATGATCGCGACCGCCCACGCCATCGCCATCACCTGCTACTTCGGCGCCGCGGCGCTCGCCGCGGCGCCGTTCGCGCGTCCGGTCCGGGCGCCGGTGCGCGGCGTCTGCGCCGTGCTCGCGCTCGGGCTCGGCTTCCACGTGGCCGCGCTGGCGGCGTACGCCGCCGAGGCCGGGCAGCTGCCGCTCACGGGATTCGCCCCGGCGCTCTCGTTCGCGGGCTTCGTCCTCGGCGCGACCCTGCTCGTGGCCGAGCTGTTCGCGCGCGAGGTGAGCCTCGCCCTCGTCGCGGCTCCCCTCGCCGCGCTCCCGACGACCGTCGCGAACATCATCGGCGTGCACCCGATCGCCGAGCCCGCGGGGACGCAGGGGATCTGGCTCGCGTCGCACATCCTCCTCAGCTTCGTCGGGATCGCGGCGTTCGCCACCGCGGCGGCCGCGGGGGCGATGTACCTCCTCCAGCGCCGCGAGCTCAAGGCCAGGCGCTTCGGCGCGCTCTTCCGGATCGTGCCGCCGCTCGCTACGCTGGACCGGGTGAACCACATCGCGGCCGTCGCGGGGTGGCTCGGACTGACGCTCGGCGTCGTTCTCGCCGTCTCGTACTCGATCGCCTACCGGCGCCTCGACCTGCCTCAGGTGGTGTGGGGGTTGGCGGCGTGGGTCGCGGTGAGCGCCGTCGCTCTGGGCCGCGTCATCGGCGGGTGGCAGGCGCGGCGCGCCGCCGTCGTCTCGAGCGTCGGCTTCGCCGTCGTCGTCGCGATGTACGTCGCGTTCCGCGTCGCGGCGGGTGGCACGGGGCAGTTCCTGTGACGGATCGTCTTCCGGCGGGTCTCCCCATCGTGCTCGCCGGCGCGTCGTTGCGCGCCGTCGTCGCCGGCGGCGGCGCCGTCGCGGAGCGGAAGACGCGCGCGCTGCTCGACGCCGGCGCGCACGTGCGGCTCGTCGCGCCCCGCGTCGGCGACGGGCTGCGCCGCGCCGCGGAGGCGTGCGGCCGGCTCGAGATCGTCGAGCGCCCGTGGGCGCCGGGCGACGTGGGCGACGCGCTCCTCGTCG
>DASUSM010000248.1:0-6430 GCA_036375115.1 Gemmatimonadaceae bacterium | reverse complement strand
GGAGCAGAGCCCTTTACGTGCAGGCGCTCGGTGAGCTCGGCGCGGCGCTCTCCTACACCGCCGGGCTGCGCTGGGACGACGACGAGTTCTACGGCCGTCACCTCACCTGGCGCGCCGGGGCGGGCGCGGCGCTGCCGGGCGGGTTCCGCGCGCGGGCGGCGCTCGGCACCGCTTTCAAGGCCCCGACGCTCGACGAGGCGTCCGCCGCGGCGGTCCAGGGGCGCGCGCTCGAGCCGGAGCGCTCGCGCGGCTGGGAGGTGGGGATCGAGCGGGACTCGCCGGGCGGGCGAGTCGTCGTCGGGCTCACCTGGTTCGACCAGCGCTTCGCGGAGCTGATCCAGTACGTCGGCGCGACGCCGACCTTCGAGCCGATCTACGAGAACGTCGGCGAGGCGGTCTCGCGCGGGACGGAGCTCGAGGCGCGGCTCCGGCTCGTCGACCCCGTGCTGCTCGGCGCGAGCTGGACGTACCTGCACACCGAGGTGCTCGCGGCGGAGACGGAGGGACCCTCGTTCCGCATCGGGAGCCCGCTGCTGCGCCGCCCGCGGCACCGCGTCGGCGCGACGCTCGACGTGCGACTGCCGCGCGCCTCGTCCATCGGCGCCGGGGCGAGCTGGGTCGGCGAGCGCGCCGACGTGCGCTACCACGTCGACTTCTCGTCGGAGCGCGTCACGCTCCCGTCGCACGCGACGCTCGACCTCGGCGGGGAGACGCGGCTCGCGCGGCGCGCCGGCCCGCTCGGCGCGGTCATCTTCACGGCGCGCGCGACGAACGTGCTCGACGAGCGGTACGAGGGGATCGCCGGCTTCCAGAGTCCGGGACGGGTCGTCGCGGCAGGGGTGCGGGTCGAGTTCTGACGGCGCGCGCGCGGCCGGCGATGCGTCGCCTCGCTCCCGCGCGTAGCTTTCCCGCATGGCGCTCCTCGTCACCGACGCGCTCGTCCTGCACGCCTTCGACTACCTCGAGTCCTCGCGCATCCTGCGTCTCGCGACGCGGGAGGCAGGGGTGGTGTCGGTGCTGGCGAAGGGCGCGCGTCGCTCGCGCAGCCGCTACGGGAGCGCGCTCGACCTGTTCGCCGAGGGGAGCGCGCAGATGTACGTGAAGCCCGGGCGTGACCTCCACACGCTCTCCGCGTTCGAGGTCGCGCGGTCGCGTCCGGCGATCGCCGAGGACCTCGGCCGCTTCACGGGAGCGGCGGCGATCGCCGAGCTCGTGCTCCGCTTCGCCAACGAGGAGGCGAGCCCCGTGCTGTACGACACCGTGCTCGCCGCCCTCGACGGACTCGCCGCGGCGCCGCCGCTCGGCGCGCGCGAGGCGGCGCTGCGCGGTGCCTGGCGGCTCGTCACGGAGCTCGGCTTCGCCCCGTCGCTCGACCTCTGCAGCCGATGCCACACGCCCGTCGAGCGCAGCGGCCCCGCCATGTTCAGCCACCCGGCGGGCGGCCTCGTCTGCACGCGATGCGCGCGGCTCGAGCCGGCCGGCCGCGTGCTTCCCGATGGCGCGCGAGAGGCGCTGGCGGCGTGGCTCGCCGGCGGGCCCGCCTCCGGGGTGGACGAGGCAACTGGACGCGCGCACCAGCGGCTGCTCCGCGAGTTCCTGCGCGAGCACCTCTCCGACGGTCGGCCGCTGCGCGCGTTCGAGGTCTGGGAGCACGAGCGGTGGAGCTGACGTGATCCTCGGGACCGCCGGGCACATCGATCACGGCAAGACGACGCTCGTCCGCGCGCTCACCGGCGTGGACACCGATCGCCTCCCGGAGGAGCGGCGCCGCGGGATCACGATCGAGCTCGGCTTCGCGCCGCTCGAGCTGCCCGGCATCGGCACCGTCGGCGTCGTCGACGTCCCGGGTCACGAGGCCTTCGTCCGGACGATGCTCGCCGGCGCGACGGGCATCGACCTCGCGCTGCTCGTCGTCGCCGCGGACGAAGGAGTGATGCCGCAGACGCGCGAGCACCTCGCGATCCTCTCCCTCCTCGGCGTGCGCGGCGGGGTCGTCGCGCTCACCAAGTGCGATCTCGTCGAGGAGGACTGGCTCGCGCTCGTCGAGGAGGACGTGCGCGCCGCGCTCGCCGCGGGGCCGCTCGCCGGCGCGCCGATCGTCCGCACCGCCGCCGCGCGCGGCGAGGGTCTGGACGCGGTCCGCGAGGCGATCGGCGCGCTCGCCGCGTCGATTCCGGCGCGCGACGCGTCCGACCTCTTCCGCATGCCCGTGGACCGCGCCTTCACCGTGCGCGGCACCGGGACCGTCGTCACGGGAACCATCTGGAGCGGCTCGCTGGGGCGCGACGCCGTCGTGCGCATCCTCCCCGGCGGACGCACGGCGCGCGTGCGCGGGACGCAGAGCCACGGCGCGCCGGTGAATCGCGCCGGCCCGGGAAGCCGCGCGGCGGTGGCGCTCGCCGGGATCGAGCTCGAGGAGGCGGCGCGGGGGAGCGTGCTGGTCGAGGATGCGAGCTGGCAGCCGACGCGGATCCTGCGCGCCGAGGTCGCGCTGCTCGACGACGCCGGCGCCGAGCTCGGGCCGCGCACGCGTGTGCGGCTGCATCTCGGTACCGCGGACGTCGGCGCGCGCGTCGTCGCCGCCGGCGGCCGTCTGCGCCCCGGCGTTCGGACCGCCGCGCGGGTCGTGCTCGACGAGCCGGTCGTCGCGCGCGCCGGCGACCGCTTCGTGCTCCGCAGCGCGTCGCCGCTCGTGACGATCGGCGGCGGCGTCGTGCAGGACCCGCAGCCGCACGGACGCCGCGTGCGCCCCTGGCCGTCCGTCTCGCTGGGGGCGGGGGAGCGGCTCGCACTCCTTCTCGCCGAGGGCGGCGCGCGCGGCGTCGCCGTCGCGTCGCTCCCGGTGCGGCTCGGCGTCGCGCCGGCCGCCGTGGGCGCGCTGCTCGCGCAGCGCGCGGGCGCCGTGCGGGTGCTCGGCGACCACGTCTACGATCCCGCGTCGGTGGCCGACCTCGGCGCGTCGCTGCGGCGCGCCGTCGCCGCGTATCATGCGGAGCACCCGCTCGAGCCGGGCGCGCCGCTCCAGGCGATGCGCGCCTCGCTCGGGGCGCCCGCGGCGATCGTCGAGGAGATCGTGCGCGACTCGGTGCGGGCGGGGGCGCTGGAGCTCGACGGCGGGCTCGTCCGCGAGCGGGGCTGGGTGCCGCGGCTGACGGACGCGCAGCGCGAGCGTCGCGATGCGCTGCTCGCCCTTCTCGAGGGAGCGGGCGCCGAGCCGCCGAGCGTCCCGGAGCTCTCCGCCGGCTACGGCAGCGACGCCGGCTCGCTCCTCCGCTTGCTCGAGCGGGAGGGGCGCGTCGTGCAGGTTGAGCCGGACCGCTACTATGCCGCCGGCGCGCTCGGCGCCCTCCTGGACCGGCTGCGCGGGGGGATGGCTGCCGGCCGCGAGTACGGGCCGGCCGAGCTCCGGGACCTGCTCGGGATCTCGCGGAAGTATCTCATCCCGCTTCTCGAGTATTGCGACCGGACGGGCGTCACCGACCGGCGTGCGACCGGGCGGTCGCTTCGGGGTACGTGAGTTCGCGGCACGCAACTCGCACGGGCTGTTCGCTTGCTTGACACGCTCCGAGCCCGGTCCTATGTTCGCGCCGGAAACCCCTCGGAACCCTAGTTCTCAGGAGTCAGCGGCTCGAACCCTACTTTGTGAGATCGGAGAAGGCCACCATGAAGCAGTGCTGGGCGGCACTCGTGGTGCTGACCCTCGCCGCGTTCATACCGGTCACGGCGGCCGCGCAGTCCGGCTCGCCGTCCCCGTCCGGCGATCGGATGTCGGGGGAGCTGGGGCAGAACTTCCCGAATCCGTTCAACCCGGAGACCAAGATCCCCTTCGCTGTCGGGGATCCGCCGATGTGCACCGACCGTAGCCGGCTCTACCGGGTGTCGCTCAAGGTCTACAACGTCCTGGCGCAGCTGGTGGCGATCCCGGTTCTGCAAGGCGGCACCTCGGGGAACGCTGGACGTCCCATCGATAATCTGATGCTGACGTGCGAGGAGTACACCGCGTACTGGGACGGGAAGTACATGAACAGCTCCCGCGAGGTCGCGTCGGGGATCTATCTCTACCGGCTCGAGATCGACGGGATGGCGCGGGTCAAGAAGATGATCGTCATGAAGTGACGGGCGCACGCGCCCGCCGCTCGTACCGACGCGACCGGATCGATCCGGTCGCGTCGTCGCGTTCCGGGGGGCCGTGCGCGGCGCGGGTTCGGGTTCAGGGAGCGGGACGGTCGGGGGCGCGGTGGCTCGTGTCGGGCGCCGCCGCGTCCGCGTCGTCGCCGGGCAGCAGCTTCACGCGCACGGCCTGCAGCAGCTCGCGGGCGCGGCGCGGGTCCTCGGCGAGGGCGGTCGCCGCCTGCTCCAGTTGCTCCGCCGTGAGGCCCCGACCTTGCAAGATGCGTCGGCGCGACTCCTCGCGCGCCGCGCTGTCGAGCGACGGATCCGACCGGATCCGCTGCAGGTCGGCGAGCGTCGCCACGAAGGTGGAATCCGAGACTCCACTCACGATCTCGTCCGTGCCGCAGGCGAGGGTGGCCACCGCGACCAGCACATATCGATGCACGCCGAACAGTCGTCTCATGGGGCGGCAACGCTAGCCCGCGCTGGCGGGCGCGTCAAGCGCGTGCGATGACCGGCACGCCGCTCGCCGAGCCCCGGCTCGACGGACCCGCCGTCACGGAGACGACGGAGTACGGCGTCGCGCTTCCCGACGTCGCCGAGGTCGGCGGCCGGTTCATCAGCCGCGGCCAGCTCGCCGCGCAGGCCATGTACTGGCTGGCGTGGCTCGCCTTCTCGCGCCGGGCGATCCTCAGCTCCGGCGTGCAGCGCGAGATCCTCGCGCTCGGCGTCGGCGCGGTACGCCTCGTCGTCTCCGCCTCGTTCCTCGTCGGGCTGATCGCGACGTTCCAGATCGCCTACCAGCTCGCATCGTTCAGCGCCGAGTCGATGAGCGGCACGGCCATCGGCTGGTTCACGGCCCGCGAGCTCGCACCGCTCGTCGTCGCCCTGCTCGTCGTCGCGCGCAGCGCGGCGGCGATCGCCGGGGAGCTCGCGTCCATGAACGCGAATGGGGAGATCGATGCCTTGCGCGTGATGGGGCTCGACCCCGTGAAGTACCTCGTGACGCCCAAGGTCGCCGCGCTTCTCGTCGTCCTCCCGTTCCTCACCGTGCTCGCCAACGCCGGCATCGTCGCCGGCGGCTGGGTGGGCAACGTCATCTTCCTCGGCTTCAACACGAGCTACTTCCTCGAGCAGTTCCGCAACGCGTACGAGCTGCGCGATCTCTTCGTCGGGCTGGCGAAGTCGCTCCTCTTCGGCTTCGTGCTCGGGGTCATCGCCGCCGACGAGGGACTGAGCGTGCACCGGCGCTTCGCCGAGATCGGGCAGGCGGCGACGCGCAGCGTCGTGTACTCCCTGATCGGCGTGCTCGGCGCGGACACCATCGTCAACGTCGTGTTCTACTTCATCCCGACCTTTGCCTGACGCCCTCGCGGTCGAGGGGCTCACCGGACCCGCCGGCGGGCCGATCGTGTTCGACGTGTCGCTCACGGTCCCGAACGGCGCATCGCATCTCGTGCTCGGCCCGATCCACTCCGGCAAGTCGATGGTCATGCGTCACATCGTCGGCCTCGAGGTCGCGGAGTCGGGGACGATCGAGGTGGACGGGGAGCGATTCGATGCCCGGGGCGAACCGGAGGTCGTCACCCGCCGCATGCGCACGCGCATCGGCGTCGTCTTCGAGGGGTCCGCCCTCATCAGTCGGATCGGGATCGTCGAGAACGTGGAGCTCCCGCTGCTGGAGCACACCGATGCGTCGCCGGAGGAGGCCCGGAGCGCGGCGCGAGAGTTGCTAGTCGAGGTCGGCATGAACGCCGACGAGGACGTGGTGCCGGAGCGTCTCCCCCGAGGCGCCCGGCGCCGGGTCGCGCTCGCGCGTGCGCTCGCGCTCCGTCCGGCGGTGCTCCTGCTGGACGAGCCGACGCTCGGCCTCGACGCGCACACCGCCGCGGAGCTCGACGACACGATCGTGCGCATCCAGGAGTCCCGCGGCTTCGGCGTCCTGATCTTCTCTCACGAGGTGCGCCACGCCTTCGGGCGGGTGCAGGAGATCTCCGTCATGGAGGAAGGCCGCATCGTCGCGCAGGGCACGCGGGACGCGCTCGACGCCAGCCGGCACCCCGTCGTCGAGCGGCTCCTGCACCGTCGGGGGCGCCGGTGAGCCGCCGCGACCCGCGCATCGCGATCGCCGTCTTCTTTGGCGTCGCCGGCGCCGTGCTCCTCCTGCTCATCGGCGTCGCGCGCTTCCCGTCGATGTTCGCGCGCGGCCACGAGTACCGCACCGTCTTCCGCAGCGTCCCCGGCCTCACCGTCGGCGACGAGGTACGCTACGGGGGCATGCTCGTCGGCACGGTGGACGACCTCGAGATCGACCCCC
>DASUSM010000247.1:0-19925 GCA_036375115.1 Gemmatimonadaceae bacterium | reverse complement strand
CACGGCGGCAGTGCTTTCTTCAGCGCGAGCGCCTGCGGCGCTCGCGCTTGCTCCTCGCGCCGAGCGATGCTCCGGCATCGAGCGAGCATCGTACGACACGTTCGATTGTCAAACACCGAGCAGGCCCGGAGGGACTTGAACCCCCAACCGCTGGTTTTGGAGACCAGTGCTCTACCAATTGAGCTACGGACCTAGGTCTCTCGCTCCCGCCCGATCCGACCGCCGCACGGCGACCGGTCGGTCGGCTGCGCGTCGGTCATCGCGGATCGCGCTGGCGACGCTCAGGGTGACTGACGGGACTTGAACCCGCAACCCCCGGAGCCACAGTCCGGTGCTCTAACCGGTTGAGCTACAGTCACCATGCTGCCCGCGATCCGGCCGTACACCTCTCGCGAGCTCCGCCGGTCCACCAGGCTCGCGCCCGGCCCCCCGACCGCTCCGCACACTCACGCACGTGTCGCGGAGAGAAAGTGAAAATAAACGGGCGGGAAGGGTGAATCAAGGCGTCCGGGGACCTACTTCGCCCGCTCCAGATACTCGCCGGTGTTCGGATTCACGCGGACTTTTTCCCCCGTGCTCAGGAACTCCGGCACGTTGACCGTGACGCCGTTCTCGAGCTTCGCCGGCTTCGTCGACGCCGTCTTCGTCGCCGACTTCATGACGGGCGACGTCTCGACGATCTCGAGCACCATCGAGTTCGGCATCTGGAGCGACACCGGCCGCCCCTCGAAGAACTCCGCGACGATGCGCATCCCCGGCTGGAGCCACTGCGCGTTGTCGCCGAGCGCCTCCTCGTCCATCTCCAGCTGGTCGTAGTTCTCCGTGTTCATGAAGTGGTAGTCCTTCCCACCCTGATAGAGGAACTCCAGCTCGTGCGTCTCCATCGACGCCGGGTCGATCGAGTCGGCCGCGCGGAAGCGGTGCTCGAAGCTCGAGCCGTTCTTGATGTTCTTCAGCTTCGCCTGCACCATCGCGCGCAGGTTCCCCGGCGTGTGGTGCCGGAACTCGAGCACGCGGCAGGGCTGCCCCTCGAACACGATGACCATGCCGCGGCGAATCTGCGTGGCCGGAATTGCCATGACGCTGTCCTGAAGTCGGGATGTAAGTCGCGTAAGTAAATACAGCCTTTAAGTTTACTGGATTCCGGCGGCAGCGTCAAGCGCGGCCGCCCGCGCCTCGAGAACCGGACCCAGCGTCTCCCAGATGGTCGCGGCGACGATCCGGGCCCCCTCCGCGGTCGGGTGGATCCCGTCCGGCTGGTTCAGCGCCGGCTGCCCGGCGACGCCGTCGAGGAGGAACGGCACGAGCGTCACCCCCGTCTCCGCGGCGACTTCCGGATACACCTCGCGGAACCCGCTCGTGTAGTCGGGCCCGAAGTTCGGGAGCGCCTCCATCTGCACGAGGAGGACGCGCGCCTCCGGCCGCGCCCGCCGCACGCGGTCCACGATCGCCTCGATGTTCGCGCGCAGCGTCGCCACCGGCACCGCGCGCAACCCGTCGTTCGCGCCCGTCTCGAGCACGACGACGTCCACCGGCTCGCGCAGCAGCCAGTCGATGCGGCGGAGCGCGCCCGACGACGTCTCGCCGCTCACCCCGGCGTTCACCACCGCGAACGGGAGGCCCGCCGAGTCGATCTTCTCCGCGATGATCGCGGGATACGCCTCCGACGGGTCGAGACCGAGCCCGGCGGTCAGGCTCGTGCCGACGAAGAGGACGCGGCCACGCACGCCGGTGCGGGACGGCCTCGCCTCCTCACCGTTTCCGGACACCGCCTCCGCAACCTTTGTCCCGGCTGTATCGTTTCTTCTGGAGGCGTCGTCGCTCGCGGCGCCCGCGCCCCCGCCGCCGCACGCGAGCGAGGCAAGCGCGCAGGCGAGCAGCGTGGACCGCCGCGCGCGCCCACTCCATTCGATCACACCGAATCCGCTTCTCATGCTCGTCGCTCGTGACCTCACCAAGGAATACCACAGCGGGACGCGGCCGCTGACCGTGCTGCGCGACGTCTCCTTCGCCATCCCGCAGGGTGCCTACGTCGCGATCGTCGGGCCGTCGGGGAGCGGGAAGACGACGCTCCTCGGGCTGCTCGCCGGGCTCGATACCCCGAGCGGCGGCACGGTGGTCCTCGACGAGACCGATCTCGGAACCCTGGACGAGGATGCCCGCGCCCGCCTCCGCGGCGAGAAAGTTGGATTCATCTTCCAGAGCTTTCAACTCATCCCCACCCTCACCGCGCTCGAGAACGTCACCGTTCCGCTCGAGCTCCGCGGCGAGCGGGACGCCGTGTCTCGCGCGACCGAGCTCCTCGTGCGCGTCGGCCTCGCCGACCGGCTCGACCACTTCCCGAGCCAGCTCTCCGGCGGCGAGCAGCAGCGCGTCGCGATCGCCCGCGCCTTCGTCAACCGTCCGCGCATCCTCTTCGCCGACGAGCCGACGGGCAACCTCGACGGCATGACCGGCGCACGGATCGTCGCGCTCCTCGAGGAGCTGAACCGCGAGTCCGGCTCGACGGTCGTGATGGTCACGCACGATCGGGAGCTGGCGGGGAGGGCGGGGAGGGTGATCCGGTTGGCGGATGGGAGGGTCGTGGATGACACGGGGGACCGGATGTCGGCTGGGGACCAGGGACCGGAGACCGGGGACCAGAGAACCGCACTCGGAGCACTTCGTACGGGCACCGACGCATGACGCCTCCGGTCCCTGATCCCCGGTCCCCGGTCCCGAGCCAGGCCCCGGTTCCCACCCGGTCCCCGGCGCCCTCCCGGTCCCCGACATCCAGCATCCTCCGTCTCGCCTGGAGAGAGTCGCGCACGGCCCGTCGCCGGCTTCTCCTCTACATGTCGTCGATCTCGCTCGGCGTCGCCGCGCTCGTCGCGATCGACTCCTTCGCGGACAACGTCACGCGCTCCGTGCGCGAGCAGTCGCGCGCGCTCCTCGGCGGCGACCTCGCCTTCGGCGCGCGCGTCCCCTTCGTCCCCGCGGTGGACTCGCTCCTCGACTCGCTCGACGCGAACGGCGTCGGCGTCTCGCGCGTCACGACGTTCGCCTCGATGGGGCTCGTCCCGCGGACCGGGCAGACGCGCCTCGTCCAGGTCCGCGCCGTCACGCCGAACTACCCGTTCTACGGCGCGATCACGACCGACCCCGCGGCCGCGTGGGCGCGCCTCGCCGACGGCAGCGGCGCCTGGGCCGTCGTCGATCCCTCGCTCCTCGTCTCGCTCGACGCGCGCGTCGGCGACACGCTCACGCTCGGCTACGGGCGCTTCGAGATCGCGGGGACGATCCGCGCCGTTCCCGGCGACGTCGGCATCTCGGCGGCGATCGGGCCGCGCGTCTTCATCCCCGCGCGCTACACCGGCGACACGCAGCTCCTCACCGTCGGCAGCCGCGCCGAGTACGATGCCCTGCTCCGCCTGCCCGACGAGAGCGCCGCCGAGGGGCTGAAGGACCGCTGGCGCGACCGGCTCGACAGCGCGCGCGTCCGCATCCGCACCGTCGCCGACACCGAGGAGGACCTCACCGAGGCGATCGACCAGCTTCGCGAGTTCCTCGCCATCGTCGGCCTCGTCGCGCTGCTCCTCGGCGGGATCGGCGTGGCGAGCGGCGTGCACGCCTTCGTGACGAAGAAGATCGACACGGTGGCCGTGTTGCGCTGCCTCGGCGCGACGAGCGGGCAGGTGCTCGCGATCTACGTCCTCCAGGCGACCGTGATGGGCATCCTCGGCGCCGCCGCGGGCGCGGCGCTCGGCGTCGCCTTCCAGTTCTCCCTCCCGCACCTCGTCGGCGACTTCCTCCCCGTGGACGTCGAGGTCGCGGTGGCGCCGCGCGCGATCGTCCTCGGGCTCGTCGTCGGCGCCTGGGTGGCGCTCGTCTTCGCGCTCCGTCCGCTGCTCGCCCTCCGCAACATCTCGCCGCTCCAGGCGATCCGCCGCGAGGACGCGGGGACGCTGCTGCACCTGCGCTGGCGCGACTGGCCGCGGCTCGGCGTCGCCCTCGCGATCGTCGGCAGCGTCGTCGCCATCGCCGTGCTGCGCACCGGCGCGGTGGACCGCGGGCTCGGCATGAGCGCGGCGATCGGCGTCGTCGTCGCCATGCTCGCCCTCGCCGCGGGTGCGCTCGTGCGCGGCGCGCGACGACTGGTGCGCGCCCGCTGGCCGTTCGTCGCGCGCCAGGGCGTCGCCAACCTGCACCGGCCGGGGAACCAGACGCGCGCGGTGGTGCTCGCCCTCGGCTTCGGGGTGTTCCTCGTCGGCACCGTCTACCAGGTGCAGACGAGCCTCCTCGCCAGGCTGCGCCTGAGCGCGGACGCGACGCGCGCGAACCTCGTCTTCTTCGACATCCAGGAGGAGCAGGCCGCGCCCCTCGACTCGATCGTGCGCGCGCAGGGGCACGAGGTGGTGCAGTCGGTGCCGATCGTCCCGATGCGCATCGCCGCGATCAACTCCGTCCCGGTGGCCGACCTCCTCGCGGACACGACGGTGCGCCGCGCGCGCTGGGCGCTGCGGCGCGAGTACCGCTCGACCTACCGGGACGCCGTCGTCGGCTCCGAGCGGGTCGTCGAGGGGCGCTGGTTCGGCGACCGCGCCGAGACGCCCGATGACGACGCCGTGCGCGAGGTCTCGATGGAGGTGGAGGTCGCGAGCGAGCTCGGCGTCGCGCTCGGCGACACGATCACGTGGGACGTGCAGGGGGTCCGCGTCCCGGTGCGGGTGACGAGCCTGCGCACCGTGGACTGGGCGCGCTTCGAGCCGAACTTCTTCGCCGTCTTCGAGCCCGCGGCGCTCGAGGGAGCGCCGAAGCAGTTCGTGATGCTCGCCGGGGTCGAGGAGGCCGCGGGGATGGCGACGCTCCAGGGGGAGACGGTGCGCCGCTTCCCGAACGTCTCGAGCCTCGACCTCACCCTCGTGCAGCGCACGATCGCCGGCGTCCTCGAGCGGGTCGCCCTCGCCGTCCGCTTCATGGCGGTGCTCAGCTTCGCGCTCGGCATCCCCGTCCTCTTCAGCGCCGTCGCCGCGACGCGGCGCGAGCGGCTCCGCGAGGGCGTCCTGCTGAAGACGCTCGGCGCGACGCGGGCGCAGGTCGGCCGCGTGATGCTCGTGGAGTACGCCGCGCTCGGCGCGCTCGGGAGCCTCGCCGGGATGATCCTCTCGATCGGGGGCGCGTGGGCGCTCGCGCGGTTCGTCTTCGAGGTACCGTTCGTCCCCGCCGTCGTCCCAGCCCTGGCCATCGCCGCGGCGATGGTCGCGCTGGCGACCACGATCGGCGTGCTGACGGGGCGCGAGGTGTTCAGGGAGACGCCGATGGCCGCGCTCAGGGAAGGGTGACCGGCGCGGGGAAAACGGAAGAGGGAAGAGACCGGAGTCTCTTCCCTCTTCACCCTTCCCTTCCCTCGTTCCCGCCGTCTAGTCCATCCGCAGGACGAAGATCCTCGCGCCTTCCGCCGTGAGCTGTTGCCCCGTGTTGCCGATCAGCTGCACGGTGATCGTCGGCGTCGAGCCGGAGTACGCGCCGAGGTAGTAGGCGCCCGAGCCGGAGAGGATCGAGAGGCGCGAGCCGGTGGTCGGGACGCTCCCGAGCGACGTGACCTTGAGCGGATAGGACGTGCAGCTCACCGACGGGTTGTCGGAGGCGAAGCACTCCATCGCGTCGATCAGGCGCCAGCTCGCGTACTCGTAGACCGGAGCGAGGTTCGGGACCCCGCGGTCGTCGGCGGCGTTCGCGATCAGCCAGCCGCGGATCTGCTCCTCGAACGAGACGCCCGTGCGCGACTCGGTGTTGGCGATCCCGGTGTCGGGGCTGAGCACGAGCGCGCGGGTGAACGCGTCGACGTCCCCGCCGGAGCGGTGGTCGGCGAGGTGGCGCACGAACGCCCACGCGGCGCCGCGATACGAGAGCGCCTCGGCTGCCTTCTCGCTCGTCGGCGACGAGCTCCCCGGGCTCAGGAGGTAGTCCTCGAACCGCGCGAAGTTCTGGTAGAAGAAGGCGATGTAGGTGTTGCGGTCGGCGTAGACCTGCGCCCACGTCAGCTCGTCGAGGACGCCCCGATTCAGCGCGCGGCGGCCGACCAGCTCCTCGGCGAAGTGCGACAGCCCCTCGTTGAGCCACGCCGTCTCGTCGTAGGCGAGGAAGGGGGCGGCGATCTTCACGCCGATGTTGATCATGTGTTGGAACTCGTGGGCGATCGTGCCGCGCGTGCTGACGCGGATGAAATCGGCCTCGAACTTGTTGCCGTAGAGCGGGTTCGGGCCGGGATCGGCGGCCAGGAGGTAGAAGATTTCCGTCTCGTTGCTCTGCGCGCAGTCCTGCGCGTCGAACAGGTCGCCGCTGAAGAAGAAGCCGCCGACGTAGCTCCCCGAGTTCGGCTCGGAGAGCTTGTTCACCTCGGGCGTGTAGAGGATGTAGATCCGCTCGTCTACGTCGAGGTCGCTCGGCACGCCGAAGTACGTCGTGTCCACGGGGAAGATCAGCGTGTCGAACTCCGCCGCGATCTCCGTGTAGTCGGCGTCCGAGAGGCCGTTCGCCGGCGCGTTGTCGTCGACGAGGATGACCGAGTTCTCCCCGACCGCCTTGACCGTCGTGATGATCGAGATCGGGTTGTCGCAGAGCGTCGGCGTGTCGTCGTCGAAGTTCGGGACGCGGATCGTCTTCGTCGAGCCGACCGTCGGCGCGACCGCCGCGGAGACGGAGAAGCGCGCGCCGCGGGACGTCGGGCGCAGGCGCCGGTTCTCGAGGCCCCGGCGGAACTCCGCCGTCCGCTCGAAGGCGCGGATGCGGTCGTCGATGCTCATGCTGCGGCGCGCCGGACGGTCGGCGCCGACGAGGGGCACGCCGCCGAGCGACATCGCGAGCTGCGTCGCCGACGCCGCCTCCGACTCCGACGCCTTGAAGGTCGCCGAGACGCGGACGTCCTGGCGGTCCGTCACGTTCGCGGGGACGAAGAGGTAGCGCGAGGCCTCGGCCGAGCCCTGGATCCGCAGGCAGGCGAGATCCGCCGGGCTGCTGACGGTCTCGACGTCGCCGACGCTCATGGAGAGGACGCTGCCCGTCTGGCCGTCCGGGTTGCAGACCGTTCCGCTGTTGGGGCCGGCGGGGGTGTCGCAGGCGGCGAGCGCCGCGGCGACGGAGGCGACGAGCAGGGTGCGGTGCGGAGCCATCTCGATCCCCTGGACGCGAAGGCGTGGGTGCGGCGGCCGCGAGGCCGCCTCGTCAGTCTAGCGATGGTACTACGCCGGGCCGTGTGGTCTGGATCACCGCACCGCCGGCCGGAGCCGAAGTGCTACCCCCGGTGTCCCGCAAAGGGTCTGCCGGGGAATATACGGGGCGGGCCGGTCCCGGAGGGGTGCCCGCGCCCGGTTCCGGGAGACGGGCGGAAGCCCGTTCGTGTCACGCGCCTCCGGGGAGTGCCCGGAGGCGAAAACGGGCGGGCGCGGCAACTTGCCCGCGCCCGCCCGTCCCGTCAGCGGCCGATCACGCGCCGCATGGATCCGACGGGTTCGCGTCGCATTCCTGCTGCGGAATGGGCAGGAATTCGATCGTCGGCGCTTCGCCGGCGACCGCGGCCCCGAAGCGCCGCACGTCCTCCCACCGCATTCCCTGCATGTACAGCTCGTAGCGCCGCTCGTACTCGATCTGGGCGAGGAACTCCGCCTCCGTCGTCAGCACGACCGGCGGCAGGTCCGCCACCGGCTCGTCGAAGGCGGACGCATCCTGTTCCCGGACCTCGTTGATCAGAGCCAGGGCGGCCGGATAGTTCGCCGCCCCTTGACGCACGAGCGCCTCGGCCTTGATGAGCTTCATCTCGTCCGGAAGGAACGCGGGCAGCGGCTCCGTCTGCGTCTGGTACTTGTTGAGCGCGAACACCTCTTCGGCGGTGTTCGGCACCGGCGAGACCAGCGTGTCGGCCCAGTACGGCACGCGATCGTCGTTCGCCTCGGCTTCGCGCGCCCACTGTTTCGCCGACGCGACGTACTGCGAGGCGACGCTGATCGCGTACACCGGGTTCACGTCCGGCGACGAATAGCTGAAGTAGGAGATCTCCTCCATGCCGGCGAGCGCCCGATCCGCCGCGGTGACGGCGTCCGCGTACTGCTCCGCGATCAGGTAGTAGCGGGCGAGCATCGCATCGATGACGTTGGCCTGGTCGAAGTCGTTGCCGATGACGCGGCGCCGGTACTCGCTGAGCTGCGCATCGGGCACGGAATTGATCTCGGTACGCGCCTCCTCCAGCAGAGTGAGAATGGTGCCGAGCACGACCGTGCGTGGCTGCGGGACGGGCGCGTCGACGGAGATGTCGATCGGCACCTCTTCGTACGTCATGATCAGGCGTCCGAGCGCCATCGCCTTGTAGAGCTTGGCGAGGGAGCTCATGGCCGGACCGAAGACGGGACCGAGATCGACCTGCGCACTGAGAATCGTGTTCGCCGATCGGATCGTTTCGTACGAGTTCGCCCAGGGGCCGTAGATCGTCGCATATCCCGCGTCGATCTCGAGGCCCGTGAGGAGGGTGGTGTACGACGCGAGCGCGAGCTGGCGCGTCCCCCACTCGTCGGTGACGAGCGAGTTCGGGATCAGGTAGTCGTCCTGCGTCGCGGCGTACTGGTCCTGCATGCCGACGGCGACGGCGACGAGCCCGTCGAAGGAGGTGATGATCTCCTCCTGGGTCGGGGCGTTCGGGTTGGCGAGGTCGAGGTCGCAGCCGGCGGCCGCACCCGCGAGGGTGACGACCGCCACGCCGCGAGCCGCTCTCGCGAGTCGGGACAGCAGGCGACCCGACATGCATCGGTGAGTTGGCATTGCGGCTCCTAGAAGGTGACGGACGCGCTCAGTGATACGGAGCGCGGCAACGGTGTCGTGGCGAACTCCACTCCTCGCGAGACCGTCGAGGACGAGAAGAAGTTGATCTCCGGATCGATCCCGCTGTAATCGGTCCACGTGTAGAGGTTCCGCCCGGCGAGCCGCAGCGTCATGCCGCTGATGTTGGCGCGCGCGACGAGCGACTCCGGCACCCGGTAGGCCAGCGACACCTCACGCAGCTTGATGAAGCTGCCGTCCTCGATGAACTCCTCGTAGATGAGGTGGCGTGTCAGGTTGAGCGTGTACAGCCGCGCCGTCGTGTCTCCCGAGGCCTCGCGCTCGACCGCCTTGTCCGCGCCGAAGTACTGCGCGATGCGCCGCGAGAAGTTGGCGACGTCGTTCCCGAAGCGTCCGTCGAGGAGCACGCCGAGCTCGAGCCGCTCGCCCAGCGTGAAGGTGTTCTGGAGGCTCGCGGTGAAGTCCGGGTTCGGATCACCGATGATGCGGCGGGCGTTGAACACCGTCGCCACGCCGTTCACGTCGAGCGTGTCCGTGCCGCGCACGGGCAGGCCGGTCGTCGAGTTGTAGACGATGTTCCCGTTTCCGTCGCGGGCGTAGATGCCGCCGGCGAAGATGCCGATCGGCTCGCCCTCGATGACGTAGTTCAGGTATCCGAACTGGAGCGTGTCCGCCGACGTGACGAGGCGAGTGACCTCGTTGCGGTTCGATGCGTACTGGAGCCGCGTCGACCAGCTGAAATTCGGCGTTTGCACGTTCATCGTGTTCAGCGCCAGCTCGATCCCGCGGTTCTCCAGCTCGCCGATGTTCTGGAACTGCTGCGAGAAACCGCGGCTGGGCGGCAGCGGCACGGAGAGCACGAGGTCCGTGGTCTTCTTCGTGTAGCCGGTGGCCTCGATCACCACCCGGTCCTCCATGAGGCCGAGATCGAAGCCTCCTTCGATCTCGCGCTGACGCTCGGGCCGCAGGTCCGGATTCCCGGCCGTCACGCTCGCGACGAGCCCGGCGCGCGTGTTGTACGCGACGTTGACGTAGTTGTCGAAGCGACTGTAGATCCCGGGCGGCTGTCCGCCGGTCTCGCCGTACGCCGCGCGCAGGCGGAGCGTGGAGAGCCAGTCCGGCGCCGCGTCCTGGAACGCGGGCTCGTCGTGAAGCACGTACGATGCGCTGGCGCGCGGGAAGAACTGCTCCCGCTCGTCCGGACCGAAGGCGGACGAGGCGTCCATGTTCACGCCAGCCGTCACGAAGAGCCGGTCGCGGAAGGCGGCGCGCTCCTCGAGGAAGCCGCCCATCGTGCGAAACTCGGTCCGTCCCTGCGACGCGCTCTGCGACGCGCCCTGCACGAGGTCCGTTCCCGGCGGCAGGTTGCTCGCCGCGGCGCGGATCGTCTCGGCCCGGTCCTGCGTATAGCGGAAGCCGGCCGTCGTCGTGAAGCCGAGGTCCGACCCGAAACTGCCGGTGTGTGTCGCGACGATGTCGTTGTTGAACTGCCGCGAGATCAGCAGCGGGTTCGTGATGTCGCCGGTGAACGCGGCGCTCATCGAGAGCGGCGGCCGGAAGAACTTCGACTCCTGCCGGTAGTCGTCGATGCCCGCGAGGTAGCGGAGCGTCACGCTGGGAAGCGGCCGGTACGACAGCTCCAGTCCGCCGACGAAGCGCGTCACCTCGTCTTCGGCCTTCATGTCCTCGATGACGGTGAAGATGCTCGGACCGAGGATCGGGTTGTAGCGGTAGCGCCCGGTGGCCTCGTCGAAGCCCTGATTGACCGTCGTCGGGGTGAACTGGATGCTGGAGATCACGCCGTACGACTGCTCGCCTTCCGGGATGAGCTTCGTGAGCGAACGGATGAAGTTTCCGCGCGCCGTCACGTCGAAGCGGTCGTTCACCTGCTGCGTCAGGTTGGCGCGCAGGCTGTTGCGGCCGTAGTTCGCGCCACGGATGATCCCTTCCTCGTCATCCCACGTTCCGGAGAGGTAGTACTGCGTCGCCGCGGATCCCCCGGAGATGGCGAGCTGCGAGCTCGTTCCGGTCGCGGTGCGAAACACATCGTCCTGGAAGTCGTAGCGATCCACGGGCGCGCCGATCGCGGAGGCGCCGCCGAACACCACATCCGTATGGACGGCCGTCGGCGCCATGTTGAGCTCGTAGTCGCCCGGCCGCCAGGACTGCGAGGCCTCCGTGCTGAGCGTGATCCGGGGGGCACCCGCCGCCCCGCGCTTCGTGAAGATCTGGATGACGCCGTTGTTCGCGCGCGACCCGTACAGCGCGGCCGCCGCCGCGCCCTTCAGGATCTCGATCCGCTCGACGTCCTGGGGACTGATGTCACCGAGACGGTTCGAGAGCGCGGCGTTGTCGCGCGTCGCGTTCGCCGAGATCGAGATCAGCGCGTCGGAGCTGTTGTCGACGATCACTCCGTCCACGACGTACAGCGGTTCGCCGCCGCCGAGGATCGACCCGGTGCCGCGCAGACGCACGCTGACGCCGCCGCCCGGCTGCCCGTTGTTGTCGATGATCACGGCGCCCGCCACCTTCCCCTGCAGCGCCTGGTCGATCGACGTCACCCCGGCGGCCTGATTGATCTGCTCGGCGCTGATCGTCTCGACGTTCTGGCCGAGCGCCCGCCGCTCCGTCGCCGTCCCGACGCCCGAGACGACGACCTCCTCGAGCGTCACCGCGGTCACGCGCAGCGCGAAGTCCTGCGTCACGGTGCCGCCGGCGGGCACGTCCACCACCTGCCGCGAGACGGCGTAGCCGACGCGGCGGGCGGAGATCGTCGCGCGTCCGGCCGGCACGTTGGCGAGGATGTACTCGCCATTGGCCTGCGTGAGCGTTCCCAGGGTGGAATTGTCCACCCGGACCTGCACGTCGCTCAGCGGCTGGTTCGAGGTGGCGTCGACGACGCGCCCGCGAACGGTCCCGGTCTGCGCCGCGAGGGCGCCGGGAAGGCCGAGCAGAAGTGCCAGCGCCGAGAGCACTCCGACGTGGCGTGGTCGCATGTCTCCTCCGAATGAGGCCTGATGGAATTGTGAGAGCGGCTTAACGCGATGATGTGTCGCTCGACGCCCCTCGCGTCAAGGGTGGCGCATCCGCGCGACACCACTCCGGCACGAGGTCCCCGCTGGTGCGGACCGGCTCACTTGAACCGGATCCCGTTCGGCGCGACTTCCCCTGGCTTGTACGTCCGCGCCGGCTCGGCCGGACGCGCCGGCGGACGCCGGGCGGTCCGGTCCGCCGTCCCCTCCGGCCGCCGCGTTCGGCTCGCCGGCGTCGTCCCCTCCCCGCCCATCCCCGCCGCCGGCTTCGACTTCATCGACAGCGCGATGCGATTCCGGGCGAGGTCCACCGACATCACCATCACCCGCACCGTCTGCCCGACCCGCACGACCTGGTTGGGGTCGGCGACGAAGCGGTCGGCGAGCTGCGACACGTGCACGAGCCCGTCCTGGTGGACGCCGACGTCCACGAACGCGCCGAAGGCGACGATGTTCGTCACGACCCCCTCGAGCACCATGCCCGGCTGGAGGTCCTTCGGCGCCGTGACGTCGTCCCGGAACGCCGGCGGCTCGAACGCCTCGCGCGGATCGCGTCCCGGCTTCCGCAGCTCGCCGAGGATGTCCTGGAGCGTCGGCAGCCCCACCTCGTCGGACACGTAGCGCGCCGGCTCGATGGCCGCGACGAGCGACTCGTTCGCCACGAGGTCGGTGAGCGGCGCGCCGAGGTCGGACGCGATGCGCTCGACGAGCGGGTAGCGCTCCGGGTGCACGCCGCTCGCATCGAGCGGGTTGGACGCGCCGCGGATGCGCAGGAAGCCCGCCGCCTGCTCGAACGCCTTCGCGCCGAGCCGCGGCACGTCGAGCAGCTCGCGCCGCGCGCGGAAGCCGCCGCGCGCGTCGCGCGCCGTCACGATGTTCTGCGCGATCGTCGGACCGACCCCGGCGACGTAGGAGAGCAGCGCCGCCGACGCCGTGTTCACCTCGACGCCGACGCGGTTCACGCAGCTCTGCACCACCTCGTCCAGCCGCTGCTTGAGGCGCGGCTGGTTGACGTCGTGCTGGTACTGCCCGACGCCGATCGACTTCGGGTCGATCTTCACGAGCTCGGCGAGCGGGTCCTGGAGGCGGCGGGCGATCGAGACGGCGCCGCGCAGCGAGACGTCGAGCCCCGGCAGCTCTTCGCGCGCCACGTCGGACGCCGAGTACACCGACGCGCCCGACTCGTTGACGACGACGACCTGCGGCGGCGTGGCGCCGCGCACCTCCGCGAGCGCGCGGCGCGCCAGCGTCTCCGTCTCGCGCGAGGCGGTCCCGTTCCCGATCGCGACGAGGTCGGCCCGATGCGTCGCGACGAGGCGCAGGAGCCCGGCCGCGAACGACGCCTCCTGATGGAGGTAGAGCGTGTCCGTCTCGACGACGGCGCCGGTGCGCGTCACGACGGCGACCTTCACGCCGGTACGGAACCCGGGGTCCAGCCCGATGACGACCTTCTCTCCGGCCGGCGAGGCGAGGAGGAGCTGCTCGAGGTTACGGCCGAAGATCGCGATCGCCTCCTCGTCGGCCTTGCCCTTCAGCTCGAGCCGCAGCTCGACCTCGATGCTCGGCGCGAGGAGCCGCTTGTACGCGTCGGCCACGACCTGGCCGAGCTGCGCGATCGCCCGCCGCGGCCGGACGACGGCGAGGTCGAGCACGGCCGCGATCTCCTCCGCCGGCGCGTCGATCGTCCAGACGAGGAACCCCTCCTCCTCGCCGCGGCGGATGGCGAGCAGCCGGTGCGACGGGATCTCGCCGAGCTTCTGCGAGAAGTCGTAGTAGTCCTGGAACTTCGAGACCTCCGCCTCCTTCCCCGTCATCGCCCGGCTGCGGACGGCGCCCTTCGCGCGGGTCAGGTCGCGCGCGCGGCCGCGCAGCTCCGCGTCCTCGGCGACGCGCTCGGCGAGGATGTCCCGCGCCCCCTGGAGCGCATCGGCCGCGGTCGTCACCGCCTTCGTCTCGTCGACGAACGCCGCCGCCGCCGCGGTCGCCGCGGCGTCGTCCGCGCCCCCGCTCCACAGCAGCTCGGCGAGGGGCTCGAGGCCGCGCTCGCGGGCGATCGTCGCGCGCGTGCGGCGCTTCGGCTTGTACGGGAGGTAGAGGTCCTCGAGCGCCTGCTTGGTCTCCGCGCCCTCGATGCGCACACGGAGCTCGGGGTCGAGCTTCCCCTGCTCCTCGACCGAGGCGAGGATCGCCGCGCGGCGGTCCTCGAGCTCGGCGAGATAGGCGGCGCGGTCGCGCACGTCGCGGAGCTGGACTTCGTCGAGCCCGCCGGTGGCCTCCTTGCGGTAGCGGGCGACGAAGGGGAGGGTGTTCCCCTCGTCGAAGAGGGCGAGCGTGCCGGCCACCTGGCGCGGCGAGAGGGAGAGCTCCTGGGCGATCTTCTGGACGAGAGTCGGGTGCGGCATGCGTCCGGTGGGAAAAGGGACGCGAAAAGTGGGGGAACCGCCCGCGCGGTTCAACGGCTTGACAGCACCCGGCCGGCGCTCGGCGACGCGGTACGACCGCCCGTCCGCCGTCGCGCCGTCACGCGCCGCGCCTAGTGTCCGTGGTCCCCCAGAGCGTCCTCCAGCACCACGCCATCGATCCGCTCCGCCGGCTCGACGCCGACGAGGCGGGCGAGGGTCGGCGCGATGTCCACCACGCGCACGAACGCATCGCTGCGGCCCGGACGGATTCCCGCGCCCCAGAGCACGAGCGGGACGTTCGTGTCGTACTCGTGCGGCGAGCCGTGGATCGCCATGAGCTGGTCCCCCCACACGCTGTGGGGCGTCAGCGTGACGACCGCCTCCACCGAGACCCCCGGTGGCAGCGTGTGGAGCCAGCGCCGCGCGATCGCATCGCCATCGCGCGCGAGCTTCTCGAGCGAGCGGACGCGATCGACGCGCATCACGCCGGGAATGCGCAGCACCTCTTCGCTGAAGCGATCGACGACCGCGGCCGGCGAGATGCCGAGGCGGCGGAGCCCCTTCGCATCCATCAGGAGGAGCCCGTAGTCGAAGGCGACGACGAGCGTGTCGACGCGCGACCGCCACAGGACCTTCCGCGCCTCGTGGAGCGCCGGTCTGGCGTCGACGTAGGTCGCCATCGGCGCACCTTCGATGTACGTCGTCTCCACGAAGGGCGAGACGCCGTGGTCTCCCGTGAGCACGACGACGACGCGGCCCGGCTCGACCTGTGCGAAGAGCGAGTCGAGGAAGTGCCCGATGCGCCGGTCGAGGCGCACGACCTGGTCGTGGATCTCGCGCGAGTCGGGGCCGAAGCGGTGGCCGATCGCGTCCGTCGCCGAGAGCGAGACGGCGAGGAGGTCCGTCGCCGGCCCGCGGCCGAGCCCCATCGCCCGGACGCCCTCGAGCGCGAAGTCGAGCGTCAGCTCGTCCAGGAAGGGGAAGCCGCGGAGGTTCGCCGCGGCGTGCGTCTCGTTCGTCGCGAGCTGGTGCGGGAAGGTGGCGCTCCGCCCCCAGCTCTCGAACATGCTGCTGTCCGGCTCCGGGTACGCGCTGTCGGGGAGGACGAGCGACCAGCTCCGGCCGGCGTAGGCGCGCGCGGGCGAGGCCGCGTTGAACGCCCGCACCCATGCCGGCAGCGTGTCGGCGTACCAGCTGCTCGTCGTGAAGACGCCGTCGTCCGCGTACCAGAAGAC
This sequence comes from Gemmatimonadaceae bacterium, assembly GCA_036375115.1. GTDB lineage: Bacteria > Gemmatimonadota > Gemmatimonadetes > Gemmatimonadales > Gemmatimonadaceae > DASUSM01. The sequence goes on along the minus strand of DASUSM010000247.1, from coordinate 4,448 downwards.
GCTCGCCCGGGCGCGGCCGACCGGGAGGATCGCCCCGCGGTCCTTTCCGGCCACGGAGAGCACGCGCGTGCGCGCGTCGTGGCGCATCATCCAGTCGGCGAGCGTGGATCCGCGGAAGCGGGCGGGCGACGCGCCCGGCCCCGCCGAGCCGAGGAGCCGCACCGACGGATCGCCCGCGCCGAGGAGATTGGCCATGATCCCGGTGCTGCGCGGGAAGCGGCCGGAGAGGATGCTCGCGTGGCCCGGCGCGGTCTCCGTGATGGCGTGGTCCTGGTGCGCGTTCGTGAAGACGGCGCCCTCGCGCACGAGGCGTCCGAGCCCTCCCGCGAGGTGGGCGCCGAAGCGCTCCAGGTAGTCGCCCCGCATCTGGTCGACGGTGAGGACCACCACGAGCGACGGACGCGGCGCGGCGGCGGCGTCCTGCGCGCCGAGCGCACGCACACCGAGCTCGGGCGCGCCGAGGGACAGCAGGGCGCCCGCCACGACCTTCGGGATCGCCACGAGCAATGGCGTCCGCATCACGATCCTCCTCGTTCTCGGGCGCAACCTGGGCGGTGCGGGGCCCGTACGTACACCACTGCCGAGCGCCCGGTGCCGGCGCCCGCTGGAATCTGACCCGATGCCGCCCGCGAGTCCACTCGCGGGACATGGCGCCGGGCGTGGCCGCGACCGATATTCGGGGCCTCGGACGACGTGTGGAACCCACGCGGGAGAAGCGAGATGGAGTCAGGCGGCAACGGCTCGGGGCGAACCTCGCCCGGACAGCACATCGTGCTGCGGGTCGTCCTGTACCATGTGATCGTCGGCGCCGCGCTGGCGGCGGTCTGGCGCTTCTTCCCCGACGTCTTCTCGTCGAGCGGCGGCAGCGCCGGCGCGCCGCCGGCGTTCGGCGAGCCGCCCGGCGATCCGGCCGCCTCCGTCTCGATGCTCACGATGGCGGTGGCGATGGGCGGCGGGGCGTTGATGGCCTTCCCCGTCGCCTGGCTGTACACGCTCGCGCGGCAGAAGCGCGGCTACCGCCAGACGATGGTCCACGCGCTCATCATGCTCCCCCCGGTCGTCGCGGGGGTCGTCGTCCTCGTCAAGTTCAGCCTACCGCTCGCCTTCGCGCTCGCCGGCATCGTCGCCGCGGTGCGCTTCCGCAACACGCTCGAGGACAGCAAGGACGCGGTCTACATCTTCCTCGCGACGGCGCTCGGTCTCGCCGCCGGGGTGGACCTCGGCGCGGCGCTCGTGCTCTCCGTCGGCTTCAACGTCCTCTCGATCGCGCTCTGGTTCTCCGACTTCGGCCGCCGTCCGGCGCGGCTCGAGGGGATCGACGCCGAGCGCCGGCTCGACCGCGTGCTCGCGATCGCGAACCGCACCGGCGAGTTCGTCGCGCGGATGGACCAGGAGGTGCTCGCGGCGATGGCGCCGGAGCAGCTCGAGGCGCTCGCCGAGCGGGCCTCTCGCCGCCGGCGGCGCACGATGGGGATGACCGATCCGACGGGCCGGACGCGCGTCGGCACGGTGCTCCGCGTCCGGACGACCGACGTCGCCGGCACGCGCGCCGTCGTCGAGCCGCTGCTCGAGAGCTGCACGCGGCGCTGGCGCTACCACGGCGTGAGCCGCGACGGCGACGGCACCGAGGTGCTCCAATACGTCGTCCGCCACCGTCCCGACATCACGAGCGCGTCGCTGCTCGACACGCTCCGCTCCCAGGCGGGGACGCGCATTCTGTCCGCCGAGCTGCGTTGAGCGGAGAACGACGACCCATGCGACGTCTGCCACTCGTATCCACCATGCTCGCCCTCGCGCTGCTCGCCGCCCGGGGCGCCTCCGCGCAGGACGTTCCGGCACGCGATTCCGCGTCGCGCGACACGCTTCCGCTCGACTCGGCGGCGCGGGACGCCGCCGTGCGCGAGGCCATCGCCCGCGACTCGGCGGAGCGCGCCGAGGCGCGGCGCGACTCGCTCGCGAGCGCGGCGCGCAGCCGGTCCGATCTGCGCCACGCCGCCGTCTTCTTCGCCGACCGGACGCCGCTCGAGCTGACGCTCACGGCGAACCTCCGCGCACTGCGCGCGCAGACGCAGGAGCACGATCCCTGGCTCTCCGCGCGGCTGTCGTACCGGCCGGCGGGCGCGGAGCCGGTGGAGCTCGCGGCGCAGGTCCGCTCGCGCGGCAACTTCCGGCTCAAGCTCTGCGACTTTCCGCCGATCCGGCTGCGCATGCGGCGCGCCGACCGCGAGGGGACCGTCCTCGAGGGGCTGCGGCGCCCGAAGCTCGTCACCTACTGCAAGGACCGCGAGGAGTACGAGCAGTACGTGCTCCAGGAGTACCTCGCCTACCGCATCTACGAGCAGCTCACGCCGATCAGCCTCCGGGCGCGGCTCGCGCGCATCACCTACGTGGACAGCGCGACGGGCCGCCCCGCGGCGACGCGCTTCGGGATGGTGCTCGAGGAGGAGGAGTCGCTCGCGGCGCGGCTCGACGGCGTGGTCCTCGAGGCGCACGGCGCCCGGCCGCACCACCTCGACCCATTCCAGGCGACGCTGCTCGCCGTCTTCCAGTACATGATCGGCAACACCGACTGGTCGATCCCCGCCCTGCACAACATCTTCCTCGTGCAGACGGTGCCGGCGGTCCACCCCGTGGCCTACGACTTCGATTTCGCCGGGATCGTCAACGCGCGCTATGCGGCGCCGGACCCGAAGCTCGGGATCACCCGCGTCACGCAGCGCCTCTATCGCGGCTCGTGCGCGACGGTGGACGAGATCCCCGGCGTCCTCGACCACGTCCGCGCGCAGCGCGAGGCGATCGTCGCGATCCTCGACGAGCCCTCCGAGCTCCATCCGCGGCACGCGCGCCGCATCCGCGACTTCATCGAGGACTTCTACGAGCTGATCGAGAGCCCGCGGCGGGTGCAGGTCTCGATCACGGAGCGCTGCATCCCGGTCAACTGAGGTCGGCGACCGGGCCGAGCGCGCCGCGCGCGGGCGCCTCGCCGGCGCCCTCCACGCTCGCGTCGGTCGGCGGCTCGAGGCCGGCGAGCAGCCGCTCCTGCGTCCCGGCGACGCCGTCCGCGCTCGTGCGCCGGTCGTACGCGCCGTGCGGGCGGAGCTCCCACGCCCCGGGGTCGGTGAGGTAGAGCGAGAGGAGGTCGTCGAGCTCCGTGCGCCGGCGCGCATCCAGGATCGGCACGAGCATCTCGATGCGGCGCCGCAGGTTGCGCGGCCTGAGATCGGCCGACCCGATGAAGTACTCGTCGGCGCCGCCGTTGCCGAAGTGGTAGATGCGCGAGTGCTCGAGGAAGCGGCCGAGCACGCTCACGACGCGGATGCGGTCGGAGAGCCCGGGGACGCCCGGACGGAGCGTGCAGATGCCGCGCACGACGAGGTCGATCTCGACGCCGGCGCGCGAGGCGTCGTAGAGCGCACGGATCATCTCCGGGTCGGAGAGACCGTTCACCTTGACGCGGATGCGGCCGCCCCGCCCTTCGCGCGCGTGCGCCGCCTCGCGCCGGACGCGCTCCAGGAGGGGCCCGAGCAGGTGCCGCGGCCCGACGAGGCACGAGCGTGGCACGGCCTGCGGCGCGCCCGGCGTCCCCGTCAGCTCGTTGAAGAAGTCGCTGATGTCCGCGCCGAGCGTCGGGTCCGCGGACAGGAGGCTGATGTCCGTGTAGAGCCGCGACGTCGCCGAGTTGTAGTTGCCGCTGCCGGCGTGCACGTAGCGGCGCATCCGCCCCTCCTCCCGCCGCACGACGAGCATCACCTTGGCGTGGGTCTTGAGGCCGACCTTGCCGTAGACGAGCCGCGCGCCGGCGCGCTCGAGGCGGCGCACCCACGCCACGTTGCGGCTCTCGTCGAAGCGCGCCCGCAGCTCGACGTAGGCGACGACCTCCTTCCCCGCCTGCGCGGCCCGCAGCATCGCCTCGACGACCGGCGACGGGTTGTCCACGCGGTACAGCGTGACCTTGATGGCGACGACGGCCGGATCCTCCGCCGCCTCGGAGACGAGCCGGCCGGCCGTCCCCTCGAACGAGTCCCACGGGTGGTGCGCGAGGACGTCCCCATCGCGCAGCGCGTCGAAGATCGAGCGCGCCTCGTCGATCGGCGCGCGCGCGCGGAAGGGCGCGAAGCGGAGCTCGGGGCGCGCGAGGTCGGCGATCGCGCCGAGCGCCCGCAGGTCGAGCGGCCAGTCCACCTCGTAGACGTCGGACGGCGTGAGCGGCGCGCCGTCGGAGCCGCGCTCGTTCCCGAGCTCCGCGAGCAGCAGCTCGCGCAGCAGCGGGGGCATGCCGCGCTCGACCTCGATGCGCACGATCGGGTTCACGGCGCGCCGGTGCGCCGCCTCCTCGACGGCCGGGAGCAGGTCGCGTACGCCGCTGTCCGAGAGGTCGAGATCGCCCCCGCGCGTGAGGCGGAAGCAGTGCGCGCTCTCGACCGTCCCCTCGGGATAGAGGACGTCGA
>DASUSM010000246.1:0-6404 GCA_036375115.1 Gemmatimonadaceae bacterium | reverse complement strand
TCGCGCCACGAGCCGTGAATGCTTTGGGGAACTGCTCAGCGAACACGCCGCCTCGCGCCGGCGACCGCGTCCGTCCAGGCGGACCCCCCAATCATCCATCGGCCCCGCCGCGACGACGCTTCGGCGCACCGTCCGAGTCGTACGAAAAAGGGAATCGGATGCATCCGATGGATCGGATGCATCCGATTCCCTCTTTCGTCGATGCCCGCCCCGAGCGGCCGTTCTCCGCGTCTCCGCGCGAAACGGACGGCAACAGGGGGAGCCATCCCCGAAGCGATGCCTCCCCCCGCCCACGAGCCCGTCCGCCCCGCCGAGCGCCGAGCGCCGAGCGCCGAGCCCCCCCGTCCTAGCCGAGCGCTCTCCTCACCACCCGATAGACCGGCCAGCTCACCGCCACGATGGCGATCGCGATCAGGCTCTGCCGCGTGTCGCTGAGCACCGCGCCGACGAGGAACGCCGCCGAGCCGGCGAGGACGAGGAGCGTCGTCCACGGGTAGCCCCAGGCGCGGAAGGGTCGCGGCAGCTCCGGCTCGCGGCGCCGGAGCACGATGACCGAGAGGAACGAGAGGACGTAGCCGGCGACGAAGAAGAACGCGCAGATCGCGATCACCCGCTCGACGACGCCGCTGAGGACGAACGCCCCCGCGATCAGCGCGCTCAGGAGGAGCGCCGTCGTCGGCGTCCCGCCGCGATTCACCGTCGCGCCGCCGCGCGGGAAGAGCCCGTCGTCGCTCATCGCATGCAGCACGCGCGGCGCCATCATGATCAGCGCGTTGACGCTGCTCAACAGCCCGACGAGCACGAGGCCGCGGATGAGCGCGTCGCCGCGCGCGCCGAACATCGCCGCCGCCGCCGTCCCCGCGACGAACGGCTCGCCCGCCATCGCCTCCACCGGCAGCACGCGCATGAACGCGAGGTTGACGAGCAGGTAGATCGCGGTGATCGCGAGGACGCCGCCGAACATCGAGCGCGGGATGTCGCGCGCCGGGTCCTTCACCTCGCTCCCGAAGTAGACGACGCCCGTCCACCCGTCGTAGGTGTAGATCACCGCCTGGAGCGCGAGGACGATCGCGGCGACGAGCGCCGTCCCCGTCGGAAGCGCGGCCGCCGCCTCGCGGGGCGGCGCGTCCGGGGCGAAGAGGAAGCAGGCGACGACGAGCGCGAGGAGCACGAGCGCCTTCAGCGCCGTCGTCGCCTCCTGCGTGCGCGCCGCCTGCCGCACGCCGCGCCACTGCACGACGGTGAAGAGCGCGATCGCCGAGAGGGCGACGGCCACCTTCTGGCCCGCGAGCACGGGGACGAGCACCGGCGCGTACTCGCCGATCACCAGCGCGACGATCGCCGCGCTCCCCGCCGTCGCGATCCAGTCGTTCCATCCGACGACGAAGCCGGCGTAGGGTCCGAGCGCGCGGTGCACGAAGACGTACATCCCGCCCGAGCGCGGAATCGCCGTGCCGAGCTCGGCGACGGAGTTCGCGCCGAGCAGCGCGTAGATCCCCCCCGCGATCCAGATCCCGATGTACAGCCACGCGTTCGGGAGCTGCGCGGCGACCGTACCGGGCGTATAGAGGATGCCGGCGCTGATCGTGTTGCCGACCGTGACGGCGAGGCCGAATCCGACGCCGAGGACCGCGAGGAGCCGACCGCGGGAGCGAGGAGCGTGCGAGGCGGCGACCGCCGGCGCGTCGCCGGCGGCTGCGGGGACGACCGGCGCGGGGGCGTCCGTTGGCGAGGTCAGAGCTCTCTCCGTGGCAGGGGCGCCGTCACGGCCGCACCGGGCGTGGCCCGTGCTCCTCGGCGCACCATAGCCTACGTCGCGGCTCCCCTTCGCGTAACCCTCGCGGGTCCCGATCTTGCGCGACTCGCGCGCGGACCAGTGTTCGGAGTCACGCCGCGGGCGAGGAGGAGCATGGAGAAGAAACCGGAGATCGGAACGGCCGCGTCGGCGGCGCCGGATGCGAGCGCGCGGGCCCACGCCGCGGATGCCGAGGGCGCGGATGCGAAGACGGGCGGCACGGGCGGCGCGCTCGGCGGCGCCGCGGCGGGTGCGACCGCGGGCGGCCTCACGCTCGGCCCGATCGGCGCGATGATCGGCGCGATCGCCGGCGCGGTCGGCGGCGGATGGGCGGGGATGGCGGCGAGCCGCGGCGCCGATCGCGAGCTCGCCGAGCGCGACCCGGTCTGGCGCACGCACTACGACGAGCGCACGGACCGTCCCGCGGACCTCACCTATGACCGGGTGCGCCCCGCCTACCATCTCGGCTACCTCGCGTCGCGCAACCCCGACTACGCCGAGCGCGACTTCGACGCCGTCGAGCGCGACCTCGAGGCGGGGTGGAACGCGTCGATGCGCGAGCGCCACGGGGACTGGGCGCACGTCCGCGCCTTCGCGCGCGAGGCCTACGACCGCGAGCGGCCGCGGACGCGCGGCGCCACCTTCGCCGACCGCGACATGGGCGGCAGCGCGTCGCACCACCGCGCCAGCTACTCGGACCCGATCCCCGAGTCGTCGAAGGACAGCGTCCTCAGGACCTCCGAGGACTACGCGCGCCGCCCGCCGGGCGCCTAACGTTCCTCGGCCGACGGCCGCGCCGGCACCCGCCACCCGATGCCGGGGTCGCCGAGGCGGGCGAGGAGCGGCGCGAGGTTGGCCGTGCCGTCCATGATCGGCTCGTTCGTCGAGTAATCGCCGAGGTCGTCGTGGTAGACGATGCGCCCCGTGTTGAACGGGGCGTACTCGTCCGGCTCCCGCAACGCGACGTAGCGGAGGTTCTCGAAGATCGACCGGTACACGGGGCCGTCGAGGAGCGCGCCGGTGTGGCGCACGCCGAGCTCCTTCGCGATCACCGAGTGCGGGTCGCGCGCCCAGGCGCCGTCCCCGGGCACGCCGATCACCATCGAGACCCCCCACGGGTTGGTCCCGAAGAGCCAGTCGACCGCCGCCGCCTCGAGCTCGAGGAAGCGCTCGTCGCCGGTCATCTCGCGATAGAGGCGCGCCTGCGTGGCGAGCGAGGCCATCAGGTTGTTCGAGCACCAGATGAACGGGATCCCCACGCGGAACCCGTTGTCCGCCCGCGCCGCGACCGCGTCGAGCCCGCGGCGGTAGTAGCCGGCGAGCATCTCCCGCTCCGCCGGCGCGGCACCGCGCCACGCCTCGAAGTGCCCCGCGTTGTGCCACGGATACCACTCGTAGTGGCGCGCCGTGTCGGCGCCCATCCACGGCGTCACCGGCTCGCGCGCGGCGAAGGCCAGCGCGTCGTCGAGGAAGCGGCGCTCGCCGGTGAGCGCGTGGAGCAGGGCGCCGCCGAGCTCCATGTCGTCCACCCAGTTCGCCTCTTCGTAGAAGTACGGCTGCCCCGCCGGCGCGGTCTGGCAGACGCCGGGATCGGCGAGGCCGAGCGCGTACGCCTCCGCCGCCCTCCGGTGGAGCGTCGCGGCGAACGCGGTGTCACGATCGGCGAAGAGCCGCGCGCCGAGCGCGAAGGCGGCCGCGTACTTCCCCGCGGTCGAGGCGACGCCGTCCGAGCGGTTGCGGTGGCGGAGCAGCCCCTGCGGCCGGCCGGTGCACGGATAGACCGGCCGCGGCCCGCCCTTGCCCCACCCGTAGTCGGAGGAGTCCGTCGTCGGGAGGTCCCAGTAGGCGTGGTCGCGGTCGTCGCCGATCTGGTTGTACATGACGCCGTCGCCGGGGAACATGCGCACGAGCCACTCGAGGCCGTGCCGTGCCTCGTCCGCGACGTCGGGGATCCCGTTCGCGCCCGGCAGCCCGCGCGCATCGTGGGCATCGCCGAACGACGCGGGGGCGTCGCGCCACGCGGAGAGGAGGAGATAGGTCGCGTTCGCCGACGTCGTCACGTACTGCAGATAGTCGGCGGCGTCGGCCCACCCGCCGCTCACGGCCGCGAACGTCCCCGCGCGCGCGGAGTCGTCGACGACGATGCCGTCCTGCGTGTGCACGGAGTCGCGGAAGAGCGGGCTCCACCCCGACCGCTGTTGGCGCATGTAGACGAGGAGCGAGTCCGCCACGCCCCGGTACGCGGCCGGATCGACCCGCACGTCCGCGCTCGCGCCGCCGGCGACGATCCGGTAGCGGCCGGCCCTGCGCAAGGTCCCGAAGTCGAGCCGCCACGTCGCGCGGCACGGCCCGAATGCCGGAGCGGGGCGAGCGGCGATCGGACCGATCACCGTGCGCCCCGCCTCGTCCAGCACCGAGAACTCGCCGGCGAATCCCGGCGGTCCCGTCGCCTCGAGCGCGCAGAGGACGGCCACCTTCGGACCGTCCGGGAGGTAGCCGACCTGATTGACGCGCACGACGGCGTCCGGCGCGGGCGGCGTCGAGGCGCCGCTCGCGGGCGGCGGCGCCATCGCGCCGGTCGGGGCGGCGGCGGAGTCGCTCTCCTCGATGCGGAAGCGGAAGGGCTGCTGCACGAGCTGGCGGACGAGCACCCCGCCGCGCCGCGCCGGCCGGAAGCGCGACCGCGGCACGACGCGCAGCGCCGCCTCCGCGAAGCGCGGGTGCGACGCGGAGACGATCCCCACCGTCTTCTCCTCGACCCGGCCGGTCGTGTCGACGACGAACTCGACGATCACGCCGCCCTCGACTCCGGCGACGTACAGCGAATCGGGGTAGGTCGGCCGTACCTCCAGCGAGTCGAGCGGCTCGGCACGCTCGTCCACCTGGTCGGCGGTGAAGATCCGCTGCTCGTCGAGCAGGCGGACGATCTCGCGCAGGTGCGTCGTGTCGCCCGCCGCCCGCGTGCGGCGCTCGCCGACGCGCGACCAGAGCGCGATCACGCCGCAGCTCCCCGTCATCGTGCGCTGGAACTCGATCGGCACCGTCGAGGGGCCGGCATAGATCTCGACGCCCTCCAGGGAGCCGACGTCGTAGTTGTCCGGGTCGTAGTAGCCGGCGCCGGCGTGCATCCCGTCCACGAAGACGTCGGGGAGGCAGTGCGCGCCGCGGAAGTACATCTCGTGGCGCCCCCAGCGGTCCGTGGTGAAGCGCACGCCGGGGATCATGCGGAAGAGATCGGTCGGCCGCGTCGGCTTGATGCGCTCGATGTCGGCGCGGCTGAAGAAGCGGCCGAACCCGCGCTCCTTCCGCTCGAAGAAGCCGGCCATCGGTCCCGCCTGCCGCTGCTGGCGCCCGTAGACCATCACCGGCTGCAGCGCGACGACGACGCGCGGGAGCATCAGCGACGTCCGCGTCGTCTCGCCCGTGCGCACGAGGATCTCGATCGCGGCCGGGCGGAACCCGATGCGGCGAGCGGAGATCGTCGTCGTCCCGGCGGGGATGCCGCGCAGCCGGAACTCCCCCTGCTCGTCGGTCGTGACGGCGCGCCCGGCGCCCGCGACCTGCACCGTCGCGTTCACGATCGGGGCGCCCGCGGAGTCCACGACGGTGCCGGAGACGCTCCCGTCCGCGCCCTGCGCGCCGCCGGGGCGCACGGCGAGCGCGATCGCGGCCGCGACGAGCAGGATGAGCGGGAGCGGCCGCGCCGGACGCCGGATCGTTGACGACATCGTTGCCTCCTGGGAGCACCGCGCGTGGGCGGACGACTGCTGTAGCGTGGTGCGCCGCGCGCGAGGACGCAAGCGGCGGCCGACGGTCCGGCCGCCGCGCGCCCGGCTCAGAAGGAGAAGGTCAGCCCGGCGCTGAGCGCGACGTTGTGCGAGAACTTCGCCTCCGCGGCGAGCCCCGTCGCCTCCTCGGTGTCGAACCGCCCCATGTAGTCCTTCGCCATCAGGCGGAGCCCGATCCCCTGCGACAGCCCGACGTCGGCGCCGAGCCCGGCGTTCAGCGCGAGGTTGGTGGCATCGGTCCGGAGCGGACCGCTGCGGACGTCGTGGCGCATCCCGCCGACGCCGACCTGGACGAACGGCGCGATCGGCAGCGCCGTTCGGCCGGCGAGCGTCGTGCCGAGCTGGAGGCCGGCATCGTAGAGCATCACCCGGCTCTCGCCGATGTCGTAGCCGCCGAGGAAGGGGACCCCGGCCTGCAGGCTCGCGTCCGCCCGCGCGACGTTGCCGACGATGGCGATGCCGGGGGTGAGGCGAATCGCGAGCTGCGCGCCGTAGACGGCGCCGTTCGCGTTGGCGAGCGACGTGCCGAGCGGCCCGTCGAACATGTTGCCGAAGACCATGTAGCCCGCGTAGGGGGAGACCTCGACGAGTCGGGGTGGGGCGACGTCCTGCGCCTGGGGCGCGCCGGCGGGCGCGAGGAGCGCGACGGCGCCGACGGCGAGGGCGAGGGCGGCCTGACGGACGAACGACGGCATGGTGAGCCTCCTGAGGGCTGCTGCGCTGTGGTGGCGAGGCGCAGAGGCAGAGGCGGTGCCGGCGGAGCGGCGGTCCACGCGCGAGCGGAAAATGTTGCCGGGCTGCGATTTGGGGCGCGGCGGGCG
>DASUSM010000245.1:0-10533 GCA_036375115.1 Gemmatimonadaceae bacterium | reverse complement strand
GCCTCCTCGACGTGGAAGAGGTAGGAGCGGGACGCGCCGTACGCGTTCTCCGGGCCGAACTCCGGGCTCACGATCCGGATGCGCTGCGGCTCGCGCTGCTCCGCGACGACCTTCCCGTAGGCGGCCTGGATCGCGCTCTCGAACGCATCCATCCGGTCGACCGTCGCCTGCACCTGGTCGGAAGCGACCGCGCCCCCGGTGATCGCCGGCAACAGCGCCCGCAGCATCCCCCCGGCGAGCGCGAACTGCACGAGCGCGGCGACGACCGCGGGCCCCGACTGCCAGCTGATCCCGCGGTAGTAGGTGTTCATCATCACCGTCGCGTTCGGGAACGCCTGCATGACGTGCGGCAGGAACGCCTTCATGCGCGGATAGACGATCCCGTGGACGTAGTCGTACGTCGACTGCCGGTTGCGTCCGACGTTGAGGATCGTGCCGAGGAAGTCCACGTCGTTCGCGCCGCCGTCGAGGAGGACGAGGTCGACCTCGGCGGGGTCGACCCGCGGCGACGCGCCGTACTCGAAGCGCGGGTCCTTGCCGGTGCGCATCGTCTCGAGCGCCAGGTCGAGCTGGCGCCAGAGCGTCGGCGAGGTGCGCGGGATCTCACCGCCGAGCCGGTCGGCGGCGGGCGGCTCGATCGGCTTCCGGTCGGAGCGCGTTCCGGTCGGCCGCGGCGGCGTGCTCGTCGAGTCGCGTCCCGGGCCGCGCACCATGCGCGGATCGAAGTCGGGAAGGTCCTCCATCCCCCTGCCCGGGCGATTCGCCGAGGCGAGGCGGCCGAAGACGGCGGCGGTCATCTGCCCCGTTCCGCCGTATGCGCTCGCGAGCCCGCGCAGGCTGCCGATCGACGCGCCGGAGTGCGCGAAGTTCCAGCGATGCACCTGCCGGCGATCGGGATTGTTGGCCTGGATCCACTTCTCGATCCTGGTCTGGAACTTCTGCTCCTCGCGCAGCCCCTGTCCCCAGAGGACGGAGTCGCCGAGGGCCACCATGTAGATGTTGCGCGCGGCTCCGCCGGCGGGCGGCGCGAGACGCTCGAGGCGGCTCGCCATCGCGCCGGCGCCGCGGCCGAGGCCGAGCATCGCCGCGCCGAGCAGGCTGGCCGCGCCGAACCGCGCGAGGAAGCGGCGGCGGTCGAGCGCCGCCTCGTCCTCGAGAATGCCGTGGGCGAGCGCGGCGTCGAGATCGACGTCGCGTGGAGTCCTGTCGCTCATCGCTGCTCCTGAATCGGTGGGTGTGTGGGAGATGGTCTCACTGCATGCGCACGAGCTCGATGCGCTCGGCGGACGCGGAGGGATCGACCGGGGGGCGGCTCGCGCCGAGTCCGCGCGCCCAGACGCGGGAGGGCTCGACGCCCGCCTCGACGAGCGCAGCCTTCACCGCCTTCGTGCGCGCCTCCGAGATCGCGTCCGCATCGGCGCCGCCGGCGACGTGCCCCTCGACCACCCAGACGTCGGTCGTCTTCCCGAGCGCCTTCGCGAGCGCGCGCACGGTGCCGCGCGAGGAGGACGACAGCGCGCCATCCGGCTCGAAGGCGAGATCGTCGAGCACGACGTGGCCTGCGGCGAGCGCCGCCTCGAGCTCGCGCTCGCTCCCGCCGCGGCGGAAGACGGACGTCACCGCGCGCTCGGTCCGGTCCACGGCGCCGGTGAGCGCGTCGCCGGTCCGCGTGACGACCGAGTCGGCGCCGCGGGCGCTCTTCTCGGCGACCGAGTCCACGACCTCCCCCGTCGCCTCGAGGACGCGCTCCTCGGTCTTCTCCTTCTTCTCCGTGACCTTCGCCTTCGTCCGCTCCTTGATCTTCCTGATGATCTGCGCCTCGGCCGGAGCCGCGGCGGCGAGCAGGACGGCGGCCGCCAGCAGGACGACCGTCAGGATCGATTTCGACATCACACCTCCACGGCAGCGCGGACGCCGGCAGGGGAGCGGCCGCCGCGCATCGTCGCGCCGCTCCGTCGCCCGGCCACCCCGCCGGCGTCGCACTCCGTGCTACGCAGCGACCCGCGCGGCATTCTCACCGCGCGCGACCGAAGGGCAGAAAGAGTTGCCGGGCGGCGCGCGGGACCCTATCGTCCCTCCCCCGAGCAACCCCGGCCCCGCACGGGCCCGCAGCGACCGCCCGCCGATGCGCCTCGCCCATACGATTCCGATCGTCCTCGCCGCGGCCATCTCCGCGGCCGCTTCCGCCGCCGCGCTCCCCGCGCAGGGCGCCGCGACCGACGCGCCCGCCGACATCGTGCGCGCCGCGACCGAGGCCGTCCGGGCAGACACGGCGGCGCGTCTCCGCGGCCGGTGGGAGGCGCGGCTGCGGCGGGACTCGTCCGACCGCGCGGCGACGCTCGGCCTCGCGACGATCTCGCGCCTGACGTTCGCCTACGACGATGCGGAGCGGCGCTTCCGCCGGCTCTTCGCCGAAGGCGCGCCGCGCGACGGCCACCGCGTCCACGCGCGCATCGGACTCGCCCTCGCGAAGGAGGCGCAGGGCGAGAGCGGGGAGCGCGTCTTCGCGCTCTACCGGCCGGCGCTCGCCGACGCGCGCGCGCTCGGCGACACGCTCGCCGAGGGAGAGGCGCTCTACCGGACCGGCTCCCTGCTGGCGCCGTTCGCCGGCGCCGGCCCCTCGCTCGTCTACCTCGACAGCGCGATGCGCACGCTGCCCGGGAGAGCGGACGGGCTCCGCGCGGCGGTCCGCTGCCGGCGCGCGCAGATCTTCGTGGCCACGGCGAGGCCCGGCGACGTGGACACGCTCGCCCTCGCGATGCAGGCGGCGCGGACGAGCGGCGACCTCGACGCGCTCGGCAACTGCCTGCGTGCCACGGTCGTGCTGCACCAGCTCCGCGGCCAGGGCGATTCGGCGACGGCGGCGCAGCTCGCGCTCATCGACCTGCGCCGCCGCATGCGCGACCGGAGCGGGCTCGCCGTCGCGCTGACGATCCGCGCGGACCACCTGCGGCGGGCGAGCGACTTCGGCGGTGCGCTCCGTCTCTTCCGCGAGGCCCTCGCCGAAGCCCGCGCCTCGGGAAACCGCTACATCGAGGCGACGGTCTCGCTCGGCCTCGGCGCGAATGCGCTCTCGCTGAACGACCACGAGTCGGCGCGCGCGCACATCGACGAGGCGGTCGCCGCGTTCCGGGCGGCGGACGACTCGGCGAGCCTCATGCTCGCCCTCTCCTTCCGTCCCTTCGTGAGCATCGCCGCCGGCGCGCTCGACGATGCGCGGCGCCAGACGACCGAGCTCCTCGCCTACTGGCAGCGCCACGGCGACTGGGTGCACGTCAACGATCTCTGGCGCCAGCTCGCCGTCATCGAGATGCGCCGCGGCGACTACGAGGCGTCGGCGCGTGCGCTCGACGAGGCGGAGGTCGCGGCGCGGCGGGTGCAGTCGCCCGGGTCGCTCGGCGCCGTCGCCTACGACCGCGGCCGCCTCGCCCTGTTGCGCGGGGACCTCGCCGCCGCGGAGCGCGGGTTCGCGCGCTTCGTCGAGTCGGTGGACACCACGGACCGGCTCCTGCGCTACGACGGCCGGCTGCGCCTCGCGGAGGTGTACGCGCGGCGCGGCGAGCTCGCGCGCGCCGAGGCGGAGATGACGGCCGCGGGCGACGCGCTCGATGCGTGGCGCGCGACGCTCACCGACCCGGAGATGCGCGCCCTCGCCTTCCAGGCGAGCAGCTTCGAGGCGAACGACCGCAACGCGAGCGTCGCGGTCGTCGTCGCCGCGCTCGCCCGCGGCGGACGCGCGCGGGCGGCGTTCGAGATCGCCGAGGCGCGCCGCGCCCGCGACCTCGCGGAGCGCCTCGCCCGGGCCCGCGCGCTCGCCGACGGGGACGCGAGCACGGACGGCGGCGACGATGCCGACGATGGCGCGAAGACTCGCCCCGCGCGCGCGGGCGCGCCGACGGGGACGCTCGCCCTCGCCGAGATCGCGCGCCTGCTCCCCGACGACGAGACGGCGATCCTCGAGTACGTCACAGGGACGACCGGCGCGCCGACGACCCTCTTCGTCGTCCGGCGCGCTGCCGCCGGCGCCGCCGGCACCGTGGAGGCGCACGTGCTCCCGAGCGCCGACTCGCTCGTCGGCGACATCTCGCGGCTCGTCGGGCTGATCGAGGGGGGCGACGATCCGGAGGCGCTCGAGCGGCGCCTCGCCGCCGCCCTGCTCGACTCCGCGGTCGCCGCCCTTCCCCCGGCGGTGCGCCGCCTGGTCGTCGTGCCGGACGGGCCGCTGCACCGCGTCCCGTGGGACGCGCTCCGCCTCGCGGACGGCCGGTGGGCCGCGGAGCGCTTCGCGGTGAGCATCGCGCCGTCGGCATCGGTCGTCGCCGCGCTCTGGCGGTCGCGCGCGCGCGACGACGCGCGCGATGCCGGCCGGTCGCCGGCGCGGGTGCTCGCCTTCGGCGATCCGGCGTTCGCGAACGAGCGCGCGGCGAGACCGGACGAGGCGGTGTACCGCTCGGCGTTCGCCGAGACGGGCGGGCTGCCGCGGCTGCCGCACTCGGCGCGCGAGGCACGGCTCGTCGCGCGCTTCGCGCCCGGCGGCGGGGGCGATGTGCGGCTGCGCGAGGAGGCGAGCGCGTGGTATCTGCGGCACGCCGAGCTCGAGCCCTACGACGTGCTGCACTTCGCCACGCACGCGCTCGTCGACGAGCGCGTCGCGACGCGCACGGCGCTGGCGCTGAGCGCCGGGGGCGGGGAAAGCGGCTTCGTCGGCGCCGCCGAGCTCGCGTCGCTCGACCTCGATGCGGCGCTCGTCGTGCTCTCGGCGTGCCGCTCGGCCGGCGGCGTCGTGGTCGACGGGGAAGGAGTGCAGGGGCTGACCGCGCCGCTGCTCGAGGCCGGGGCGCGGTCGGTCGTCGCGACGACGTGGCGCATCGGCGACCGCGGCGCCGTCCCGCTCGTCGATGCGCTCTACCGGGGACTCGCGCGCGGCCTGCCGCTGACCGACGCGTTGCGCGAGGCCAAGCTGGACGCGATGCGCCGTGGCGCGCCGCCGGCGGAGTGGGCGGCGTTCACGGCCGTCGGCGACCCGCTCGTCCGTGTCGCGCTCGTCGAGCCGCCGCCCCGCGTGCGCTGGTGGATCGTCGCGGTCGCGGCCTTCGCGGTCGCGCTGCTCGCGTTCGTCGTCGCCCTCGCGCGCCGCCGCCGCGCGCCGCCCTGATCGTCAGGCGTCCGGCGCGCCGCGGAGCAGGAGCCGGCGCGCGGGGGAGCGGCGCTCGCCCGCGGAGGTCGTCGCGCGCACCATCCACCGGTAGTCGCCGGGCGCGAGCGCGTCGGCCTCGAGCGTGGCGAGGGTGTCGGTGGTCGCGGTGCTCGCGCGCACGACGCCGTCGGGGGTGAGCACCTCGAGCGTGTACCGCGCGGCGCCGGGCACCGGGCGCCAGACGAAGAGGAGCGGGGCGCCGGCGTCCATCGCCGAGCCGTCGGCGGGGAGGAGCGCGGCGATGCCGCCGCGCTCGCCGCGCGCCACGTCGCGCGCCGGTGCGCCGAGCCACTCGCGGCCGGGGCCGACCGCGACGGCGACGAGCAGCGAGGCGGCGAGCGCGATCGCGAGCGATCGGTGCGAGCGGATCCAGCGGACCTCCTCGCCGGTCTCGGCGCGGCGGCTCGCCTCGATCGCACGCAGGAGCTCGAATTCCTCCCGGCACGCCGCGCAGCCGAGCGCGTGATCGAGGGTCGCGAGACGCCGCTCCTCCGGTCCCTCGCGTCGGACCGCGGCCTGCAGCGCCTCGGGACCGGGGCACGCCGCCCGGTCCGCGGCTCGCCGCGCCGCGGTCGCCCGCGCGTACGCCGTCCGCAGCTGCTCGTCGCTCATCGGTCCCCCCACGCCACTCCCATCTCGGTGAGCCGCGCCCGCAGGTCCGCGAGGCCACGGTACATCAGATTCCTCGTCTTCGCCTCCGACCAGCCGAGGAGCTCGGCGATCTCCTCGCGCTCGTACCCGCTCAGGTAGAGCCGGACGACCGTGCGGCGCGAGAGCGGGAGCGCGTCGAGCGCGGCGACGACGTGGCGCTCGAGCTCCTCGCGCGCGATCGCATCGGCCGCGCTTCCCTCGGCCTCGAGCTCCTCGGCGTGATCGTCCACGGACTCGGTGCGCGCGCCGCCGCGCGCGCGGCGGCGCCGGATGAGGTCAAGCGCCGCCGACGTCGCGGCCCGGTAGACGTATGACGCACCGAGCAGCCCGATCTGCTCACCCGAGTGTCCGGCGCGCCAGAGCCGGATGCGGAGCTCCTGAACGATCTCGTCGATGTCGGCGTCGGCCAGGCCGTGCCGCGCGCCGACGCTGCGCACCATCGCGGCGAAGCGGCCAAGGAGCGCCTCGAGCGCGGCGGAGAGGGAGTCGGTCGACGGGAGCGGGGACTGCACGCGGCGAAGATAGGAGTGATGGGGGTGGGGGAACAGATGGGGCAGGGTACCCGCGCGTGGTCGGGGCCTCCACAGCCCTCGCGCAGCACCGGAGTCGTCGATCTCCCGAGGCGTCGAATCCCTATTGATTGCGCGATCAATAGCCCGGTCGTATATTGAGCGCATGATCAATGGCTATGGGCGGGCGTAAGGCCCCCGAGGAGCAGCGGCGCGAGGAGATCCTTCGCGCCGCGTTCGTCGTCGCCGCGCGCGACCGCCTCACCGGCGTCACCGCCCGGGCCGTCGCCTCCGAGGCGGGGGTCAGCAGCGGGCTCGTCTTCTTCTACTTCCACTCGGTCGACGGACTCCTCGTCGAGCTCCTCGACTGGCTCCTCCGGACCACCCTCGTCGCCGGGGAGCTCGCCTTCCTCGTCGCCGCCGAGGCCGATCCGGCGGCGCGCATGATGGCCGTCATCCGGCGCGACATCGAGCGCCTCCCGCGGCAGCGCGCTCGAGTCGAGCTCTTCTTCGACTACTGGGTGCTCGGCACGCGCCACCCCGAGATCCGGAACCGCATCCGCAAGGCGCTCGACCGCTACCGCGACGCCTTCCGCCCGCTCGCCGCCGCCGTCGTGCAGGGCGATCCGGCGCGCTACGCCGGCATCACCGCCGAGGGGCTCGCCACCGTCGCGGCGAGCTTCGTCGAGGGGTGCGCCCTCCAGGTCGTCATGGACCCCGACCGGTTCGACGTCGAGCGGTCGATGACGACGCTGTCCGCCCTCGTGCGTGCACCCGCCGCGAGCCTCGTCTGATCCGCGGCCGCCGTCCGGCTGCACCCCCGTCCCGCCGTCTCTGGACCACCGCCGCACCACCCGAGAGGAGCACCGACCTTGGCCGTTCGAGAGAGCACCGCGCCACGTCCGCAGGGGATCGCCGCGCTGCGCGCGCAGGACGAGGAGTTCCACGACGACATCATCTATCCTGGGACGATCCCCTTCCTGCTCCTCCATCTCGCCGGCCTCGCCGCGATCTGGACGGGCGTCTCCACGACCGCGGTCGTGCTCTGCATCGTCCTCTACGTCGTGCGGATGTTCGGCGTCACCGCCGGCTACCACCGCTACTTCTCGCACCGCTCCTTCAAGACGAGCCGCGTCTTCCAGTTCGTCCTCGCCTTCCTCGCGCAGAGCTCGGCGCAGCGCGGCATCCTCTGGTGGGCGGCGAAGCACCGGCACCACCACCGCCACTCGGACACCGAGGAGGACGTCCACTCGCCGCGTCTGCGCGGCTTCTGGTACTCGCACCTCGGCTGGATCTTCCGTCCGCAGCACTCGGCGACCGAGTTCGACGCGGTCCCCGACCTGACGAAATATCCGGAGCTCGTCTGGCTCGACCGGCACGGCTACTTCCCGGCGACGGTGCTCGGGATCCTCGCCTTCCTCATCGACGGGTGGTCGGGGGTCGTCGTCGGCTTCGTCTGGAGCACGGTGCTCCTCTACCACGGCACCTTCTTCATCAACTCGCTCGCGCACGTGCACGGCAGCCAGCGCTACGTCACGGGCGACGACTCGCGCAACAACTGGTGGCTCGCGGTCATCACACTCGGCGAGGGGTGGCACAACAACCACCACGCCTACCAGCGCTCGACGCGCCAGGGGTTCCGCTGGTACGAGTTCGACCCGACGTTCTACGCGCTCACGGCGCTCTCGTGGATGCGCATCGTCTGGGACCTCGGCGAGCCGCCGGCGGACGTCGTGCACAACGAGCGGAAGCTCGGCCGCGCCGTGGTCGAGAAGGTCGCTCGGCAGCTCGCGGCGAGCTTCCCGCTGGAGCAGATCGTCGAGCGCGTGCGCGCCGCGGCGGCGGAGACGCCGGCGCTCCAGGAGCTGCGCGCGCGGGCGGCGAGCGGCCAGGCGCGCGTCGAGCACCTCGTCGCCGAGCTGCGGCAGATGCACCTTCCCGAGCTCCCGCACCTCCCGACGACGGCCGAGATCCGCGACCGCGCCGAGCGCCTCTACGCCGCCACCCCCTCGATGGACGAGATCGTCGAGCGCGCGCGAGAGGTCATCCTCGACGTGGTGTCGTGGGAGCTGGTGCCGCAGGGGCAGCCGGCCTGAGGGCTACCGCCGCTTCGCCCGCTTCGTCGTGATGAGGATGACCCCGTTCGCGCCCTGCGATCCGTAGATCGCGGCGGAGGCATCCTTGAGGACGTCGATGCGGGCGATGTCGCCGGGCGGGATCCCGGAGACGACGCTCATCCCGCCGCGGAAGCTCGCGAGCGGGACGCCGTCCACGACGAAGAGCGGCTCGTCGCTGCCGTGGAACGACTGAATCCCGCGGATGCGCACCGAGAACTCGCCCCCGGCGGTGCGGACGACGCGGACGCCGGGGATGCGGCTCAGCAGCTCCTCGAGGCGGGCCGTGCGATGGTTGTCGATGTCGCGCTCGGAGATGGTGCCGACCGAGCCGGTGAGATCGCGGCGGGACTGGCTGCCGTAGCCGACGGAGACGCTGTCGGTGCGCGGCTCGGGAGCGGACGCGGCCCGGCGCGGGCCGCACCCGGCGGCGAGGACGGCGAGGGCGGAGAGTCCGGTGCCGAGGACGAGACGGGCGGCGATCGGTGCGCGCATGTTCCCTCCACACGCCAGCGGACCGACCGAGGCCCGGGACTCACGCCGTCTCCAGGCTGGCACCCTGGGAGGCGACGCAGACGTAGACGGACGGGCTGAGCCCGACGTCCGACTCGTACCGCCGCGCGACGACGCGGGCGAAGTCCGATGCGGCGCTTCGTTCGACGAGGGCGACGGCGCACCCTCCGAAGCCCGCACCGGTCATGCGCGCACCATAGCACCCGGCGTGCCCGAGCGCCAGAAAAACCATCGCATCCAGCTCCATGCGCGAGACGGCGAAGTCGTCGCGCAGGCTCGCGTGGCTCTCGTTCATCAGTTTGCCGAGCGCCGGCGCGTCGGCGCGCTCGAGCGCGGCGGCGGCCGCGAGCGTGCGTGCGTTCTCCGTCACGACGTGCCGCGCGCGGCGGGCGATGATCGGATCGAGCCCGGCCGCGCGATGCTCGAAGGCGCGCTCGTCCACATCGCGCAGCGCGGGCACGCCGAAGAACGCCGCCGCGCGCTCGCACTGCGCCCGCCGCTCGTTGTACGCGGAGTCCACCAGCCCGCGCCGCGTCGCCGTGTCGAGCACGACGACGGAGACGCCGGAGGGCATCGGGACAGGCCGCGTCTCGAGCGAGCGGCAGTCGATGAGCAGCGCGTGCCCTTCCGCGCCGGCGGCCGAGATCAACTGGTCCATGATCCCGCAGTTCACGCCGACCCACTCGTTCTCCGCCCGCTGCGCGAGGCGCGCCATCGCCGCCGGCTCCCAGCCGAGCGGGCAGGCGCCGTCGAAGGCGCGCGCCGTCGCGAGCTCGAGCGCGGCGCTCGACGAGAGGCCGGCGCCGAGCGGGACATCCCCGGCGGCGACGCCCTCCCAGCCGCAGAGCGCGTGTCCCGCCTCGGCGAGCGACCAGGCGACGCCCCGCACGTACTCGACCCACCCCTCGCCGCGCACCGCGGGCGCGTCGAGGTCGAAGTCCGCCTCGGCGTCGAAGTCGAGCGAGCGCACGACGACGCGCCGGTCGGCGCGGCGCCGCGCCGCGATCCAGACGGCGCGGTCGATCGCCATCGGGAGCACGAAGCCGTCGTTGTAGTCGGTGTGGTCGCCGATCAGGTTCACGCGGCCGGGCGCACGCGCGACGTACGCGGGCGGCCCGCCGAAGCGCTCGGCGAACGCGCGCGCGACGCGCGCGCGGGTGCCGTCGGCGCCGGTCACGCGGGCCGAGCCGCGCGGAAGGACGTCTCGGAGAGCACGCGCAGCCGCGCGGCGGCGCCCTCGGCGGTGAGGTCGCGCTGCGGCTCGGCGAGCAGCTCGTAGCCGACGAGGAACTTCCGCACCGTCGCCGAGCGGAGGAGGGGCGGGAGGAAATGCATGTGCAGGTGCCACTCGGGGTGCGGCCGGCCGTCGGTCGGCGCCTGGTGGAACCCCGCCGAGTACGGGAAGGAGGTCTCGAAGAGGTTGTCGTACCGCGTCGTCAGGCGCCTGACGATGTCCGCGAGCTGGTCGCGCTCCGCGTCGTCGAGCGCGCCGAGGTGCGGCACCGGGCGCCGGGCGACGACGAGCGTCTCGAACGGCCAGACGGCCCAG
>DASUSM010000244.1:0-3396 GCA_036375115.1 Gemmatimonadaceae bacterium | reverse complement strand
GAGCGTCCTCGCCGCGCTCGGGCTCGGCCGCGTCGGCACGAGGCGCAGCCTCGCCGCGCTGCGGATGCGCGGGCTCGCGCGCCGCACGGCGGGCGACCGGTGGACGCTGACGCGGGAGGGGGTCGAGGAGGCGGAGCGCCTCCACGAGTCGGGGCGGGGAGGAGCCGAGGAGTGACGACCTTCCAGCTCGAGATCCAGCTCATCGCCGTCGTCGTCGCCGCGGCGTGCGCGCTCCCCGGCGTCTTCCTCGTGCTCCGGCGCATGGCGCTGATGAGCGACGCGATCAGCCACGCGATCCTGCTCGGCATCGTGCTCGCCTTCTTCGTCGTCGAGAGCCTCGCCTCGCCGCTGCTCATCGTCGGCGCCGCGCTCACCGGCGTCCTCACCGTCGCCCTCGTCGAGCTGACGCTCCGCACCCGGCTCGTGCGCGAGGACGCGGCGATCGGCCTCGTCTTCCCGGCGCTCTTCAGCATCGGCGTGATCCTCATCTCGCGCTACGCCGGCGACGTGCACCTCGACCTCGACGCGGTGCTGCTCGGCGAGATCGCCTTCGCCCCCTTCCAGCGCGTCGTCGTCGGGGGCTTCGACATCGGCCCGCGCGCGCTCTGGGTGATGCTCGCCATCCTGCTCCTCAACGCGGTCTTCATCGCGCTCTTCTACAAGGAGCTCAAGCTCACGACCTTCGACGCCGCGCTCGCCGCCTCGCTCGGCTTCGCGCCGGGACTGCTCCACTACGCGTTCATGACGCTCGTCTCCGTGACGGCGGTCGGCGCCTTCGATGCCGTCGGGTCGGTGCTCGTGATCGCCCTCATGATCGCGCCGCCGGCGGCGGCGTACCTGCTCACGGACCGGCTGTCGGTGATGATCGGGCTGAGCGTGGCGATCGGCGCGGCGTCGGCGATCGGCGGCTACTGGCTCGCGCACGCGATCGACGCCTCGATCGCCGGCTCGATGGCGACGATGGCCGGCGTGCTCTTCTTCGTCGTCCTCCTCCTCGCGCCGGAGCGCGGGCTCGTTGCCGCGCGCCGCCGCCAGGTGCGGCAGCGCGCCGAGTTCGCGCAGGCGATGCTCCTCATCCACCTCATGAACCACGAGGGGCGCCCGGAGGCGGCGGAGGAGAGCCGTGTCGAGCACCTGCACCGGCACCTCCACTGGGACCCGGCGTTCGCCGGCCGCGTCGTCGCCGGGGCGCAGCGCCGGGAGCTCGTGCTGCGGCAGACCGACGACCGCCTCGCCCTCACCCCGCGCGGGCGCGACATCGCCCGGGTCACGATGGGGCTGTGACCGCCATGCACACCGACGCGACCGCCCGGAGCGCCCGATGACCGCAGCGAGACAGCGCGCCGACGAGCTGACGGCGCCCGTGGAGGACTACCTCAAGGCGATCTACGACATCGAGCGCTCGGGAGAGCTCGCCGGGACGAACGAGATCGCCGCGCGGCTCGCCATCGCCCCCGGCTCGGTGAGCGCGATGGTGCGTCGCCTCGCCGACCAGGGGTTGCTCGAGCACGAGCGCTACCGCGGCGCGAGGCTGACGGAGATGGGGCGCCGCGCCGCGCTGCGCACGCTGCGGCGCCACCGCGTCATCGAGGCCTACCTCGCGCACGCGCTCGGCTACCCGTGGGACCGGGTGCACGAGGAGGCCGAGCGTCTCGAGCACGCCGCCTCCGACGAGCTGATCGACCGCATGGCGGCGGCGATCGGCGAGCCGACGGTGGATCCGCACGGCGCGCCGATCCCGACGCGCGAGGGAGATGTCGAGGAGCGCGCGCACGTCGCGCTCGCCGCGCTCCCGGAGGGACGCCCCTCGCTCGTCGTGCGGGTGAGCGACGAGGACGCCGAGCGGCTGCGCTACCTCGCCGAGCTCGGCATCGGCCTCGGCGCGACGGTGGAGATCGTCGATCGCGCGCCGTACGGGGGTCCGCTGACGCTGCGCGTGGATGGCGCGGAGCGGCGGATCGGGCCCGACCTGGCCTCGCAGATCCTCGTCGAGCCGCACGCGGCGCGCTGACCCCGCGTCGGCGCCGCCGCGGCGGTCGGGCGCGTCGGTTGGACCCCGCGGGACGGTCGAGCCCGGGAACGCTCCTTGCGACCCTGTGCCGCGCATCGTCGCATCCGACCGTGCCGCACTGGAGGAGATCGTGACCGCACGCCCAGGCCCCACGGGGGTCCACATCGATCCGGACAGCGGGATCCCGGATCTCTTTCGCCGGCTCACGGACGACACGAAGCGGCTCGCCAACGACGAGCTCCGACTCGCGAAGCTGGAGGCGACCGAGGGTCTGCACGCCGCGGCGCGCGGGTCGATGTGGTTCGGCCTCGCCTTCGGCGTCGGCGTCGTCACGCTCGTCGCGACGACGGTGCTCCTCGTCGCCGCGCTCGGCACCCTGCTCGGCAACTACTGGGCGGGCGCGCTCGCGACGGGGGTGCTCGAGCTGATCGTCGGCGCGGTCCTCCTCAAGAAGGGCCTCGGGACGTACTCGACACCGTCGTACACGCTGCCGGCGACGCGGGAGCAGCTGAAGGAGACGGCGCAGTGGGTGAAGCGGCCGCGCGCT
Source organism: Gemmatimonadaceae bacterium (assembly GCA_036375115.1). Lineage (GTDB taxonomy): Bacteria > Gemmatimonadota > Gemmatimonadetes > Gemmatimonadales > Gemmatimonadaceae > DASUSM01. The sequence goes on along the minus strand of DASUSM010000244.1, from coordinate 838 downwards.
GACTGAGGCGCGGGCGGGCGGGACGAGGGAGGCGGAGGTGGGGAGCGGGGCTCCCTCCTTCCGCCTCCCTCGTTCATGTTTCGTGATGCTCCTGCTCCTCGCCGCCCTCCTCCAGGTCGCGGCGCCGGCGTCCGCGCAGTCGGCGGACTCGGTGCTCCCGCCCGCCCGCACCGGCGGCGCGACGATCGTCGTCGGCCGCGCGGGGAGCGGCGCGGTGCGCGGGATCGCGATCGACGAGCGGCTCGCGACGGACGAGGGGCTCGCCGTCGGCGACCTCGTCGAGCTCGCGCCGTCGCCAGGCGCGCCCGGCGAGAGGGTGCGCATCGACGCGATCGTCAGGCGGAGCGCCGACCCCTCCGAGATCGCCCGCGGCGAGCACCGCGTGCGGATGCACCTCGACCACCTCCAGTCGGTCGTCGGGTACGGCGACCGGGTCGATCGCTTCGCGGTGCGCACCGCGGGCCCCGAGGCGGAGGCGCGCGCGCTCGAGCAGATCAACGACGCCGCCTTCGGCTTCCGCGCGTGGCGCTCGCGCGACATTGCCGTCGAGACGTCGCGGACCTTCCTCGTCGTCTCGCGCTTCCACGACGCGATCGGCGTCATCACGATCGTCGCGAGCGCGATCTTCCTTCTCTGCATCCTGCTTCTGAAGGTCGAGGAGCGGCGGCGCGACGTCGCGGCGCTCCGGCTGATGGGGATCTCGCGCCGCTCCGTCGTGCGCTCCGTCGTGCTCGAGGCGGCGATCGTCGCGCTCTTCGGCAGCCTGCTCGGCACGCTCGTCGGGTGGGGCGCGTCGGCGATCGTGAACGGGCACTACCGCGCGGTCTACCGCACGCCG
>DASUSM010000243.1:0-3456 GCA_036375115.1 Gemmatimonadaceae bacterium | reverse complement strand
TGGAACAGCCGCGAGACCCGCGCGAGCTTTTCGTAGTCGATCCGCGATGCCTCGTCCGAGACCTCGTGGTAGTCGTCGTGCAGCCCGCTCGTGAAGAAGACGATCGGGACACCGTGCTTCGCGTAGTTGTAGTGATCGCTGCGGTAGTAGAGCTGCTCCGGATCGGCGGGCGTGTCGAAGGTGCGCGCGATCGCGAACGGCTGCGGGAGCGCGGCGTTCACCGAGTCCACGACCTGGCCGAGCAGCCGGCTCCGTCCATCCGGGGCCGTCCCGGGTCCGACGACGTGGATCGTGTCGCGCCCATTGCGTCCCACCATGTCCGCGTTCACCTGCGCGACGATCGAGTCGAGCGGCACGGTCGGGTGCGACGTGAACCACTCGGAGCCGAGCAGTCCCTTCTCCTCCGCCGTGTGCCAGACGAAGAGCAGCGAGCGGCGCGGCTTCACCGGCGCGCGCGCGAAGGCGCGCGCCGTCGCGAGCATGGCGACCGCCCCGGAGGCGTCGTCGTCGGCGCCGTTCGCGATCGAGTCGGCCCGTCCGGACTGGATCCCGATGTGGTCGAGGTGCGAGCCGAAGGCGACGTAGCTGCCGCGCAGCGACGCGTCGCGTCCCGGGACGACCGCCGCGACGTTGTACGCGCTCTCAGGGGTGCGCTCGAGCTCCACCGTCGCACGCAGGCTCCGTCCGACGAGGGGCTGCGGCCGGTCGTTCGACGGCCAGGCGTTCGGGAGGAGGAGTGAGCCCTCGCGCGCGACGCCGAGGAGGATCATCGGCGCGCGACGCGCGGACGGCGGCACGTCCGCCGCCTGGCTGGCGAGCATCACCGTCTCGCGCAGCTGCGGCAGCGCCTGCCGGAACTGGTCGGCGAAGTCGCCGCGCAGCAGGACGATCACCGCCGCCGGATTGTGGGGGATCAGCGTCCCGATCCGCAGCCCGAGCCCGGCCTGCCCCTCGAGCTGGGCGCGCTGCGCGGCGTCCACGTCCGGCGGCACCTCGTTGACGACGACGACCACCTTACCGGCGAGGTCGAGCCCCGCGAGGTCGTCCCGCTCGAGCGATGGGATCGTCAGACCGTAGCCGGCGAAGACGATGTCGCCCTCCGCCTCGAGCCGCGGCAGCGGCGCGCCCGGCCCGAGCTGCGCGAGCGGCACGAGCTGCTCGCCGATCGGGATCTGCTGGCGCTCCCTGCGGTTCGTCACGACGAACCGCGTCGCCCGGCCGAAGCGCTGGCGGACCAGCGGCACGCGCTGCACGAAGCCGGAGTCGCCCGCGGGACGGAGGCCGGCCTGCCGCAGCCGCGCCTCGAGGAAGCGCACCGCGCGCCGCTCGCCCTCCGTCCCCGCCTCGCGTCCCATGAAGGAGTCCGAGGCGAAGACGGCGAGGTCCCGGCGCAGCTCGTCGGGGGTGACCACCGCGCGTGCGGGCGCGGGCGTGGTCGATGGGGCCGCCGGCCCGCAGGCGGCGAGCGCCAGGGCACCGAGCAGGGCGGTACGACGCATGATGACTCCGTTGTGCGTGGGGAGCGCGCGGCGCGCCGAGGCGCCGGAGGGTGCGGGAGGGTCCGCCGCGGAATCAGGCGGGCCGCCCCCTCACTCGGCGAAGACGGCCGGGGCGGCGGGGACGTCACCCCCGGCGGCGGCTTCGCGCACGCGGCCGAAGGCCTCGAGCGTTCCGCGCGCGACGGTGCTCCAGTCGAACGGCTCGAGCGGTGCCGCCACGGCGCGCCGCGTCCCGAGCGCCCAGCGCATGCCGTCGCGGAGGACGTCGGGGCCGAGCGCGCCGTCGTACGTGCGCACCCAGTCGGCGCCGACCTGCTCCTGCAGCTCGCGCAGGGAGCCCATCCCCGGCACGAGGATCGGGCGGTCGAAGGAGAGCGCGAGCAGGGAGCTCCCGCTGTTCAGGATCTCCGCGTACGGGAGGACGACGAGGTCCGCGGCGCGCAGGTACAGCTGCACGCGCCGGCCCGGCACGAAGCCGAGGTAGAGGCGCACGCGCGGGTCGTCGCCCGCCGCGCGCTCGACCGCGGCGCGCAGCTCCGGCGCGTGCGGCCGTCCGGCGACGACGAGCACCGCGCGCGGGTCCTCCAGGCGCCGGAAGGCGGTGACGAGCGCGGGAACGTTCTTGTATGGGCGCAGATGCCCCATGAAGACGTAGACGCGGGCGCGCTGCGGCAGCTCGAGCGCGGCGCGCGCCTCCGGGCCGGACAGCAGGTCCGGATAGACGCCGCGATAGTGCCCGTGCGGCACGACGCTCCCCGGAACGGCGCGGAGGGCCGGAAAGCGCTCCAGCATCGCGAGCCGGCTCGTCTCGGTGAGGCTGATGTAGCCGTCGAGCCGCCGCGTGAAGCGCGGCCAGAACCAGCGCTCGAGCGAGGGGTGGAGCCCCTCGTGCGCGCGGAGGTTGTGCACCGTCCAGACGACCTTCACCCCGCGGGCACGCGCGGCGTCGATCGAGCGCAGCAGGGCGGCGAGCCAGCCGCGGGCGACGCGCGCCGAGCGCTGGTTGAGGATGAAGTCGGGCCAGTGCAGATGCCACACGCCGTAGCGCTCCGCGCCGAAGAGGCGCGTCGGCGAGAACTCGTCCACGCGCGCGCCGAGACGCGCCATGTGCGTGTAGAGGAGCCAATTGTACGGATTGAGGAACCGGTTGACGTACGCCGGCCAGGCGAGCACGCGCATCGGCGACATGCATGGAGTCTGGCCGCCGGCATCGCCTATTGCCACCCCCGGCGCGGCGCGGCGACGAACCCATGGATGCCCGAGGGGGTAGCAGGCCGGGTGGCGACTGCGGGGGATCGCGCTCATCTTTCGCCGTTCGCCGGTGGACCGCCGCACCCTCACGCTCGACCGGGACTCCCGTGCTGTACATCTGCATCCCCGTCTACAACGAAGCGCCGACGATCGGCGTCCTCCTCTGGCGCATCCGAAAGGTGTTCCAGCAGTACTCGCGCGAGTACGAGATCCTCGTGCACGACGGCGGCAGCACGGATGGGACGCTGGAGACGCTGCAGCCGTACACGAAGGTGCTCCCGCTGACGATCCTCGGCGGACAGCGGCGCGTGGGACAGGCGGGATCGGTGAGCGCGCTGTGCCAGGCCGTCGTGAAGCGCACCCGCTATCCGCGGCGCGACGCGATGATCCTCATGCAGGGGGACTTCACCGACCAGCCGGAGCACCTTCCGGAGCTCGTCAAGCGGTTCGAGGGTGGCGCCGATCTCGTCGTCGCGGAGCGCGCTCACGGGGCCTTCGCGCCGAAGCAGGCCCGAATGCTCCGCCGGATCGCCCCCTGGGTGCTCCGCCCCTTCGTCGCCGTTCCGGGGGTGGAGGACCCGTTCAGCTCGTTCCGCCTCGTGCGAATCGCCGTGGTCCGCGATCTGCTTCGTGAGCCCGGGGAGGGACCGCCGGTCACGCGCGACGGGTGGGCCGGAAACGTCGAGCTCCTGCTCGGCCTCGCCCG
>DASUSM010000242.1:0-5731 GCA_036375115.1 Gemmatimonadaceae bacterium | reverse complement strand
AACTGCCCGCGGCGCCGCTCGCCCGGACTCCGGCGCCGACCGCCCGGCGCCGAACGCAGGTCACTTCTGCGTCAGCGCCTTGATCGGATCCGGGAGGGCGAAGACCGCGGGATCCACGGGGTCGTAGCTCACCGCGGAGATCGTCACCACGACCTCCTGCCCCGCGACCCGCTGCACGACCCGCGTCGGCACGAGCTGGCGCCCGAAGCGCTTGTAGTCGCCGATCACGCTCGTGACCGTCACCGGCCCCATCGGCGTGTCGCGCGTCGCGACGCTCCCCACGAGCAGCCCCGTCTCCGGGTCGAAGAGCTCCTCGATCACGTCGCCGTTCGTCCGCACGAGACGGACGTTGTACGCCTGCTTCCCCTCGAAGTCCACGAGCCCCGTCGTCTGCATCGACGAGAACTTCGACGCGTCGTGCAGGCGCGCGTAGTAGTCCGCCTGGATCCGCGTGTCCTCGAGCTGCTTCCCCTCGAGGACCATCGGTCCCTGCATCGGATCGATCGACCACGCCGTCGTGCCGTCGAAGCCCGACATCACCTGGCCCATCTGGGGGAAGTCGGTCTTCACGAGCATCCGGTTCGGCGCCGCCGCGTAGATGTCGATCTGGCCCGCGAGACCGGCGGCGGGGACCTCGAACAGCCCGGTCGTGTGGCTGGCGGTGTCGGACATGATCACCGCGCGCCCGCCGAGCGTCTCCACGTAGCGATCGACGATCCGCCGCGCCGGCGGGAGATCGCTTCGCGCCGCACCGGTCGCCGCCGTGGCCGTGTCGGAGGCCTGGACCGCCGGAGCCGGTGCGGGGGCGGGAGCCTCCGTCCCGCTCCCGGCGCTCGCGCAGCCGGCGAGCAGGGCGCAGACGGCGAGCGACAGCGCGCCGCGCCGCGCGAGTGACATGGATCCGTTCACGACAGACTCCTCTCGTTGATGGGTTCGATCCGTCGGCGGCGCCGTCAGGGCGCGCGCCCTCCACCGCTCCCCGTCCGACGAATCCATGCGAGCGCGGACTCCATCTGCGGATCGCGCCCGGCGAGCAGCGCGGCCCGCGTCAGCGGGACGTCCTCGTCCGGACGCACCCCGCGCCCCTCCAGCCTGGTGCCATCCGGCGCGATGAAGTCCGCCACCGCGTGATAGAGCACGTCGCCGTTCGGGAGCCGTTCCATCACGGCGGGGAGCACCGCGCCGGCCGTCGGCCGGCCGACGATGTGCGCCCGTCCGATCGCCTGCATCCCCGCCGCGAACGCCTCCGAGGTGCTCCCCGTGAGCTCGTCCACGAGGATCGCCACCGGGCCCGCGAACGGGCGGACCCTCGTGCCCGACGGACTCACGAGCCGGGGATTCGCGTTGAAGCGCAGCTCCCCCGCGCGGTTCTTCATCGTCCCGAGCGACGCGCGCGCCTCGAGGAAGTGTCCCGACACCCCCATCATCAGCCCCGCCACGCCGCCCGGGTTCCCGCGGAGGTCCAGAACGATACCATCGCCGCCGCGATGGCGCTCGATCGCCGAGTCGAGCCCCGGCATGATCGTCGGCATCCAGGCGTTGAAGCGCACGACGCCGACGCGTCCGCCGTCGGCCTCGGCGCGCTCGAGCACGGTGTAGAAGGTCGGCAGGTTGCCGAAGGTGACGGCGGTCCCGGCGACCGGACGACGCCGGACCTCCACCTCCACGACCGCCCCGGACCCGTCGAGAAGACGCAGCCGCGCCGTCTCGCCGACGCCGCCCTGGAGCACGCTCGAGACGGCGGCGATGCCGTGGAGGGCGCGCTGCCGCGACGGGATCTCGGCCGGCACCCTCCGCACGTACGGCGCGAGCTCGCTCGTGTCCGCCGCGAGCAGGATCCACCCCGGCCGCACGCCGGCCGCCGCCGCGGCACCGTCCGGCGCCACGCGCCAGACGACGAGCGAGTCCTCGAGGATGCGCAGCTCGAGGCCGAGCGACCCCGGCCGCTCGTCGTCCGCGCGCCTCGCGCGCTCGAGGCCGCCCGCGCGCTCGCGTGGAATGATCGCGAAGTGCGACTGGCCGAGGCGCGCGAGCATGTCCGCGATCACCGCCCGCAGCTCCTCGGTGCAGCGCGCCGCCACCGCGCGAGGGCGGAGCTCCGCTCGCACACGGCGCCAGTCCACGCCGTTGAACGTCGTGTCGAAGTGCGTGACGTGGACCCGGTGCCACGCCGTGTCGAACGTGGCGAGGCGCAGCGCGCGGGCGCCGGCGCCCCCCTCCACGGTGCGGCACGGCTCGGTCGCGCCTGCGGTCGCGGGGCGGACCGGCAGGGCCGCGCCGGCCAGGAGGACGGCGAGGAGGAGCATGGCGCGCCCACGGGGCGCGGTCGGGAGCGAGGGCATCACGGCGGGCGCGGGTGGCGGGAGGCGGTCACCGAACGGACGAGGCAGGGCGCCGCGCCGTCAAGCGAGCGCGGCCTTCGGTTCGGCGGGGAGCTCGAGTCGCGCGACGCAGCCGCGCCCGCCCCTCCGGTTCGCCAGCCCCAGCGTGCCGCCGTGCGCTTCGGCGATCTGCCGGCTGAGCGCGAGCCCGATCCCCGAGCCGTTCGGCTTCGTCGTGAAGAAGGGGACGAAGAGGTTCGCCGTGTCGTGAAGTCCGGGCCCCTCGTCCTCGACGAGCACGACGAGCGCGCCGTTCTCGGGGCGCCACCGCACGCGCACGCCGCCGCCCGTCTCGAGAGACGCGTCCACCGCGTTGTGCACGAGGTTGATGAGGAGCTGGTCGAGCTGGTCGCCGTCGGCGAGGATCGTCGTCGGCGGGCCGTCCTCGACCGCGACGTCGAGGCGCGTCTCGAGCTCGACGACGCGTCGCACCCACTCCCGGACGTCGAGCGCCGCGAGCCGGGGCGGCGGCAGCCGCGTGAGGCGCGCGTACGAGGCCACGAAGCGGCTCAGCGCCTCGGAGCGGCCGGCGATCACCGCGAGCCCGCTCGAGAAGTCCTCGATGTCCTCGTCGCGCGCGCCGCCCGCGCCGGCCGCGACCCGCGTTCCCGTGCGCCGCACGAGGATGTCGCGCAGGCTGCCGGCGATCGACTTGATCGGCGCGAGCGAGTTGTTGATCTCGTGGCTCAGCACGCGCACGAGCCGCTGCCACGCCTGCCGCTCCTCCTCGCGCAGCGTGCGGCTCAGGTCCGCGAGGACGACGAGCTCGTGGGAGATCCCGCCCTGGCGGAAGGGCCGGCGGCGCAGCTCCCACCGCCCCTGTCCGCCGGGGAAGGAGAGCGTCGCCGCGCGGCGCGCCTCGCCGCGGAGGAACTCGTCGAGCCGGAGCTCACCGGCATCGCGCCCGAGGAGCCGCTCCGCGTTCGCGCCGAGCAGCCGCTCCCCCTCCCGGTTCACGAGCCGGAGCCGGCGCTGCTCGTCGAAGGCGAAGATCGCGACGTCGATCTCGGCCATCACGGTGCGCAGCAACGCGCTCGCCTCGAGGGCGCCGAGACGCTGCGAGCGGAGCGTCTCGCCGAGTGCGTTGGCCTCGAGCATGGCGAGGCCGAGCGCGTCGTCGAGACGCGCGCCGCGGGCGCGCAGCGAGAAGTCCTCCTCGCGCAGCGCGGCGAGAAGATTGGAGAGCGTCTGCAGCGGACGCATCGCCCGCTCGCGGAGGACGAAGGCGCCGCCGAGCCAGAAGCCGACGATGACGAGCGCCAGCGTCCAGAGGACCTTCGGCGAGTATCCCCCCCACCAGAGGAGGACGAGCGCGACGACGACCGCGGGCGCCCCCGCGGCGAGCGCGCCGGCGAGGATGCGCTGCTCGTAGCGCAGCCGCCGCCGACGGTCCTCGGGGACCGGCGTCACCATGCGGGGGACACGGTCAGAGGCCGTGCGTGGCGAGCCGCCGGTAGAGCGCGCTGCGGCTCAGGCCGAGCGCCCGCGCCGCCTGGCTCACGTTGCCGCCGTATCGGTCGAGCGCCTTCTCGATGAGCACGCGCTCGACCTCCTCCAGCGTCATCTCCTCGAGCCGCGGCGCGGCGCCGCCTGCCGCGGTGCCGCCGGCGCGCAGCGCGAGGTCCGGGGGGCGCACCTGCGCGCCGCTGGCGAGCAGCACCGCGCGCTCGATCGCGTGGTCGAGCTCGCGCACGTTCCCCGGCCAGGAGTGCTCGAGCAGCTGCTGCATCGCGCCGCGGTCGAAGCCGGCGAGCGGCTTCCGGTAGCGCTCCGCGTGCCGGCGCAGGAACCACGTCGCGAGCTGCGGGAGGTCCTCGCGGCGATCGCGCAGCGCGGGGACGCGGATCTCGATCGTGTTGAGCCGGAAGAGCAGGTCCTCCCGGAAGCGGCCCGCGGCGACCTCCTCGCGCAGGTCCGCGTTCGTCGCGGAGATGATGCGCACGTCCACCCGCCGCGTCTTCGACGAGCCGACGCGCTCGAGCTCCCCTGTCTGGAGCACGCGCAGCAGCTTCGACTGCTGTGCCGGCGCGACGTTCGCGATCTCGTCGAGGAACAGCGTCCCCTGGTCGGCCAGCTCGAAGCGCCCGACGCGGTCCGTCTTCGCGTCGGTGAAGGCGCCCTTCACGTGGCCGAACAGCTCGCTCTCGAAGACGGTCTCGGCGAGGCCGCCGACGTTCACCGTGACGAGCGGCCGGCTCGCGCGCGGCGACACCGCGTGCAGCCAGCGCGCGACGACCTCCTTCCCCGTGCCGTGCTCGCCGGTGACGAGGACGTTCGCATCGGACGGACCGATGCGCTCCATGAGGCGCAGCACCTGCTGCATCGCCGACGACTCCGTGACGATGTGCGGGACCCCGTCGCGCCGCAGGATGCGGTTCTCGCTCTCGAGGTGCTGCGCACGCCGGAGCGCGCGCCCGAGTTCGAGCTGCGTGCGCAGCGTCGCGACGAGCCGGGCGTTGTCCCACGGCTTCTCGATGTAGTCGCGCGCGCCGCGGCGCATCGCCTCGACCGCGCCGTCGATGCTCCCCCACGCGGTCATGACGATCAGCGGCAGCGTCGCGTCGAGCGCCTGCAGCCGCCCGACGAGGTCGAGCCCTTCCGTGCCCGACGTCGTGTCGCGCGCGTAGTTGAGGTCGAGGAGCGCCACGTCGAAGTCGCCATGCTCGACCGCGGCGAGGACCGCGGCGGGCGAGCGCACGGTCTCGATGCGGAAGCCCTCTCCCTTCAGGAGCAGACGCAGCGCCTCGAGCACGTCGGGCTGGTCGTCGGCGACGAGGACGCGCGGGGCGGAGTCGTGTGATGCCATGGACGAAGGATGCAGCGGCGCCCCCGCCGGCGCGACGGGGGCGCTGCCATGTGGGTCTCTCACTCGGCGCGCATCGCGACCGTCGGGTCGATCCGCGCCGCCCGCCGCGCCGGCAGCCAGCTCGCGACGACGGCGACGAGCGCGAGGAGGAGGGCGACGCCGGCGAACGTCGCCGGATCGGTCGCGCTCACGCCGAAGAGCAGGGAGCGCAGGACGCGGCTCAGCGCGAGCGCGGCGACGATGCCGATTGCGATGCCGACCGCCGCGAGCCGGCCGCCGTAGCCGACGACGAGGCGCACGACCTCGGCGCGCGTCGCGCCGAGCGCCATGCGGATCCCGAGCTCGCGCGTGCGCTGCACGACGGCGAAGGCGATCACGCCGTAGGCGCCGATCGCGGCGAGCAGGAGCGCCGCGCCGGCGAAGATCGCGAACAGCCGCATGTACAGCACGGGGAGCATCAGCGACTCGCGCATGCGCTCCTCCATCGTCTCGATCGTGCCGAGCGGGAGCGCCGGGTCGAGCTGCGCGACCTCCGCGCGGAGCG
>DASUSM010000241.1:0-13104 GCA_036375115.1 Gemmatimonadaceae bacterium | reverse complement strand
CGGGCGCACCGGGCGCACCGGGCGCACCGGCGTCCGGGACGTCGTCCGCACGGCGCGCCGCGAGCACGATCGGGCGCGCGCTCGCCCGCGCCGCCGCGTGGCTGCTCATATTTCTCGTGCGCGGGTACCAGGTCGTCGTCTCGCCCCTGCTCCCGCCGGCCTGTCGCTACTATCCGAGCTGCTCGCAGTACGCGATCGAGGCGCTCGAGAAGCACGGCGCTCTCCGCGGCGGATGGCTCGCCGCGCGGCGCATCGCCCGCTGTCACCCCTTTCGACCGGGTGGCTACGACCCGGTCCCGTAAGAGACGTACGCACGCATGGACAGACGCTTCTTCCTCGCGATCGTGCTCATCGTCGGCGTGGTGATCCTCGTGCCACGCGCCTACATGCGCATCTTCCCGCCGCCGCCCGGCGCCTTCCCCGCCGACACCGCCGGCGCGGCGCGGGGCGACTCGCTCGCCGCACCCGCCGCGCCCGCCGCGGTGACCGGCCGCGACACCGGCCGCGCCGCGCTCCCCGCGACGCCGGTCGCCGGCGCCGCGCCCGCCGCCGCGCCGGGCGTGGACACCACCGCGCCGCCGCCCGCCGCGCCCGCCGAGACGACGGTCGTCCGCACGCCGCTCGCGACGTACGCGTTCGCGAGCTACGGCGCGACGCCGGCGGCCGCGACGCTCACCGGCTACGAGTCGCTGCGCGAGCGCGGCCGCGGCGTCTCGCTGACGCCGTCGGGAACCCCGCTCGCGAGCTACCGCCTCGTCGCCGCCGGCGACACGATCGACCTGCGCCGCGTCCCCTTCCGCCTGCTCGACACGCCGGCCGCCGGCGCCGACTCGGCGCCGCGCACGCTCGTCTACGAGGGGAGCGCCGCCGGCGCCGTGGTGCGCATCGAGTACCGCGTCGACCCCGACAGCTACGTCATCCACGCGCGCGGCAGCGTGCGCGGGCTGCCGAACGCCGCCCTCCTCGTCGACCTGCCGACGACGATCCGCTCGGAGGAGGCGGACACCGCCGCGGACCACGGGCTCCTCGCCTACGCGACGCGCACGACGAGCGGCGAGATCGTCAACGTTCCCTTCCGCGACCTCGCCAAGCTCGACCCCGGCGAGCGGCGCATCGAGGCGGGGCCGATCTCGTGGATCGCGGCGCGCAACAAGTACTTCCTCGTCGCCGCGCTCGCCGACTCGACGGCGACCCCGTTCGCCGCCGCGATCATGCGCGGCGAGCCGACGAGCGCGAAGACGCCGACGACGGCGCACGCGGCGGCGCTGATGCCGCTCGCCGACGGCACGTTCGCCCTCGAGCTCTACGCCGGGCCCCAGGAGTGGCGGCGGCTCGTCGCCCTCGGACGCGACTTCCACGACGTCAACGCCTACGGATGGTCGTTCGTGCAGCCGATCGTGCAGCCGTTCGCGACGATCGTCATGCAGATCCTCCTCTGGATGCACGACAAGCTCGCCCTCGGCTACGGCTGGGTGCTCGTCATCTTCGGCGTCGCCGTCCGCCTCCTCCTCTGGCCCCTGAACCAGAGCGCGATGCGCACGAGCCTCCGGATGCAGCGCATCCAGCCCGAGCTGATGGCGATCCAGACGAAGCACAAGGGCGATCCGAAGAAGGCGCACGAGGAGATGATGAAGATCTACCAGGCCCACGGCGTGAGCCCGTTCAGCGCCTTCTCCGGGTGTCTGCCGATGCTCATCCCGATGCCGGTGCTCTTCGCGCTCTTCTTCGTCTTCCAGAACACGATCGAGTTCCGCGGCGTCTCCTTCCTCTGGCTCCCGGACATCTCGCTCCACGATCCGTTCTACATCCTCCCGATCCTGATGGGGCTCTCGATGTTCGCCCTCTCCTGGATCGGCCTGCAGTCGACGCCGAACAACCCGCAGGCGAAGGTGATGAGCTACGTCTTCCCGCCGATGATGACGCTCATCTTCTGGCGCTTCGCCGCGGGGCTGAACCTGTACTACTTCGTGCAGAACGTCGCCGCGCTCCCGCAGCAGTGGCTGATCGCGAAGGAGCGCGCGAAGGCGCAGCCGGCGGCGCCCGTGAAGCGCGCGCCGTCGCCGGCGCCGAGCGCGGCGCGACCCGGACGGCGCTGACGGGCGCGGCGGCCGCCGCGCGTCCAGCGCCCTGACGAACGGGGTGCGCCGGCTGGCGCACCCCGTGCAGCATCCTCCCGCGTGCGCATCACCTACATCGGCCACGCCACGCTCCTGCTCGAGATCGCCGAGCGGCGGTTCCTCACCGACCCGAACTTCGACCCGGCGCTCGGCCGCTTCCTGCGCCGCGTCGCCGCGCCCGGGATCCCGCTCGGCGAGCTCCCGCCGCTCGACGCGGTGCTCCTCACGCACGCGCACGCCGACCATCTCTCCTTCCGCTCGCTCGACGCGATCCCGCGCACGGTGCCCGTCTACGCGCCGCCGCCGGTCAGCCGGTGGCTCCGCGGACGCGGCTACGCGAACGCCGTCCCCCTCGCCCCCGGCGCCTTCGAGGAGGTGAGCGGTATCCGCGTCCACGCCGGCGCCGCCGCGCACGACGGGATGCGCTACGGCTACGACCGCTGGCGCCGCGCGGCCAACATGTACCTGCTCGACACGGGGACGCACTCGCTCTTCTTCGCCGGCGACACCGGGCTGCGCGAGGACACGCACCGCCTCGTCCGCGACACGCTCGGCGAGCGCCGCCCCGACGTCGCCCTCCTGCCGATCGGCCACGCGCCGTGGTGGAAGCCGCGCTTTCGCCGCGGCCACCTCTCGAGCGACGACGCGCTCACGCTCTTCGAGCGCCTCGGCGCGCGCTTCCTCATCCCCTACCACTGGGGCACCTTTCACCACCTCACGTCCGGTCCCTACGACGCGATCGCGCGGCTCCGTGCGCTCATCCCGTCGCACCACCGCGGTCCCGACGTCCGCATCATCGAACCCGGCACGATCTTCGAGCTCGAGCCCGTCGCCACGTGACGGACGCCGGTCCGCCGACACGCCCGGCCGCGCCCCTTCCCGGGGCGAGCGACACGATCGCCGCGATCGCCACCGCGCCCGGCCGCGGCGCGATCGCGATGCTGCGCGTGAGCGGACCCGACGCGCACGCGATCGCGCGCCGCGTCGTCTCCCCGTGGCCCGTCCTCGAGCGCGTCGCCACCCTCGCACGCTGCCGTCACCCGCACACGGACGAGACGCTCGACCAGGCGATGATCACCGTCTTCGCCGCGCCGCGCTCCTTCACCGGCGAGCCGATGGTCGAGCTGACGACGCACGGCGGGCTCCTCGTGCCGGCCGCGGTGCTCGCCGCGCTTCTCGCCGCCGGCGCCCGTCAGGCGCTCCCCGGCGAGTTCACGCGCCGCGCCGTGCTCGCCGGCAAGCTCGACCTCCTCCAGGCGGAGGCCGCCGCCGACCTTGTCGACGCGCGCTCGCACGCGATGCACCGCGCGGCGATCGAGCAGCTCGACGGCGGGCTCTCGCGCCGCGTCCTCGCGCTCCGCGACCGGATCCTCGACCTCGAGGCGCTCATCGCCTACGACATCGACTTCCCCGAGGAGGACGAGGGGCCGGTTCCGCGCGAGCGCATCGCGCGCGCGATCGCCGACGCGCGCGAGGCCGTCGCCTCCCTCCTCGCCACGGCGCCGACGGGCGCGCTCGTGCGGGAGGGCGCGCTCGTCGTCATCGCCGGCGAGCCGAACGCCGGGAAGTCCTCGCTCTTCAACGCCCTGCTCGGCGAGCGCCGCGCGATCGTCACCGAGATCCCCGGCACGACGCGCGATGCGCTCGAGGCGGTCGTCGATGCCGGTCGCTGGCCGCTCCGTCTCGTCGACACGGCAGGGCTGCGCGAGTCCGGCGACGTCGTCGAGCGGCTCGGCATCGAGGTGAGCGAGCGCTACCTCGGGCGCGCCGAGGTCGTCCTCGCCTGCGGCGAGACGCGCGCCGCTCGGCGCCGCGTGCTCGGCCGGCTCCTCGACGGCGCCCGCGCCCGCCCCGACTCGCCGATCGTCGTCGTCCCGACGAAGGCGGACCACGCCGCGTTCGAGCCTCCGGACGACGAGGAGCGGCGCGCGCTCGCCGACGCCGATGCGGCGCGGCGGGCGGCGGGCGCCGCGCCGATCCGGCTCGCGTCGCCGGCGAGCGCCGAGCACGGCGAGGGGCTCGCCGCGCTGCTCGACACGCTCGCCGCGCTGCTCGACGCCGGCCACGTCCCGCCGGCGCCCGACGCGCCGCTGCTCACACGCGAGCGGCACCGACTCGCGCTCGACGTCGCGCACGTGGAGCTCGCCGCGTTCGAGGAGGCGTGGCGCGCCGGCGCGCTCCCCGCGACGGTGGCGGCGGTGCACCTGCGCGCGGGCGTCGGCGCGCTCGAGGAGCTCGTCGGCGCCGTCGACGTCGAGGACGTGCTCGAGCGCGTGTTCCGGAGCTTCTGCGTGGGGAAGTGAGGGGGCGCGGAGCGACCGGGACGTCGCGGCCGCTCGTCGCGCCCGCCTGCCCGCTCAGCGCGGGCCGGGCTGCTCGATCGTGACGCGCCAGATCTCGTCGGCGAGCCACTCGAGGCGCTGCTGGGCGTAGGCGCGCTGCTGGTCGCCGAGGTCGTGCGCGTTGCGCGCGAGGGAGCGGACGTGCCCGAGGAGCTCGTCGAGCAGCTCGCGCAGCTCGGGATTGCGGCGCCGCTCCCCGGCGTCGCTCACGCCGTCGCCGCCGCGGCGAGGGCCAGCGCGGAGAGCTCGGCGGCGCTCGCCCGCACCGCCCACGCGTGGCCGTGCGCGTCGATCGCCGGCTCGACGAGCCGCGCGCCGAGGAAGTAGCCGCTGCGCTCGGGGAGGACGAAGCGGTCCACGGTGCGCGCCTCGTCGCTCATCCCGCCCGAGAGGTAGCGAAGGCGAAGGCCGAGGCCGGCGCGGTCGAGGTCCGGCGCCACGGCGCGCGAGAGCACGCCCTCGAGCTCGCGCACGCGTGCGTACTGGCGGCGGCCGAAGCCGTAGTACTCCCATGCCGCGTGCCCGGGGCTGATGGCCCGCGCGACCTGCACGGCGAGCCCCTCGTTGACGAGGAGCTCGCGCAGCGTCGCGCGCCGTCCCGTCTCCCAGTACGAGTAGTAGCCGTTGGCTTCCTCGACCAGCGCGCGCATCTCGCTGCGGCTCGTCGCCGACGTGTAGCGGACGACGTGCGCGATCTCGTGCGCGAGCCAGAGCGGCACGAGCTCCGGATCGAGTCCCAGCCCCTGCGTCTCCGCGTTCGCCACGCCGGTGAAGTGCTCGAGGCAGACGAAGGCGGCGCCGCGCCCCTCGACGACCAGCTCGCCGGCGTTCGCCGCACCGACGCCGACCATCAGCACGACGTCCACGTCGGTGTCGGACTTCAGCAGCTGCGCGCAGGCCTGCTCCGTCGATCGCGCGAGGGAGACGATGTCGATGCGCTCGAGCATCGTGCGGAGGTCGTCACGTCCCGCGTCGACGGTGCCGCGGACGACGTCGAGGAAGTGCGGACCCTCGGGGTCGATGACGTAGTTGTGCCAGTACGCTTCGAGGAGGGAGCGGTGGACGTCGAAGTAGCGCTGGTAGGCCGCGACCCGGTCGGTGCTGTTCAGTACGGCGAAGAAATCGGGCAGCAGGTTGATCAGCATCAAGCCCAGAAGCGCGGGTGACGGCGAGGCGACCGCGGACGCGGCAAGATAGCGGCGCAGAAAATCGCGAACAAGCCGAAATCCTGCATCAGTGGCTCGCGCCGCCCCAACCGATGGGCCGCCATGTGGCGCGGCGCCGACACCCCCGGCGCCGCCTGGCGATGCGGCCGGCGTTCCCCCGGCGACGCCTCGCCGGGGCATTCGATGCAGCGTGGCACAGAAATTCCCTTCGCTCGCGAGGGGGAGAGGGGAGCGCCGTCGCTCGACGCTCCCGGCCCATCGGGAGGGACGTACACTCATGACCACGCTGCAACAGATCGAGCTCCACTGCCCCATCTGCGACAACCGGTTCCGGTCGCAGAGCGTCGTCTCGACGAACTCGTTCGGGGGCAAGCGCACCGATTTCCACGAGCGCGCCGCGGGCACGCAGCCGCTGCCGTACCTGATCCACATGTGTACGCGCTGCGCCTACTCCGGCTCCGAGCGGGACTTCGGCGACGAGGCGGAGGTGAGCCCGATGCTCAAGGAGCACGTCTGGAACGAGCTCGCGCCCCTGCTCGGCTCCTCGGCGGTGAACGGCTCCGAGAAGTACGAGGCCGCGGCGAAGGTGGCCGACTGGCAGAACATGGAGCCGCGCTACGTCGCCGACCTTCTGCTCCGCGCCGCCTGGTGCTGCGTGGACGAGGGCGACATCGAGGCCGAGCGCTTCTTCCGTCGCAAGGCGGCATGGGCCTTCGAGCTCGCCCTCGGCAGCTACGACGGCGTCGCGAAGGAGGAGCGGGCGGTGCTGACCTACCTCGTCGGCGAGCTCTGGCGGCGCATCGGCGACGACCGGCAGGCGCGGAAGTGGTTCAACCGGGTCACCGACGAGATCGACGACCCGGTCAGCCAGCAGTGGGTGCTCGACGCGGCGCGCCAGCAGCGCGACTGTCCGCGGGAATGGTTCGGATGAGGCGGGGGACCGGGGACCGGGGACCGGAACTGCGGTGACCAGGGTCGGGGATTGGAGCGGGGGACGAGAATCGATCTCGTCCCCCTTTGACGTTCCGGCCGCGCTCATGCCTCCTGCCACGTCCGGTCCCCGGTCCCCGGTCCCCGCCTCATCTGGTCCCGAACAGCCGATCCCCCGCGTCTCCCAGTCCCGGCAGGATGTACCCCTGCTCGTTCAGCTCGCGGTCGAGCGACGCGCAGTAGATCGGGACGTCCGGATGCGCGGTCGCGACGCGGCGGACCCCGGCCGGCGCGGCGACGAGGCAGAGGAAGCGGATCCGCGTCGCGCCGGCGCGCTTGAGCGAGGTCACGGCGGCGGCGGCGCTCCCGCCGGTCGCGAGCATCGGGTCGAGCACGAAGAAGTCGCGCTCCGCCGCGTCGCCGGGGACCTTGAAGTAGTAGTCCACCGGCTCGAGGGTGTCGTGGTCGCGATAGAGCCCGATGTGCCCGACCCGCGCGGCCGGGACGAGCCGCAGCACGCCCTCGACCATGCCGAGGCCGGCGCGGAGGATCGGCACCAGCGTCAGCTTCTTCCCGCTCACGCGCCACCCCGACATCGCCTCGAGCGGGGTCTCGACGGGCACCGGCTCGAGGGCGAGGTCGGCCGTGGCCTCGTACGCCATGAGCATCGCGATCTCGTCCACCAGCTCCTTGAAGATCTTCGTCGGCGTCCGCCGGTCGCGCAGCAGCGTCAGCTTGTGCTGCACGAGCGGATGCTTCACGAGGAAGAGGGTGGGGAACTCCGGGGTGGTGTCCATGCGCGGGAAGCTAGTATCTTCGCGCGCATGAAAGAATACCAGGCGGTGATCGTCCGCCTCACGCGGCTCGCGCGCGACGACGAGGACGCGCTGACGGATCTGCTGAACGAGCGGAGCCGGGGCGGCTGGGAGCCGGCGATGATGACGCAGGAGGGCTCCCGCCTGACGATCGTCTTTCAGCGCGAGGGCGTCGGCGAGCGCTGATCCTCGCGCGCGGCTCCGGCCGGCCGGACGAGCACGCGGTCCACGCGCCGCCCGTCCATGTCCACCACCTCGAAGCGGAAGCCGCCCAGCTCGACGACGTCCCCGATGCGCGGCACCCGCCCGAGACCGTCGAACACCAGCCCGCCGAGCGTCCATCCGTCGCGCGACCGGCCGGCGGGGAGCACCTGGCCGCCGAGCGCCTCCTCGACGTCCTCGAGCGGCACCGTCCCGTCGATGAGCCAGGAGCCGTCGTCGCGCCGCACGACATCGCTCTCCCGCCGGCTCACCGTGCCGGGGATGTCCGCGACGAGGTCGGCGAGGATGTCGTTGAGGGTGACGACGCCCTGAACCGATCCGTACTGGTCGATCGCGACGGCGAGGTGCACGTCGGACCCGCGAAAGCGCTCGAGCAGCTGGAGCACCGGCATCGTCGCCGGCACGAAGTGCGGCTGGCGGAGGAGCGCGGAGAGGTCGAGCGGGCCGCCGGCCAGACACTGTGAGAGCACGTCGGTGGCGCGCACGACGCCACGCACCTCGTCGATGCTCCCCTCGCAGACGAGGAAGCGCGAGTGGTGCGAGCGCTCGAGCGACTCGCGGATCCGGGCGGCGGACATCGTCGACTCGATCCAGACGACGTCCGGGCGCGGCGTCATCACCGCGCGCACCTGCCGGTCGCCGAGAAAGAAGACGCGCTCGAGGATGTCCTCCTCCGTCGCCTGCACGACGCCGGCGCGCGCGCCGTGGGCGATGAGCGACCGGATGTCCTCCTCCGTCACGTCGGGCTCGTCGTCGCGGCGCACGCCGAGCAGCCGGGCGAGGCCGCTCGTCGAGGCGCTGAGCAGCGCGACGAGCGGGCGCGCGACGCGCGCCAGCCGCTGCATCGGCCGCGCGATGCGCGCGGCGATCCCCTCGGGGTTCGAGAGCGCGATGCGCTTCGGCACGAGCTCGCCGATGACGAGCGAGCAGTACGTGATGATGCCGACGACGAGCACGAAGGCGACGGTGTCCGCCCACGGTGCGAGCCAGCCGATGCGCGCGAGCGGTCCGGCGAGATGGCCGGAGAGCCGGGCGCCGCCGAAGGCGCCGGCGAGGATGCCGACGAGCGTGATGCCGATCTGCACCGCCGAGAGGAAATCGGTGGGCTCCGCCTTCAGCTCCGCCGCCGCCGCGGCCCGATGGTCTCCCTCCGCGGCGCGCCGCTCGAGCCGCGCCCGGCGCGAGGTGACGACGGCGATCTCGGACATCGCGAAGACGCCGTTCGCGACGAGCAGGAGGAGAATGGCGAGAACCTCGAAGGCGATCCGCATGGCTCGACTCGCAGAAGGGATGGTGCGCCCGCGAGGTCGGGCAAGATCCCGACCGCCCCGCCGCCGGCGCGCGCCCGGGTCGCCGGTTTCTTGCCCGCCCCGCGGGGCGCATGCAGCTTCCCTGCAGCACCGCGTCGCGCCCGCCCGGCCGGCCGCCGCACCATCCTCACCCGGATCGCATGCAGCTCGAGTTCAGCGGCGCCGCCCGCGAGGTGACCGGTTCCTGCCACATCCTGCGCGTCAACGGGAAGACGATCCTCCTCGACTGCGGGATGTTCCAGGGACGCCGCAAGGAGTCGCAGGAGAAGAACCTGGCACTCCCGTGTCCGGTCGCGGAGATCGACGCGGTCGTGCTCAGCCACGCGCACATCGACCACTCCGGCCGCCTGCCGTACCTCGTGCGCCGGGGATACGCCGGGAGCATCTGGTGCACGCCGGCGACGCGCGACCTCTGCGCGATCATGCTCGCCGACTCGGCGCACATCCAGCAGAAGGACGCCGAGTTCCTCGCGCGCCGGCGCCGCGAGTTCGTCGAGCCGATGTACGCGATGGCCGACGCCGTGCGCGCCGTCGAGCTGATGCTCGGCGTCCCCTACCGGCACGCGATCGAGGTCGTCCCCGGCGTGCGCGTCACCTTCGTCGACGCCGGACACATCCTCGGCTCGGCCTCGGTCGTCCTCGACATCGACGAGGGCGGACGGCAGACGCGGCTCGTCTTCTCCGGCGACATCGGACGGCCGGGGCTCCCGATCATCCGCGATCCGCATCCGCCGGAGGGCGCGGACATCCTGATCCTCGAGAGCACGTACGGGAACCGGGACCACACGCCGGTGGCCGGCGCGCGCGCCGAGCTGGCGCGCGTCGTCCGCGACACCGCCGCGAGGGGCGGGCGCGTGCTCATCCCCGCGTTCGCCGTCGGACGCGCCCAGGAGATCATCTACGAGCTGCACCTCCTCGTCCGCGACGGCGAGATCCCGGCGATCCCCGTCTACGTCGATAGCCCGATGGCGATCGACGCGACGTCGGTCTTCGAGATGCACCCCGACGTGTTCGATCAGGGCGAGGAGTTCGTGCGCGAGGCGCAACGGCTCTTCCGCCACGCGCAGGTGCGCTACACGCGCGAGGTCGAGGAGTCCAAGCGCATCAACACGCTGCAGGGGCCCCTCGTCGTCATCGCCGCGTCGGGGATGGCCGAGAGCGGGCGCATCCTGCACCACCTGATGCACGGCGCCGGCGACCCGGCGAACACGATCCTCATCGTCGGCTTCCAGGCGGAGCACACGCTCGGACGGCGCATCGTCGAGCGCCGCCCCTACCTGAAGATCTTCGGCGAGGAGGTGCCGCTCCGCGCGACCGTCGAGGTGATCAACGGCTACTCGGCGCACGCCGACCGCGGCGAGCTGGAGCGCTGGCTCGACGCGGTCGCCGCGGGCGGGCGGCGCCCGCGTGAGATCTACCTCGTGCACGGCGAGCCGGACGCCCAGGACGCCCTCGCCGAGCGGCTCGGCGCGCGCGGCTGGCGGGTGAGCGCGCCGACGCCCGGCACGCGGGTCACGGTCTGATCGTGGCCGCCGGCGCCGGACGGGCGAAGCGCGCGCCTCGATCCGCGCGTCCGCGTCGCAACGCCGCGGCGCGCATCCTCGACGCCGCCGCGGAACTGGTGCGTGAGAGCGGCGCCGCCGCGGCGAGCCTCCAGGACGTCGCCGACCGCGCCGGGGTGAGCAAGGGACTCATCCACTACCATTTCCACGACCGCGAGACGCTGCTCGCGCGCCTCGCGGAGTGGCTCGCCGACGCCGTCGTCGCGCGCGAGCGCGCCGCCCTCGCCGACGCGACGCCGCAGAGCGCGATCGACCGGCTCTGGGGGTGGCTCGACGACGAGCTCGCGCGCGGCGACATCCGCGCCCTCGCCGAGCTCGGCCGAGAGCCCGGGGACGCGGTGCGACGCGCCGTACGCGAGGCGGCGGCGCGGCGGCGGAGCGCCGCCGCCTCGACGGCGGAACGGCTCTTCGTCCTGCTCGGCCTCCGCCCGCGCGTCGCGCCGCCGATGCTCGCCGACGTCCTCCTCCCCTTCGTGGACGGACTCGCCCTCGACCGGACGCTCGCGCCCGAGCGCCAGCGCCGCGTCGCCTTCGACATCTTCTGGCTCGCCCTCCTCGGCCTCGCCGACTGACCGCGCGACGCCGTCGTGCGCCCCCGCCGGGCGTCGAGTGCCGAGCGCCGGCCGTACCGCACTACCGTCCCGTACGCCCGGGCCGCTAGCTTGGGCGGCATGGCGCGACGACGCGGCTGCGGCTCCCGGCTCTTCGCCATCTTCCTCGTGGCGATGCTCGCCGGCTGGCTCGTCTCGCTCTCCGCGGTGCTCCTCGCCGCGCGGCGCGACGAGGCGCAGCCGGCGGACGCGATCGTCGTGCTCGGCGCGGCGCAGTACGCCGGGCGTCCCTCCCCGGTGCTCCGGGCGCGGCTCGACCACGCCGTCGCGCTCTGGAAGCGCGGGCTCGCGCCGCGCCTCGTCCTCACCGGCGGCACCGGCGTCGGCGACACGACGAGCGAAGCCGCCGTCTCGCGGCGCTACGTGCGGAGGCACGGCGTGCCCGACAGCGCGATCCTGCTCGAGAACCGCGGTCGGACGACGAGCCAGTCGCTGCACGCGGTCGCCGGCCTGCTCGGCGAGACGGCGCCGAGCAGTGTCGTGCTCGTGAGCGACCCGTTCCACAGCCTGCGCCTGGCGATCATCGCGCGCCGGCTCGGCCTCGATCCGCACACCTCGCCGACGCGCACGAGCCCGATCTCGAGGAACAAGGCCGAGTACTGGAAATACCTGCTGAGCGAGTCCGTGAAGGCCCCCCTGGCGTACCTGTTCGAGAGGAGTCCGACGTGAGACGATCCGCCACGATCCCCGCGGCCGTCATCGGCTGCCTGCTGGCCCTCGTGCTCGCCGGCGCGCCCCGCGCCGCCGCGCAGGAGGTGCCGGCGCTTCCATTCGAGCACTACACGCTGCCGAACGGGCTGCAGGTGATCCTCCACGAGGATCACTCCGTCCCGCTCGTCGCCGTCGACGTCTGGTACCACGTCGGCTCGGGGAACGAGCAGCCGGGACGCACCGGCTTCGCGCACCTCTTCGAGCACATCATGTTCATGGGCTCCGAGCACGTCCCGGTCGGCGCCTTCGACCAGTGGCTCGAGGCCGCCGGCGCGAACAACAACGGCTCGACGAACGGCGACCGCACGAACTACTACGAGTGGATGCCATCGAACGCGCTCCCGCTCGCGCTCTGGCTGGAGGCGGACCGGATGGGGTGGCTCCTGCCGACGATGGACCAGTCGAAGCTCGACCTCCAGCGCGACGTCGTGAAGAACGAGCGCCGGCAGAGCTACGACAACGTGCCGTACGGCCGCGCCTACGAGACGCTCGCCGCCGCGCTCTATCCCGCGGGACACCCCTACCACTGGCCGACGATCGGCTCGATGGCGGATCTCTCGGCGGCCTCGCTCGAGGACGTGACGAGCTTCTTCCGCACCTATTACGCGCCGAACAACGCGACGCTCTCGATCGCCGGCGACTTCCACGCCGACTCCGCGAAGACGTGGATCGAGCGCTACTTCGGCGCCATCCCGCGCGGTCCCGCGCTCCCGCCGCCGCCCGCGGTGCCGCCCGTCGCGATCGCCGCCGACACCTTCCTCGTGCTCGAGGACCGGGTGCAGCTGCCGCGCGTCTACCAGGTGTGGCACTCGGTCCGGGCGTTCCACCCGGACGACGCGCCGCTCGCCGTGCTCGCCGACGTGCTCACCTCGGGGAAGACGTCTCGCCTCTACCGCGCGCTCATCTATGACCGGCAGCTCGCGCAGGACGTCCGGGCCAGCCAGGATGGCGCCCGCCTCGACGGCGACTTCGCGATCGTCGTCACGCCGCGCCCCGGCGTCGAGCCGCGCCAGGTCGCGGAGATCGTCGAGGCCGAGCTGCGCCGCGTCGCCGAGTCGGGCGTCGAGGAGCGCGAGGTGGAGCGCGCGCGGAATTCGATCCGCGCGGACTTCCTCGACGGCATCGCGAGCGTGCTCGGCAAGGCCGACCAGCTGGCCGCCTACAACTATCACGTCGGCACCCCGGACTTCGTGCGGCAGGATGCGGCGCGCTTCGACGCCGTGACGCCGGCGGACGTGCAGCGCGTGGCGCGCGCGTACCTCGCGCGGCCGCGCGTCGTGCTCACCGTGGTGCCCGAGGGAAAGCGCGAGATGATGGT
>DASUSM010000240.1:0-6536 GCA_036375115.1 Gemmatimonadaceae bacterium | reverse complement strand
CTAGGGACCTGGGACCAACGGCCGTCGTATCCGGTCCCCGGGTCCCCGGTCCCCGGTCCCCGGTCCCCGGTCCCCGGTCCCCGGTCCCCGGTCCCTGGTCCCTGGTCCCCGGTCCCCGGTCCCCGGTCCCCGGTCCCCGGTCCCCGGCCTATCTCACCGTCCCCCACACCCCCTCGAACCCTCCGACGAGCAGTCGTCCGCTCGGGGTCGCGATGAAGGCGCGACCGTAATCGGCGTTCACGCGCACCGAGATCGGCGTCCAGCTCCGCCCGTCGTCGACCGAGCGGCGGACGACGTGGTCGTAGCCGAGGGCGAGCACGGCGCCGCGCGCATCCCGCGTCATCGCGATCACGCCCGTCTCGTCGAACGCCGGCGTCCAGCGCTCGCCATCCTCGGAGCGGAAGATTCCCGCGGGGAGCGCGACGAGCTGCGTCGCCTGCTCCGTCACGACCATCGCGTGCGGCGACGGCAGGTACCCGTCGGCGAACT
Organism: Gemmatimonadaceae bacterium; assembly: GCA_036375115.1. Taxonomy (GTDB): domain Bacteria; phylum Gemmatimonadota; class Gemmatimonadetes; order Gemmatimonadales; family Gemmatimonadaceae; genus DASUSM01. The sequence continues at coordinate 6,047 of DASUSM010000240.1, read as the reverse complement.
GGATCGTCCCCCAGTCCCAGCTCTCGCCGAAGCCGAAGGAGCGGAGGATGTTGTCCGCGTGCGTGCCGACGAAGAGGTCGCCCTTGTACGCGGTGAGGAAGTTGATGATGAACTCGCGCGGGTTCACCGATGGGACGATCTGCGTCCAGTGGAGCCCGCCGTCGGTCGAGCGGAAGACGCCGCCGGACCAGCCGCCGGCGCCGGCATAGACCCCGCCGTCGTCGCTCACGGCGAGCGCCGTCACCCACTTGTCCTCGAGTCCGGCGGGGACCCAGCTCGTGCCGCCGTCGTGCGAGCGCATCACGCCGAGCGTCGTCGCGGCCCACACCGGACCCGCGGCGTCCGCGGCGAGGTCGAGGATGCCGACGTCGGCCGGAAAGCTCTCGACGCGGGTCCAGCTCGAGCCGTCGTCGGTGGAGCGCCAGAGGCCGACGAGGTCGTCGCCGGCGAGGACGGCGCCGTCCGCGGTGACGGCGAAGGCGGCCACGGCATCGGGTCCGCGCAGCGGACGCCAGGCGAGCGGCGGAACCTCGAGCGGCGCGCCGACGGCGGCGGAGAGGGCCGGCGACGCCGACGGCGCGAGCGCCGCATCGCCGCAGGCGGCGAGCGAGAGGACGAGCAAGGCGGACCGCGCCGTGAGGCGCGGGAAGGTCGTGCGGTGCATGTGCGTGTGTGACTCCGGACGGGCCCGCGCTCGGCGGGCAGGGTGCCGCCGTCGCTCGGCGGCAGGCAGGTGGAGGGGCGTCGTCGCCCGGCTCCGTTCGCGAGGGTAGATCGCGCGGGAGACCCGGCGGCGGAGCGCTCGGTCACCCGGGATGGTCGCGCGCGATCGTACGGTCCGCCGGGGCGCGGGGATTCAGCCGCTCGAGCGGCGGTCCCCTTGACATCTTAGGGGTGAAACCCCACCATCCCCTAAACACGTAAGGGGAGCTCCATGGCCGACACGACCCTCGACCTGCTGCAGGGGACGCTCGACGTCCTCGTGCTGAAGACCCTCAGCTGGGGCCCGCGCCACGGCTACGCCATCGCGCGCTGGATCCGGCAGACCACGGACGACGTCCTGCGCATCGAGGAGGGCGCGCTCTATCCCGCGCTCCACCGGATGGAGCGGAAGGGGTGGATCGAGTCCGAGTGGGGGCTCTCGGAGAACAACCGGAGGGCGAAGTTCTACCAGCTGACCTCGCGCGGACGGCAGCAGCTCCGCGCGGAGTCGGCGACCTGGGCGACCTACGCGGCCGCGGTCGCGAAAGTCCTCCAGACCGCCTGACGACGACCGATTCGCGCAAACGGCGCCGAGGAGAGGAACGATGGCGAGAATCCCCGGTCTGAGGCGCGTCTTCACGCGCCCCCGCTCGCCGGGCGAGACGGCGCGCGACGTGGACGACGAGCTGGCGTTCCACCTCGACATGCTCGCCGCGGAGCTCGCCGCCTCCGGAGTGCCGCCCGACGAGGCGCGCGCCGCCGCGCGTCGCCGCTTCGGCGACGTGGACCGATACCGCGACCGCTGCACGGAAATCTCCAACCGCCGGGAAGACGAGATGCGCCGCACCGAGCTGCTCGCCACGATCCGCCAGGACCTCGCCTTCGCCGCGCGCACGCTGCGGAAGGCGCCGACCTTCACCCTCGTCGCGCTCCTCACCCTCGCCCTCGGCATCGGCGCGAGCACGGCGATCTACTCCGTCGTCCAGGCGGTCCTGCTCCGGCCGCTTCCATTCGAGGAGCCGGAGCGTCTCGTGCGCATCTGGCTGTCGAATCCGGGGCAGCAGATCGAGCGGAGCGACATCTCCCGCCCCGACTTCGAGATCTGGCGGGACGAGTCGCAGGCGTTCTCCTCGCTCGCCGCGTACTACCAGAGCGGGAGCGGGCTCGCGCTGACAGGGATGGGCGAGCCGGAGCGGCTCCCGACGGCCTTCGTCACGGCGGACTTCTTCCGCACGCTCGGCGTGTCGGCGGCGCGGGGGCGCGTGCTCCTTCCCGAGGAGGACTCGATCGGCCGGAACCGCGTGGTGCTCCTCGCACACGCGACGTGGATGCGTCTGTTCGGCGGCGATCCGACCGCGGTGGGCAAGACGCTGACGCTCGACGGCGAGCCGTTCACGATCGTCGGCGTCGCGCCGCCGGAGTTCCGCTACCCGGCCGAGGACGTGGCCTTCTGGGTGCCGCGCAGCGTGATTCCCGAGAGCGGCATCCCGTCGCACCGCTGGAACCGCGTGTACGCGGTGATCGGACGGCTCGCGCCGGGTGCGACGATGGCGCAGGCGCAGGCCGAGATCCGCACCTTCGCGCAGCGCATCGCCGAGGAGTTCCCGGACGCGAACGCCGGCTACACGACCGTCCTCACCCGGCCGATCCGCGAGGTGATCGTCGGCGACGTGCGGCCGGCGCTCCTCGTCCTGCTCGGCGCCGTCGGACTCGTGCTGCTCGTGAGCTGCGTGAACGTCGCCAACCTGCTCCTCGCCCGCGGCACGACGCGCGGCCGGGAGCTGGCGATCCGCACCGCGCTCGGCGCCGGGCGCGGCCGCATCGTGCGCCAGCTGCTCACCGAGAGCCTCGTCCTCGCCGTCGTCGGCGGCGCGCTCGGCGTGGCGCTCGCGGCGTGGGGAGCGAGCGCGCTCGTCGGGCTGAGCGCGGAGTATCTGCCGCGCGCCGCCGACGTCCGGCTCGACGCCGGGGTGCTCCTCTTCGCGCTCGCGCTCTCGGTCGTGACCGGGGTCGCGTTCGGGCTCGTACCGGCGCTGCGCACGACGTCGTCGGACCCGCAGGCGAACCTGCGCGAGGGAAGCCGCGGCTCGACCGAGGGGCGGGGCGGGCAGCGGCTGCGCCTCGGCCTCGTCGCCGCCGAGGTCGCCTTCGCCGTCCTACTCGTCGTCGGCGCCGGGCTGGCGCTGCGCAGCTTCGCGCGCCTGACGAACGTGCACCCCGGCTTCGACGCGGAGCGCACCCTCGTCGCGCGCTTCAGCCTGCCGTCGGAGCAGTTCGACACCCGGGAGGCGCGGCTCGCCGCCTACGACCGGATGCTCGACCGGATCCGCGCGCTCCCCGGTGTGTCGGCAGCGGGGATGACGAAGAACGTTCCGATGCGCGGCACGGGGGAGCCGGCGACGTTCACGATTCCGGGCCGTCCGGTGCCGCGGCAGGGAGAGGAGCCGACGGCGATGGCGCACCCGGTATCGCCGGACTACTTCCGGGCGATGGGGATCCCGCTCCTCGAGGGGGAGGACATGCGCGCCGCCGCCGCCGACACGAGCGGGCTGATCGTCATCGTCAACGAGTCGCTCGCGCGCCAGCACTGGCCCGGCGAGTCGGCGGTCGGGAAGCCGATCCGGCTCGGCGAGGAAGAGTGGCGCGTGGTCGGCGTGGTCGGGGACGTGCGCGGCGCCGCCCTCGACGAGCCGCCGGAGCCGGCGCTCTACGTCTCGCGGGCGGTCATGAACCGCTCGGTCGCCGCGATCGCCGTGCGGACGGCGGGGGATCCGGCGGCGCTCGCGAGATCGGTCGTGGGTGCGATCCGGGAGGTCGTCCCGGACCAGCCGATCACCGAGATCACGCCGATGTCGGAGGTCGTCGCCGACACCGTGGCGGCCCCGCGCGTGCTCGCGGTGCTCCTCGCGCTCTTCGGACTGCTCGCCCTCGTCCTCGCGGTGATCGGCCTCTACGGCGTGGTGGCCTACGTCGTCAGCCAGCGCACCCAGGAGATCGGGATCCGCATGGCGCTCGGCGCGGAGCCGCGCTCGGTCGTCGGGATGATGCTGCGCCGCGGCCTCGCGCCGGTCGTCGTGGGCCTCGTGGCGGGCCTCGCCCTCGCCGTCGCCGGGACGCGCCTGCTCCGCGGGCTGCTCTACGAGGTGAGCCCGACGGACCCGCCGACGTACGCGCTCGTGGCGCTGGTGCTGCTCGCCGCCGCGGCGCTCGCCGCGTGGCTGCCGAGCCGCCGCGCGGCGCGGATCGCGCCGTCGGTGGCGCTGCGGGGGGACTGAGGCGAGGGCTCGGTGGCTGGCCGCTCGCTCCGACACTGCAACTGACACGGTCACTGACGCGTCGTCACCGTCACATCGTCACCATCACCGTCACCGACACGATCACCGACACTGTCATCTGTCGTGCACCAACCTCCGACCTCCGACCTCTCGGCCCGAGCGGCGCAGAGGTCGGAGCTCGGAGGTGAGTGCAGACCAGTGGGCAGTGGCAGTGACGGTGACAGTGGTAGCGAACGGCGGAAGGGGAGGCCATCCCGATCGGGATGCCTCCCCTTCCTCATCGAACCGTCCCGACCGCCGAGGGCCGAGCGCCGAGGGCCGAGCGCCCGCCCTACTGCCCCACGTGCTTCGCGTACTCGTCCGGGCCGAGGAGCGCGTCGCGATCGGCGCCGCCGACGCGGAGCTTGATCATCCAGCCGTCGCCGTAGGGATCGCTGTTGACGAGCGACGGCTCCTTGTCGAGGCGCTCGTTCACCTCGACCACTTCGCCGGCGAGCGGGGAGTAGAGCTCGGAGACGGCCTTCACCGCCTCGATCGTGCCGAAGACGTCGTGCGAGCCGTAGCGCGAGCCGACCTTCGGCAGCTCGATGTAGACGATGTCGCCGAGCTCGCCCTGCGCGTAGTCCGTGATCCCGATGACCACGACGTCGGCGTCCGACGTCGGCTTCACGTACTCGTGCTCCTCGGTATAGAGCAGGTCCTTCGGAATCTCGGCCACTGTCGGCTCCGCGGGGAATGGGTTCGGCGGGTAGTCTACCCGGCGCCCATCCGCAGTGTCAAGGAATCGCCGCGGCGTCGCGCGGCGCGTCCTGCTCGAGCGCGCTCCACACCGCCGCCACCTTGTCCTCGAGCTCGAGCAGCGTGCCGACGTTGTCGATGATGTGGTCGGCGCGCGCGCGCTTCAGCTCCGCCGGCATCTGCGCGGCGATCATCGCCATCGCCTCCGTCTCGCGGAGGCCGCGGTCCTTCACGAGGCGGTCGAGCCGCACGTCGCGCGGCGCGTCGACGAGGACGATCCGGTCGAAGTCGCCGACGAGGCTCTTCTCGAAGAGGAGCGGGATGTCGCAGACGACGATCCGGTCGCCGCGCTGCCGCGCCTCGTCGACGAGCCGGTCGCGCATCCGTCCGACTTCCGGGTGCACGATCTCGTTCAGCGCCTCGAGCTCCTCGGGGAAGCCGAAGACGCGCTCGCGCATCGCGGCGCGGTCGAGCCGTCCGTCGGGGGCGAGCACCGACGTCCCCCACCGCCTGACGATCTGCTCGTAGGCCGGCGTGCCGACCTCCACGGCGCGGCGCGCGAGGATGTCGGCGTCCACGACCGTCGCGCCGCGCTCGGAGAAGAGCTGGGCGACGGTCGACTTTCCGCTGGCGATGTTGCCGGTCAATCCGATGAGGAGCATCGCACGAGCCCTGCGCGCTATGAGACCCGACGCGACTCGCTCCGCCGCGTCGCCTGGTCGCTGGTGATCGATGACGGCTTCGGCGCCTGCGCGTCGGGCGCGCCGGACGCCGTCGACTCAAGCAAGATCCCGTCCCGCGCCCCGGGAGCGCGAGCGCACGCCAAGGTAGGCCCCGGGGTGGGGAACTGCAACGGAGCGCGTCGGCGGCTTCGTAAACGCTTGATCTACGAGGAGCTGCGCGCGGTCCGTCACCGGACGCGCGCGCGCCGCATCGCGGCGTCCCGGCCCCTCCCGGCTGGAATGGCGCCTGCTATCGTACATTCGGGCGCGCACCGCACGCGGCGGCGCGCGCATCACCGGTGACCGGGACGGTGTCGTGCCGAATCGCGGGCGCAGTGACGGGAGCGAGGTCGAGGACCGGGCGGACGCCGACGTGAAGCCCCTGGCGGCGCGTCGGCGGGTGCGCGCGGAGGAGGTGCGCGCGCCCAGCCAGGACTTCGACCTGGACCTCGATCCCGGCCCGGCGCACCAGGCGGAGCTGGAGGGGCTGGTGCGGCGGCAGCTGGAGCTGCTGGGGGAGGATCCGGAGCGGGCGGGGCTGCTGAAGACGCCGCAGCGGGTGGCGAACGCGCTGGCGTGGCTGACGCGGGGCTACGAGCTCGAGGCCGGG
>DASUSM010000239.1:0-11187 GCA_036375115.1 Gemmatimonadaceae bacterium | reverse complement strand
TCCCTGAGCCTGGTCCCTGAGCCTGGTCCCTGAGCCTGGTCCCTGAGCCTGGTCCCTGGGCCCAAGGCCGAGCGCCGAGCGCCCAGCGCCGAGCCCCCGCCCTCAGCGCGGCCGATACTCCTGCATCACCGTCGCGCTTCCATCCTCGTCCACCCACACCGACCCCCCGCCCTGCTGCGCCTCGGGGTTCGACGCCGGCACGAGCTTCAGCAGGTAGCCGTTCGCGCCCCGCGTGAACGAGACGACGATCAGCGAGTCCGTCTGTCCGCGCCGCCGCAGCTCGGCGCGCGCGACGTCGGCGACGCGGACGCTGTCGGCGCGGCCGGCGGCGTTCTTCGGGCGGCGATAGCTCGCCCCGTCCTGCGCGTCGCTCGGCCGCTCGCCGCACGCGGCGAGCGCGAGCACGCTCAGTGTCAGGACGAGCCTTCGCCGTGCGCCGAGGCGGGCCGTGTCGCCCTCCCCGACCCGCCCGCGACTCCGCTCGCCCGATCGCGTCACGGCGCCTCGCCGCCTACGCGGAATACGCCTCGACCGGCAGGCACGAGCAGACGAGGTTCCGGTCGCCGTACGCGCTCTCGATGCGCGAGACGGCGGGCCAGAACTTCCACTCGCGCGTCGCCGCCGTCGGGAAGGCGGCGCGCTCGCGCCCGTACGGCCGCGTCCACTCGTCGGCGATGACGACGCGCTGCGTGTGCGGCGCGCGCTTGAGCGGATTGTCGGAGCGGTCGAGCGTGCCGCGCTCGATCTCGCGGATCTCCTCGCGGATCCCGATCATCGCCTCGACGTAGCGGTCGAGCTCCCACTTCGGCTCGCTCTCCGTCGGCTCGACCATCAGCGTGCCGGCGACGGGGAAGCTCACCGTCGGCGCGTGGAAGCCGTAGTCCATCAGCCGCTTCGCGATGTCCTCGACCTCGATGCCGGCGCTCGCCTTCAGCGGGCGCGTGTCGAGGATGCACTCGTGGGCGACGAGGCCGTTCCGTCCCTTGTACAGCACCTCGTAATGTCCCTCGAGCCGCTTCGCGATGTAGTTCGCGCTGAGGATCGCGACCTTCGTCGCCTGCGTCAGCCCCTCGCCACCCATCATGTCGATGTACATGTAGGAGATCGGGAGGATGCTCGCGCTTCCCCACGGCGCCGCCGAGACCGGGCCGGCGGCGTGCTCGCCGCCGGTCGGCACGACGGGGTGCCCGGGGAGATGCGGTGCGAGGTGCGGCGCGACGCCGATCGGTCCCATCCCCGGCCCGCCACCGCCGTGCGGGATGCAGAACGTCTTGTGCAGGTTCAGGTGGCAGACGTCGGCGCCGACGTCGCCCGGACGGACGAGGCCGACCATCGCGTTCATGTTCGCGCCGTCGAGGTAGACCTGCCCGCCGTGCTCGTGCACGATCTCGCAGATGCGGCGGATACCCGCCTCGAAGACGCCGTGCGTGGACGGGTACGTCACCATGATGGCGGCGAGGCGGTCGGCGTGCTCCGCCGCCTTCGCCTCGAGGTCGGGGATGTCGATGTTCCCGTTCTCGTCCGTCTTCACGACGACGACACGCATCCCCGCCATCACCGCGCTCGCCGGATTGGTCCCGTGCGCCGACTGCGGGATGAGGCAGACGTCGCGGTGGCCGTCGCCGCGCGCCGCGTGGTAGGCGCGGATCACGACGAGCCCGGCGAACTCGCCCTGCGAGCCCGCGTTCGGCTGGAGCGAGACGGCGGCGAAGCCGGTGATCTCGGCGAGCGCGCGCTCGAGCCGGTCGAACATCTCGCGGTAGCCGGCGCTCTGCTCGGCCGGCGCGAAGGGGTGGATGCGCCCGAACTCCGGCCACGTGATCGGGAACATCTCCGCCGTGGCGTTGAGCTTCATCGTGCAGGAGCCGAGCGGAATCATCCCGTGCACGAGCGAGAAGTCCTTCGACTCGAGCCGGCGCAGGTAGCGCAGCATCTCCGTCTCGGAGCGGTGCGTGTTGAACACCGGGTGCGAGAGGAAGGGCGTGCGGCGCGCGAAGCGCTCGTCGTAGCTCGCGTCCGCCTCGGCGACGAGTGCATCGACCGCGGCGGCGTCCGCGCGCGCGCCGCCGAACACCTCGAGCAGGTCGGCGACGTCGGCCGCCGACGTCGTCTCGTCGAGCGCGACGGCGAGCGTCGCCTCGTCCAGGCGGCGCAGGTTGACGCGCTTCGCCGCCGCCCGGCGCTCGATCTCGGCCCTCTTCCCGCCGACGCCGACGCGGACGGTGTCGAAGATCGGCGCGTCGCCGACGGCGTGCCCCTGCTTCCGCAGCCCCGCGGCGAGCGCCTCGGCGAGCTGGTGGACGCGGCGCGCGATGCGCGCGATCCCCTCGGGGCCGTGCCACACCGCGTACATCCCGGCGATCACCGCGAGGAGCACCTGCGCCGTGCAGACGTTGCTCGTCGCCTTCTCGCGGCGGATGTGCTGCTCGCGCGTCTGGAGCGCCATGCGCAGCGCGGGGCGCCCCTCGGCGTCGCGCGAGACGCCGATGATGCGACCCGGGAGCAGCCGCTTGTACTCGTCCTTCGTCGCGAAGAACGCGGCGTGCGGCCCGCCGAAGCCGAGTGGCACGCCGAAGCGCTGCGCGCTCCCGACGCAGATGTCGGCGCCCCACTCGCCCGGCGGCGTGAGGAGGGCGAGCCCGAGCAGGTCGGCGGCGACGACGACGACCGCGTCCGCGGCGTGCGCGGCGTCGGCGAACGTCGAGTAGTCGAGCACGGCCCCGTCGGTCGCCGGATACTGGAGGAGCGCGCCGAAGGTCCCGGTGCCGAACGCGTACGACCGGTGGTCGCCGACGACGACCGTCCAGCCGCGCATCGCGGCGCGCGTGCGCACGACCTCGATCGTCTGCGGGTGGCAGAGCTCGGAGACGAAGAACGTCTCGCGTCCGTCCGACCCCTTCGAGGCGTGCGCGAGCGCCATCGCCTCGGCCGCCGCCGTCCCCTCGTCGAGGAGCGAGGCGTTGGCGATCCCGAGCCCGGTGAGGTCGATCACCATCGTCTGGAAGGTCAGCAGTGCCTCGAGGCGTCCCTGCGCGATCTCCGCCTGGTACGGCGTGTAGGCAGTGTACCAGCCCGGGTTCTCGAGGATGTTGCGCTGGATGACCGGCGGGGTGATGGTGTCGTGGTACCCCATGCCGAGATACGAGCGCCAGACCTCGTTCCTCGTAGCCATCGCGCGCAGAGCGCCGAGCGCCTCGAACTCGCTCCGCCCAGCGGGGAGGGCGAGTGGCCGCCGCAGGCGGATCTGCTCCGGAACGGTCGCATCGATGAGCTCGTCGAGCGAGCCGTACCCGAGCACGTCCAGCATCGCGCCGATATCTTCCTCGCTCGGCCCGATGTGCCGCGGCACGAAGTCGTCGGTGGCCGCGAGCTTCGTCTCTCTCGTGATCGTCGTCATGAAGACCTCAGGAGCCCGCCAGGCGGTCCCCGTGGGGGGCGATGGAGTGGGAGCGCTGCCTGCCCGGCGCCGGCCGGCCCCTCGGGGCGGCGCGCGCGGGTGGAACCGGGTGAAATGTAGCGACGCCGCCGGCCGCCCGGTCAACGTATGGCGCGCCGCCCGCCGGCGCCTTCCGGGAGCCCCGGACGCGCGGTGAGAGAATCGCCGACGCGCTGGCGGCTCCTCCTGTCCGAGCCGCTCGACGGAGCCGGGAACATGGCCCTGGACGAGGCGCTCCAGGAGCGCGCCGGCGCCACCCGTGAATGCGTCCTCCGCGTGTACTCGTGGCGCCGGCCGACGCTCTCCCTCGGCCGGAACCAGCGCGCCCTCGGGCGCTACGACGAGATCCGGCTGCGCAAGGCCCGCCTCGCCGTCGTGCGGCGCCCGACCGGCGGTCGCGCCGTCCTCCATCACCGCGAGGTGACGTACAGCGTGACCGCCCCCGCCGCGGCCGGGGCGTCGCTCGGCGAATCGTACGCGCGCATCAATCGTCTCCTGTGCGACGGGCTGCGCCGGCTCGGCGTCGCGGCGGAGGTCGCCGCGGGGTCGGGACGCGCCCCGATGCCGGGCGAGGCGCCGTGCTTCGAGACGCCGACCGCGGGCGAGCTCGTGCTCGGCGGACGGAAGCTGGCCGGGAGCGCGCAGTGGCGGGACGGCGGCGCGCTGCTCCAGCACGGCTCGATCCTCGTCGACGACGACCAGTCCGCGGTGGCGGGGCTGCTGCGCGAGCCCGGCGCGCCGCCGCCTCGCCCGGCGACGCTTCGCGAGGCGCTCGGCCGCGCGCCGGACGCGGCGGAGGTCGCCCGCGCGCTCTTCGACGCGGTGCGGGCAACGGAGGATCCCGCGGCGGCGATGCTGGTGCCCGACGATGCGCTGCTGGCGCGGGCGGCGACGCTGCGCGCGCGATACGACGACGACCGCTGGACCTGGCGCCGGTGACCGGCGCCGTGTACGCTGGACCCGCCGCGAGAACACTCCTCCAACGCACGGTCATGGACATCCGAATCCCACTCCGCCGACTCGTCTCCCTCGCCGCGCCGCTCGCCGCCGTCTCCCTCCTCGCGTGCGGCGGGGACGACCGCGACGCGTCCGCCGGCGACGTCGGCGGCACGCTCGTCATCTCGGTGACGGGCGATGCCGACCATCTCCTGCCGCCGCTCTACGAGACGATCACGGGGCGACAGGTGAGCGACCAGCTCTTCGACCGGCTCGCCGAGATCGGCGACGACCTGAACACGGTCGGCGACGAGGGCTTCACGCCGGCGCTCGCCGAGCGGTGGGAATGGGCGGAGGACTCGCTCTCGATCGCCTTCCACATCGACCCGGACGCGCGCTGGCACGACGGCCGCCCGGTGCGCGCCGGCGACGTCCGCTTCACGCACGCGCTGTACGTGGATCCGGCGGTGGCGTCGCCCTTCGCGCCGCTCCTCGACGACATCGACTCGGTGCAGGTGCGCGACTCGCTCACCGCGGTCGTCTGGTTCGCGCGCCGCACGCCCCAGCAGTTCTTCGACGCGACGTACCAGATGTCGATCCTGCCGGAGCACCTCCTCGCCGGCGTGGACCGCGCGAACATCCGCGCGGCGGCGTTCAGTCGCGCCCCCATCGGCAGCGGCCGCTTCCGCTTCGCGCGCTGGACGCCCGGCCAGACGATCGAGCTCGTCGCCGACACGGCGAACTACCGGGATCGTCCGCGGCTCGACCGCGCGATCTGGACGGTCTCGCCCGATCCGGTCACGGCGATCACGAAGGTGCTGCGCAACGAGGCGGACTTCGTCGAGATCCTCCGCCCCGAGGACCAGGCCGAGGTGAGCCGGCGCGACGACCTCAAGCTCGTCCCCTACCCCGCGCTCCAGTACGCCGCGGTCTTCCTCAACGCCAACGTGGACGGCACGTCGGGGCCGCACCCGATCTTCGGCGATCGCGAGACGCGCCGCGCCCTCACGATGGCGGTGGACCGCGAGGCGATGGTGCGCAACGTCTTCGACACGCTCGGCCTCGTCGGCATCGGCCCCGTGACGCGCGGCGTCGCGACGGCGGACACGACGATCGAGCAGCTCCCCTTCGACCGCGAGCGCGCCGCGCGGGTGCTCGACTCGCTCGGCTGGCGCGACGCGAACGGCGACGGCGTCCGCGAGCGCGCCGGCCGCCCGCTCGAGTTCACGCTCATCACGCCGACGTCCAGCTCGTTCCGGATGCGCATGGCCGTGCTGCTCCAGGAGCAGCTCGCGCAGGTCGGCGCGAAGGTGAACGTCGAGCCGCTCGAGTTCGGGACCTTCATCCAGCGCCAGAACCGCCGCCGCTTCGACGCGGCGATGGGCGGCGTCGGAATGGATCCGCTCCCCGGCGGGGTGAAGCAGTCGTGGTCGGCCGCGGGGATCGGCGCCGGCGGGTCGAACTACACCGGCTACGCCTCGCCCACCTTCGACGCGCTCGTCGACAGCGGCGCCGCGGCGATGGACCCGGACGACGCGCGGCGCTACTTCCGGCGGGCGTACGAGACGATCGTCGCGGACGCCCCGGCGATCTGGCTCTACGAGCTGCGTCCCGTCGGCGCCGCGCACGTGCGCATCCAGCCGGCCGGACTGCGCGCCGACGGGTGGTGGGCGCACCTCGCCGACTGGACGATCCCGGCCGACCAGCGCATCGACCGCGACCGGATCGGACTGCGCGGGGCGCCCGTCGCCGAGGGCGCGTCGCCGGACGCGGGCGCACCCGCGGACACGGCGCGCCGGTAGGTCGTGCGGCGGCTCCTCGCCGGACGCCTGCTGCAGGGAGCGGTGATCGTCGTCCTCGTCACGACGATCACCTTCTTCCTGATCCACCTCGTCCCCGGCGAGCCGCTCGCCACCACGCTCGACAGTCCTTACCTCACCGAGGCGTACCGCGCCCGCCTGCGCGCGATCTACGGCCTCGACCGCCCGCTCGGCGAGCAGTACGTGCGCTACGTCGGCGCCGTCGCGCGCGGCGACCTCGGATGGTCGTTCTCGCTCCGCCGCCCCGTCGCCGACGCGCTCGCCGACGCCCTCCCGAACACGCTCCTCCTGATGGGCGTCTCGCTCGCCCTCAGCTTCGCGCTCGGCATCGCGCTCGGCGTGCTTCAGGCGATGCGGCGCGACACGGCGACCGACCGCGTGCTCGGCGCGGTCGCGCTCTTCTTCTACTCGATGCCGGACTTCTGGCTCGCCCTCATGGCGATGCTCCTCTTCGCCTACTGGCTGCCGATCTTCCCCGTCGGGGGGATGGTCGATCCGGTGATGCACCCCTACCTCGGCTTCTGGGGGCGCATCGGGGACGTGCTCTCGCACCTCGCCCTCCCGGCGCTCGTGCTCACGCTGCTCTCGGCGGCGGGGATCGCCCGCTACCAGCGCGCCGCCGTGCTCGAGGTCGTGCGGCAGGACTACGTGCGCACGGCGCGCGCGAAGGGGCTCCGCGAGCGGTCAGTCGTCGTGCGGCACCTCCTGCGCAACGCGCTGCTCCCGACCATCACGCTGCTCGGGCTGGCCCTCCCGGCGCTGCTCGGCGGCGCCGTCTTCGTGGAGCGCGTCTTCGCCTGGCCGGGAATGGGGCTGCTCACCGTGAACGCGATCGCGACGCGCGACTATCCGCTGGTCACGGCGAGCGTGATCGTCGCGAGCATCACCGTCGTCGCCGGGAGCCTCGTCGCGGACGTCCTCTACGCCGTCGTGGACCCGCGGCTCCGGCGCCGGTGATGGCGCTGGCGGTCCGCTGGCTGCTCGCCGCGATCCTGTCGGCGCTCCTCTCGCTGCTCCTCGCGCGCCGGCTCGCGCGGCTCGCCGACGCGCCCATGGAGACGCCCGCGGGCCGCGCCGCCCGCCGCTTCCGCGCGAACCGCGGCGCCGTCCTCGCGCTGCACCTGCTCGTCGCGCTCGTCGTCGTCACCGTCCTCGCGCCGGCGCTCGCGCCCCATCCGCCCGCGGCGCAGCCGGACATCGTCGCCCTGAAGAGCCTCCCGCCCTCGCTCGCGCACCCCTTCGGCACGGATCAGTACAGCCGCGACGTGCTCAGCCGCGTCCTCTACGGCGCGCGCGTCTCCCTCGCCGTCGCCGTCCTCTCCGTGCTCGTCGCGATCACGCTCGGCGTCGCCTACGGCGGCGTCGCCGGCCTCGCCGGCGGACGCGTGGACGCCGTGCTCATGCGCCTCAACGACGCGCTGCTCTCGGTGCCGCGCGTCCTCCTGCTCATCGCCGTGCTCGCCGCGCTCGGGCGCATCGACATCGAGGCGCTCGTCCTCCTCGTCGGCGTCACGGGGTGGTTCGGGGTCAGCCGCATCGTGCGCGCCGAGGTGCGCTCGGTCGGCGCGACGGAGTTCGTGACCGCGGCGCGCGCGCTCGGCATCGGGCGGCGGCGGCTGCTCGTCCGCCACGTCCTCCCGAACGCGCTCTCGCCGGTGATCGTCGCCGCGACGCTCGCCGTCGGCAACGTCATCGTGCTCGAGGCCGGGCTCTCCTATCTCGGGATCGGCGTGCAGCCGCCGCAGGCGAGCTGGGGGAACATCCTCCAGGAGGGGGCGGCGCACATCCAGGCACTCTGGTGGATGTCGCTCTTTCCAGGGCTCGCGATCGTCGCGACGGTGATGGCCGTCAATCTCGTCGGCGACGGCTTGCGCGACGCCTTGGACCCCAAGCAGGTTGACGGGCGATGACGAGTCCTCTTCTCTCCGTGCGGGACCTCCGCACGACGTTTCGCACCGGAGCGGGCGTCGCGCGCGCCGTGGACGGCGTCTCCTTCGACGTCGGGCGCGGCGAGACGCTCGGCATCGTCGGCGAGTCCGGCTGCGGCAAGTCCGTCACCGGCCTCTCGATCCTCCGCCTGATCCAGCCGCCGGGGCGGATCGAGACGGGGAGCCGCGTGGAGCTCGACGGACGCGACCTGCTCGCGCTCGACGAGGAGTCGATGCGGAAGATCCGCGGCAACCGCGTCGCGATGATCTTCCAGGAGCCGATGACCGCGCTCAATCCCGTCTTCACGGTCGGCGAGCAGATCGCGGAGGTGGTGCGGGTGCACGAGCGCGCGGGGCGCCGCGAGGCGTGGGCCCGCGCGGTCGCGATGCTCGAGACGGTCGGCATCCCGGCGCCCGCGCAGCGCGCCTCGGAGTACCCGCACCAGCTCTCCGGCGGGATGCGGCAGCGCGTGATGATCGCGATGGCGCTCGTGCTCGAGCCGGCGCTCGTCATCGCCGACGAGCCGACGACGGCGCTCGACGTGACGATCCAGGCGCAGATCCTCGAGCTCCTCGCCGACCTCCAGCGGCGGCTCGGCAGCTCGATCGTGATGATCACGCACGACCTCGGCGTGATCGCCGAAACGGCGTCGCGCGTCGTCGTCATGTACGCGGGCGAGGTCGTCGAGGAGGCGACGGTCGCCTCGCTCTTCGCCGAGGCGCACCACCCGTACACGGAGGGGCTGCTCCGCGCGATGCCGCGCGTCGGCCAGGCGCGGGAGCGGCTCGCGACGATCCCCGGCACCGTGCCGCCGCCGACGGCGTGGCCGTCGGGCTGCCGCTTCCACGACCGCTGCCCCTACGCGTGGGAGCGCTGCGTCGCCGAGCACCCGCCGCTCTACCGGATCGGCGGCGGCCACGTCTCGCGCTGCCATCTCGCCGAAGAGCCCGCGCGCCGCGCGTCCCCGCACGAGCCGTGGGCGGTGGCGCGGGGGGTGGGGGCGTGAGCGAAGAGAAAGCGGCCCTGGGCCCTGGGCCTGGGGCCCTGGGTGAACGGCCCGGAGCCCCTGTCGAGGGCCCAGGGCCGAGGGCCCAGGGCCCGCTGCTGTCCGTTCGCGCCCTCGTGAAGCACTACCCCATCCGCAAGGGGATCTTCGGCCGCGCCGCCGGCGCCGTGCGCGCGGTCGACGGCATCTCGTTCGACGTCATGCCCGGCGAGACGCTGGGGCTCGTCGGCGAGTCGGGGTGCGGCAAGACCACGACGGGGCGCGCCGTGCTCCGCCTCGTCGAGCCGACGTCGGGCTCCGTCGTCTTCGATGGCGCCGACGTGCTCGCGCTCGACACGCGCGCGCTGCGGCGGCTCCGCCGGCAGATGCAGATCATCTTCCAGGACCCGTTCTCCTCGCTCAACCCGCGCATGACGATCGGCGCGATCGTGCGCGAGGGGCTGACGATTCATGGCCTGTCCGAGGGCAGTGCCGCGGACCGTCGCGTGCGCGACCTCCTCGAGGAGGTCGGGCTCCGCGCCGAGTACGCGAGCCGCTACCCGCACGAGTTCTCCGGCGGGCAGCGGCAGCGCGTCGGGATCGCGCGGGCGCTCTCCGTCGAGCCGCGCTTCATCGTCTGCGACGAGCCGGTCTCCGCCCTCGACGTGTCGGTGCAGGCGCAGGTCATCAACCTGCTGCAGGACCTCCAGCGCGACCGCGGGCTGGCGTATCTCTTCATCGCCCACGACCTCTCCGTCGTCGAGCACATCGCCGACCGGGTCGCGGTCATGTATCTCGGGCACATCGTGGAGATGGCGCGCGCCGCCGACCTGTACCGCGAGCCGCTGATGCCGTACACGCAGGCGCTCCTCTCCGCGGTGCCGATCCCCGATCCGGCGCGGCGCAAGTCCCGCATCGTCCTCGCCGGCGACGTGCCGTCGCCGGCGAGCCCGCCGCCGGGCTGCGTCTTCCACCCGCGCTGCCACCACCCGATGCGCGACGAGGCGTGCACGCGGATCGTGCCGCCGCTCGAGGAGAAGGCGCCGGGGCACTTCGCGGCATGCATCAAGCAGCCGCCGACGAGGATCGACTGGGCGGCGCAGCAGGCGGCTGGTGCGACGAAGCGGCCCGAGCGTTACCTTCCCGTCGCCGCGCTCCCACCGAGCGCGGTGTGAGCCCTCCGGCCGCGCGCGACGCGCGGCCGGCGCACGAGCCAACGGTCAACTCTCTCCACCAGAGCCGAGGGACAACAGTGGCGAGCACCAACCGACCCGCGTCGGGAGCGCCGAACGGCGCGGTCGACGTCGTGACGACGGCGACCGACATGCCCCCGCACCCGCCCGGCGGCGACCGCGGCTTCTTCGGCCACCCGCGCGGCCTGGCGACGCTATTCGCCACCGAGATGTGGGAGCGCTTCTCGTACTACGGGCTGCGTCCGCTCCTCGTCCTCTTCATGACCGCCGCGCTGCTCGACGGCGGCTTCGGGTTCGAGCGCGGACAGGCGTCCGCGATCGTCGGGATCTACGGGGCGTGCGTGTATCTCGCGTCGCTTCCCGGTGGCTGGGTGGCGGACCGACTGCTCGGCCTGCGCCGGGCGATCCTCTGGGGCGCGGTCCTCATCTCGCTCGGGCACATCTCGATCGGTCTCTCGGCCTTCGCGCAGGGCCGGCTCCCGTTCTTCATGGGGCTCGTCCTCATCGTCCTCGGCACGGGACTGCTCAAGCCGAACATCTCGGCGATCGTCGGGGACCTCTACCCCGAGGGCGGCGCACGGCGCGACGCGGGCTTCTCGATCTTCTACATGGGGATCAACGTCGGCGCCTTCTTCGGCCAGCTGATCACCGGGATCCTCGGCGAGCAGGTCGGCTGGCACTGGGGCTTCGGCGCGGCGGGCGTCGGGATGCTGCTCGGCCTCGGCGTGTACACGTTCTACGCGTCGCGGACCCTCGGAAACATCGGCATGGAGCCGACGCGCCACCCCGATCCTGTGGTGCAGGCGCGCCAGGAGCGTAGGGGGTGGCTCGGCCTCGGCATCGGCGTCGGTCTCCTCGCGCTCGTCATCGTCCTCACCGCGGCGGGCG
>DASUSM010000238.1:0-5328 GCA_036375115.1 Gemmatimonadaceae bacterium | reverse complement strand
CCACCGACCGGACCGACCGCGCGCAGGAGATGCACCTCTGCATCGAGCACCTGATCTGCGAGCTGGTCGAGCAGGAGCTGTGACGCCGATCGCCGTCCGTCCTCGCACACCCTCGTCCTCCGGGGCGTCCCGGATCACTCTCCGATGATCTCTCTTCGCGGCAAGCGCGCACTCGTCACCGGTGGCTCGCGCGGCATCGGCGCAGCGACGGCCCTCCTCCTCGCCGAGTGCGGGGCCGACGTCGGCATCGGCTACCGGAGCCGTGCGGCCGAGGCGGCGGAGGTCGTGAAGGAGGTCGCGAGCCGCGGCGTCCGGTCGTTCGCGCACGCCGCGGACATCGGGACGCGCGAAGGCGCCGAGGCGCTCGTCGACCGGATGGTGCGCGAGTTCGGCGGGATCGACATCTTCGTCGGCAACGCGGGGATCTGGCCGGCGGAGGACGTCGCGGTCGCCGAGATGGACGACGCGCGCTGGGCGCGCACGATGCGCGAGAACGTGGACTCCGTCTTCTACACGACGCGCGCGGCGGCGCGGCTGATGGGGAGCGGCGGCCGCATCGTCCTCGTCTCGAGCACCGCGGGGCAGCGCGGGGAGGCGTTCCACGCCGACTACGCGGCGTCGAAGGGGGCGATGATCTCCTTCGTGAAGTCGATCTGCATCGAGCTCGCACGGCGGGACATCACGGTCAACTCGGTCGCGCCCGGGTGGGTGGACACGGAGATGTCGGCGGGGCCGTACGCGAACGGCGGGAAGGAGCGGATCGCGGCGTCGATCCCCATCGGCCGCGTCGCGACCTCGCGCGACATCGCGGCGCCGATCGTCTTCCTCTGCTCCGACCTCGCGCGGCACATCACGGGCGAGATCGTGAACGTGAACGGGGGGTCGGTGCTGTGCGGGTGAGCGCGGCGGGCACTCGCTCCTCGGCGCTCGGCCCTCGGCGCTCGGCGCTCGGCCCGTCTACGCCTCTTCCCAGCGTGCGAAGCACCGCCAGCCGAACTCCCGGGCGGCGCGGATCTGGTCGGGGAAGCCGAACGGGTCGGTCCACCCCTCCTGCTCGGCGCGCCAGCGGCAGTCCCACGCGAACGTGAACCGGTGCTCGGACGATTCGGTGGTTACGTGAAGCGTACCGACGAAGTCGGAGCACCCCGAGGCCGCCTCGACCGCGACCCGGGCGACCGCGAGGTCGGGCCGGGCATCGAAGAGCTGGGCGAGGACGCGCAGCACCTTGACGCGCGGGACCCAGCGCGAGACGGCGATGCGTTCGTCGTCGCGACCGGCGGCGTACCGCTCGATCGCCTCGAGGAACTCGGGGGTGGCGCTGCAGCGCTCCGGAATCTCGGCCAGCTCCATGCGCTCAATATAAACAGGTGAGTGCCATTCAGGGGTACGAGCTCGCCCCGCCGCCGCCGGTGCTCGAGATCGCCGACCGGCTCGAGCGCGGCGGCTTCGAGACGTGGTGCGTCGGCGGCGCGGTGCGCGATGCGCTGCTCGGCCACCCTCATCTGGACTGGGACCTGGCCACGGCGGCAACGCCGGCCGAGGTCCAGCGCCTGTTCAAGCGCACGAAGCCGATCGGGATCGAGTTCGGGACGGTCGGGGTGCTGAAGGGCGGGCACATGTTCGAGGTCACCACCTTCCGCCGGGATGTGCGGACCGACGGGCGCCACGCCGTGGTCGAGTTCGGCGCCTCGCTGGACGAGGACCTCGCGCGCCGGGACTTCACGATCAACGCGATCGCCTATTCCCCGTCGCGGCGGCGGGTGCACGACCCCTTCGACGGGCGTGGCGACCTCGAGCGTGGGGTGATCCGCGCTGTCGGCGACCCTCGGGAGCGCATGCGCGAGGACCGGCTCCGCGCGCTCCGCGCGATCCGCTTCGCCGGCCGCTTCGGCTTCGCGATCGAGCCGCAGACGTGGGCCGCGATCCTCGAGAGCGCGCCGCACCTCGGCCGGCTCTCGCCGGAGCGGGTGAAGCAGGAGCTCGAGAAGACGATGGAGCAGGTGTCGCGTCCGGCGCGCGCGATCCGCCGGTGGAAGGAGAGCGGTGCCTTCGCGACGCTCGTCCCCCCGCTCGCCGACCTTCCGGAGACGGCGATCGACGCGCTCGACCATCTACCGCCGCCGGGCCTCGCCCGGCGTCCCCACCGCGCGGTCGCGCGCCTCGCCGCGCTCTTCCTGCACCTCGACGGCCGGACCGCCGACCGCACGCTCCGCGGGCTCCGCTTCTCGAACTCGGACGTCGCGTGGATCGTCGCGCTCGTGGACCGGTGGCGGCGTCTCGGCGAGGAGATGACGCGTACGCTCGTGGCCGGACCGGCGGACGACGGCACGCTCCGGCGGTGGGCGGCGGCGGCGGGGCGCACGCGTCTCGCTCCGCTGCTGCGGCTTGCGGCGGCGATGTGGGACGCACGGCGCGCGGCCGGCGAGCCGGCGCCACCCGCCGAACGCGTCCGGTCCACCTACCGGCGCGCGCTGCGCGTCGCCTGGCGCGATCCGATCGAGCTCGGAGACCTGGCGGTCGACGGGAACGATCTCGCCGACGCGGGCATACCCTCCGGGCCGCTGGTCGGTAAGATTCTCCACGCGCTGGTGGAGGTCGTCATCGGCGACCCGTCGGCCAACACGCGCGAGCGGCTGCTCGCGGAGGCGCAGCGGCTGTACGAGCGATACCGGACCGAGAACGGGAAGGGCGGCTGACCGCCAGCACGAAACGATCGAGGCGCAACGCGAATGTTCTTCCGTGGCAAGGAGCCCGAGCAGTCGATCTGGCGCCGCTTCAGGAGCGGGGTCGACGGCTTCACGTACACGAAGGAGGAGGACTATTACGCGGCGCACGTCGTGGCGAACGCCGAGCGCGTCGTCGACCTCTTTCACGCCCTCTCGGAGCAGCTCCCGCCGGCGGTGGACGTCGTCGTCGAGGACCGGCGCTCGGGCCGTGTCTGGCGGGGGGAGCGCGTCCCGCTCCCCGACGTGCGCGATGCGATCGCCCGGCTGAAGGTGCCGCTCGCCAGCTACGGCGGCATCGAGTTCGTCTGCTACACGCCGGAGGACCAGCTCACGCTGAACCCGGCGATCGAGCTCTTCGTCTACTCGCGCACCGACCGCTGGTTCTATCTGCTGCGCGGGAAGGGGCTCGAGGAGCAGAAGCGGCTGCGCACGAAGAGCTGGCGCTCGGCGCAGCGGGAGTTCCAGCCGGCGCCGGGGCTCGAGGCGGCGCTGGCGCAGACGGTCGAGCGGCTCGGACTCGCGACCGCGTGATCTCGACGGCGCTCGGAGCGGCAGTCGCCGCCGCGGCGGCGAACGTTCTCGGCGCGGCCGCCGTCACCTCGCGCCGCCGCTGGAGCGTGCGGGCGCTCGAGGCGATGGTCGCGCTCTCGGCGGGCTTCATGATCTGCGCATCGCTCGCCGACATGCTCCCGGAGGCGATCGAGCGCGGCGGGCACGACGCCGCGCTCGTCGCGCTCGGCGGCTACCTCCTCGTGCACCTGACGCAGCACACGCTCGTGCAGCACTTCCACTTCGGCGAGGAGACGCACGAGGTCTCGAGCACGGTGAGCATGTCGGCGCTCGCCGGACTGCTCCTGCACACGTTCGTGGACGGGGTCGCGATCGCCAGCGGCTTCGCGGTCAGCACGTCGCTCGGCGTGCTCGTGTTCGTGGCCATCCTCTTGCACAAGTTTCCCGAGGGGCTCGCGATCTCGAGCCTCTTTCTCGCCGCCGGCGCGGGGCGGGTGCGGGCGCTGGGCGCGGCCGCGCTCCTCGGCGCCGCCACCATCGTCGGGGTGCTCGTGACCCAGCTCGTCGCGCCGATCACCACGCACGGGCTCGCCCTCTCCGCGGGGGTGACGCTCTACGTCGGCGCGTCGAACCTCGTCCCCGAGTTCCAGGGGAAGACGGGGTGGCGGCTGCCGCTCGCCTTCTTCGCGGGGTGCGCCCTGTACTTCGCGGCGCGCTCCGTCGCCCACGGCTGACCGCTCCGGTGCCTCCCCGCCGACCGCGGCGCGACGACGCCGAGCAGTCGCTCTTCTCTCCGCCGCCCGGCTCCCGTCCGCTCGCCGCGCGCATGCGCCCGCGCACGCTCGACGAGTATCTCGGGCAGGAGCACCTCCTCGCGCCGGGGAAGCCGCTGCGCGTCGGCGTCGAGCGCGGCCAGGTCGGCTCGATGATCTTCTGGGGACCGCCGGGCACGGGGAAGACGACGCTCGCGCACCTCGTCGCGTCCGCGACGGAGCGCGTCTTCGTCCCCTTCAGCGCGGTGAGCGAGGGGGTGCCGCGCATCCGCGAGATCGTCGCCGCGGCGCTGGAGCGGCTGTCCTCGGGCGGGCGGCAGACGATCCTGTTCATCGACGAGATCCACCGGCTGAACAAGGCGCAGCAGGACAGCCTCCTGCCGGCGGTGGAGCAGGGGACGGTGACGCTCGTCGGCGCGACGACGGAGAACCCGAGCTTCGAGATCAACGGCGCGCTCCTCTCGCGCGCCCGCGTCTTCGTCCTGAAGCCGCTCGCCGCGGACGACGTCGAGCTCCTCCTGCGCCGAGCGCTCGCCGACGCGGAACGCGGGCTCGGCGCGCAGCGGCTGCGCGCCGGCGACGCGGCGCTGCGGCTGATCGCCGAGGAGGCGGACGGCGATGCGCGGCGCGCGCTGACCGTGCTCGAGGCGGCGGCGGCGTACCTCGAGGAGGAGGGCGAGATCACGGTGGAGCTCGCCCGCGAGGCGATGCAGCTCCGCTTCGCGCGGCACGACAAGTCCGGCGAGGAGCACTTCAACCTCCTCAGCGCCTACCACAAGTCGCTGCGCGGGAGCGACCCGCAGGGCGCGCTCTACTGGATGGCGCGGATGCTCGACGGCGGCGAGGATCCGATGACGATCTTCCGCCGGGCGATCGCGATGGCCGCCGAGGACGTCGGGCTCGCCGACCCGCGCGCGCTGCAGCTCGCCATCGCCGCGCGCGACGCGTTCCACATGCTCGGCGCGCCGGAAGGCTATCTTCCCCTGGCGCAGATGACGATCTACCTCGCGACCGCGCCGAAGTCGAACAGCTCCAAGGCGGCGCTGCACGCGGCGCTCGACGCGGCGCGGCGGACCCCGGCGGCGCCGGTGCCGCTGCACATCCGGAACGCGCCGACGCCGCTCATGAAGGAGCTCGGCTATCACGCGGGATACCGCTTCGCGCACGACTCGCCGGACGCCTACCTGCCGCAGGAGTATCTTCCGGACGAGCTGCGGGGGGAGACGCTGTACGAGCCCGGCCGCTTCGGCTTCGAGAAGGAGATCGCGAAGCGGATGGAGTGGTGGAAGTCGATCGCGGAACGGGAGAGCGCCGGGGAG
>DASUSM010000237.1:0-2976 GCA_036375115.1 Gemmatimonadaceae bacterium | reverse complement strand
CCCGACGCCGGAACCCGCGGATGTGACCTGGGTACCCAATGCGTCGCTACGAAGCCCCTTCCGAGCCGCCGCATGGACTGTCGCAGATTCCGCCAACAGCACGTCGAATTCGTGGACGACACGCTTCCGGGCGTGGCGATGGTCGCGATGCGGCGGCATCTGCGGAGCTGTGCGGCCTGCGCCGAGCTCGACACGCGCGTGCGGCGAAGCCTGCTGGTCTTCCGGAACCAGCCGCGAATCGAGCCCTCCCCGGAGTTTCGCGCCCGTCTCTTCGCGCGGCTCCGCGAGGACTCTCCGCTCGACGCCGCGGCGTCGATCGATGCGGCGCTCCGCCGCGCCCCGGCGTTCTGGCGTCCGAACGGCGCGGCCGGCCTCTTCTCCGCCGCGGCCGGGCTCCTCGCCGCCGGACTCCTCGTCGTCGCCGCGGCGAACGTCGGGGAGCGGGACGAGCCGCTGGTGCTTCCGCCGGTCGTCGCCTCGATCCCCGAGACCGCCCACGAGCCGATGGCGAACTCGGCCCTGCTCGCCTCCGTTTCCTCCGGGATGACGGTGTGGTCGGCGGTGCTGATGGCGGAGCAGGCGCCGATGCGCTTCGCCGGGAGCGAGTTCCAGCTCACGAGCTGGGGGCGGTAGCGGGGCAGCGAAGGGAGAAGGTCCGGGAGGGAGCGGCGGCGCGAGGGACGACCGCGGCTCCCTCCTTTCTCGTCCGGTCCCGTATATTCTCCCCATGTCCGCCCGCTCCGCGCAGCACGATCTCAAGCAGGCGATCGCCGAGCGCCGCTTCGCCCCCGCCTACTACTTCCACGGCGAGGACGACTTCCTGAAGGACCAGGCGGTCCGGCGGGTGATCGACGCGGCCGTGGACCCGGCGACCCGCGACTTCAACCTCGAGATCCGGCGCGCCGGCGAGCTCGATGCGGAGGCGGTGGAGTCGCTGCTCGGCACGCCGCCGATGATGGCGGAGCGGCGCGCCGTCGTCTTCCGCGACGTCGGCGCGCTGCGCAAGGACGCGCGCGTCGCGCTCGACCGCTACCTCGAGCGTCCCGCCCCCGACACCGTCCTCGTCCTCGTCGCGCCCGCCGGCGCGAAGGCGGACAGGAAGCTCCTCGATCGAACGACCGAGGTCGCGTTCGATGGGCTGACCGGGGTGCAGCTCCCGAAATGGATCGAGCAGTATGCCGCGCGCGAGCTCGGGGCGACGATCACGCCCGCCGCCGTCGCGCTGCTGCACGCCGCGGTCGGGAGCGACCTCCCGACGCTCGCCGGGGAGCTGGACAAGCTCGCGAGCTACGCGAACGGCGCGCCGATCGACGAGGATGCGGTGACCGCGGTCGTCGGCGTGCGGCGCGGCGAGACGCTCGGCGACCTGCTCGACGCCGTCGCGCGGCGCGACGCGCCCGGCGCGCTCGCCCTCCTCGAGCACGTCCTCCAGCAGCCGAAGACGTCGGCGGTCACCGTCGTGATGGCGCTCGCCGCGCAGACGCTCGCCCTCGCCTGGGCGCGGGCGCGGCGCGACACGGGCGTGCCGCTCAACCGGCTCTCGCAGGAGCTGTTCGCTTTCCTCAAGGGCGGCGGCTCCGTCTACACGGGACGGTCGTGGGGCGAGGCGGTCAGCGCCTGGGTGAAGGCGGTGCCGCAGTGGACGGTCCCCGAGCTCGACCGCGCCCTCGCCACGCTCCTCGACGCCGAGCTGGCGGCGAAGGAGACGCGCCTCTCCTCGGAGGAGCAGCTCCTCGCCACGCTGATCCTCGAGCTCTGCGGCGCGCCCCGCGCGCGCGCCGCGGCCTGATCCCGCCGCTCCCCGCACGCCCTCCCGCGATGTCCCGCTCCCCTCTCCTCCGCCCCCTCGCCCTCGCCGCCCTGCTCGCGGCGGCCGCCGTTCCCCTCGGCGCGCAGGGCGCACCGGCCGCGCCGTCGGACGCCGTCTTCGCGCGCGCGCAGCGCCTCGTCAACGAGGGGCGCGCCGCGGAGGGGCGTGCGCTCGTGGACTCCGTCGTCCGTGTCACGCCGACGTCGTCGCCGCGCTACCCGGACGCGCTCTTCTGGCGCGCCTCGCTCGCCGCCTCGGCCGCCGAGGCGGAGCGGGACTACCATCGCATCGCGATCGAGCACCCGCTCTCGCGCCGCTCGGCCGACGCGCTCGTCAGGCTCGCGCAGCTCGAGATGGCGCGCGGCGATCACGCGCAGGCGGAGCGGCACCTCGAGCGGCTGATGCTCGAGCATCCGACGAGCCCCGGGGCGCCCCGCTGGCACTACTGGCTCGCGCGGGCGCGTCTCGCGCGCGGCGACGTGCCGCGCGGATGCGCCGCGCTGGCGCAGGCCGGCGCGCGCGCGCCGCTGTCGGACGTCGAGCTGCGGAACGAGATCGTCTACCTGCGCCCGCGGTGCGACGGGGTGGACACGACCGCGGCGACGCCGCCCGAGGTCGCGGCGCGCGATGCCTTCGCGGCGCAGGTGCCCCGTGGGACGCCGGCGGGCGCTCCCGCGTCCGCGCCAGCGTCGGCTCCGGTCGGGGCGCCGGCCGCGCCGGCGGCAGCGGCCGCGCGCGTCGAGTACACGGTGCAGGTCACCGCGTACGATGCGAAGGCGCCGGCGGACCGGCTGCGGGCGCGCCTCGCGGCGCAGGGGTGGGAGGCGCGCGTCGTCCCGGCGGGGACGATGTGGCGCGTCCGCGTCGGCCGCTACGCGACGCCGGCTGAAGCGGCCGCCGCGGCGACGCGGCTCGAGGCGCAGGGGAACCGGACGTGGGTGACCGAGGCGGAGCCGCGGTGAGCGAGGCGACGGCGACGCCGCTCATGCAGCAGTACCGGGAGATCAAGTCGCGGCACCGGGACGCGATCCTCTTCTTCCGGATGGGCGACTTCTACGAGATGTTCTACGAGGACGCGGAGGAGGGCTCCCGCCTCCTCGACCTCACCCTCACCTCCCGCAACAACGGCTCTTCCCGGGCGCCCCTGGCGGGAATCCCCGTACCGG
>DASUSM010000236.1:0-2717 GCA_036375115.1 Gemmatimonadaceae bacterium | reverse complement strand
CCGCCGGCCCCGCCGTCGCCGCCGAAGCGCAGGACGAAGGCACGGTGCGAGAGGACGGCGCCATCCACCCAGCGGGGGCGGGCGAGCACGGGGTCGCTGCGGCGCAGGCGGAGGAGGTCGCGGTGCAGCGCCCACGCGCCGGCGTGGCGCTCGCGCTCGGCGTGGTCGAGCTTGCACCGCTCGAACGTCGCCGGGTCGCAGGGGTCGGCGAGCACCCCGTGCGCCTCGGCGCGCGCGATGCTCGGGAACTGGCGCAGGAACTCCGCGCGTCCCTCGCGCACGCTCTCGGCGAGCTCGCCGCGGTGGTCGGCGAAGTACAGGAAGGGGCTCGACGACGCGAACTCCTGTCCCATGAAGAGCATCGGCGTGTTCGGCAGGAGCAGGAGGAGCGCCGTCATCGCGCGGTGCCGCCCGGGGCTCGTGAGCTCGTGCACGCGCGAGCCGCGCACCGAGTTCGCCACCTGATCGTGGTTCTGCGTGTAGACGACGAAGCGCGGGCGGTCGAGGCCCGCGGTCGCGGTGCCGCGCCGCTTCTTCTGCCACGCGTACCACTGCCCCGCGTAGAGGAAGCCGTGCTTCGCCGCGGAGACCAGCTCCTGCGGCGTGCCGAGATAGTCCGAGTAGTACGCTTCGCGCCGCCCGGTCAGCGCGACGAGGGCGCTGTGGTGGAAGTCGTCGTTCCAGACCGCGTCGAGCCCGTGGCCGCCGTCCTCCAACGGGCGCACGAGACGCGACCGCTGCGGCTCGTTCTCCGCGACGACGAAGACGGCGCGCCCCGGCGCCGCCTCGCGCGCCCGCCGTCCGATCTCGGCGAGGATGTGCGGCTCGGACGAGTCGTGGATCTCCTGCGTCGCGTCCAGCCGGAGTCCATCGAGGTGCAGCTCCCCGATCCAGTAGGCGACGTTCGTGAGGTAGTACTCGCGTACGGGCGCCGCATCAAGCCCATCGAAGTTGATCGCGTCGCCCCAGTCGGTGCGGCGCGTCGCCGAGAAGTAGGCGTCGGCGAACTCGCGCAGGTAGTTGCCGTCCGGCCCGAGGTGGTTGTAGACGACGTCGAGGATCACGCCGAGGCCGAGCTCGTGCGCGCGGTTCACGAAGGCGCGAAAGTCGTCGGGCGTGCCGTAGAGGCGCGTCGGTGCGAAGAGGTTCACCCCGTCGTAGCCCCAGCCGAACCGCCCCGGGAAGTCGGCGACGGGAAGGAGCTCGAGCACGGTGACGCCGAGGTCGGCGAGCACGGGGAGCTCGCGCGCCGCCGCCGCCCACGTCCCCTCACGGGTGAACGTCCCGACGTGCATCTCGTAGACGACCTGGCCGTGGCGCGGCACGCCGCGCCAGGCGGCGTCGGTCCACCGGAAGGCCGCCGGGTCAACGACCGCGGAGGGACCGTGCGGGCCATCGGGCTGGAAGCGGGACGCCGGATCGGGGAGGAGTCGCGTCCCCCCGTCGAGGCGGAAGCGGTAGCGGGCGCCGGCGGGGGCGTCGGGAACGAGCGCCGAGTGATAGCCGTCGCCCTCCGCCTCGAGCGCGAACGCCTCCCCCTCTCCCTCGCCGTCCGGCTCGAGCACCACCTCGACGCGGCGACGCTTCGGCGCCCAGACCCTGAAGTGCGTCCCTCCGTCGGGCTGCGGCTCCGCACCGATCGGGAGCCGGCGCGCGACCGGCCGGACGTCTCGCGGGCGGAGGTCGTTCAAGGCGGACACGAGTGGCCCCCTCCGCACGATCGGTACCGGCGGCCGAGCCGGCGATCGCATCGAGCGATACGGTTCTCGAACAAGTCTCGAACCCCTGCCCGGGCCCGCTCGCGATAACGTACCGCGGCGCCGCGGGCGAGTGGAGCGATGCCTCCGACTCGCTCCGCGGCGGCGTTGACAACGGCTCTGCGGGGCGTCACCATGCTATGGACGCCCGCGGAGTGATGCGTCGGCCCTTCGGCCGCCGCGGAACCCACGCGGGCGGTGCTCGACCGCCCGTCTCCCGAATTCGATCGGCGGAGGCGCGCGATGCGCGGCGGTGGCAAGGATAGTGTCTACACCGCGCTCGCGGCGATCGGACTGGGCCTGGCGACGCTCGGACTGGCGGCGGGCGGCGCGCTCGCCTGGGTCCTGCGGTTGAGCGGCTGCGCCCTGACGGCGACCGCCGCGCTGGGTCTGGCCGTCGCGGTGCTGCGCCAGCGATCCAAGTAGGGAACGACCCCGCGCGCCCGTCGGCGCCCACCCCCGGAGCCACGCTCGTGCTCTTCCGCGACAAGAACGCCCCGCGTCAGGCCCGAGGTCGCGCGCGTCCTCCGCTCACGGTGGTCCTGCTCGGCGCGGCGCTCGTCTTCGCCGCCGTCCTCACGTATCAGGCGCAGCTCGCCGCGCGCTCGCACCGCGCGACGGCCGAGGGGACGCTCACCGACTACGCGTCGTTCGCCGCCTGGGAGTTCAGCGGGCACGCGCGCACGACGGTGCTGACGACGATGATCACCGCCTTCGGCCGGCAGGTCGTCCGCGTCGATCCGTACGCCCTCGAGCAGTCGATGCTCCCGCCGCAGGAGCTCGAGTCCTTCGCGCGGCAGGAGGCCGCCTGGTGCGAGTGCCTCGACGGCGTGCGCTACTTCTTCAGCATCAACTTCCGCGACGGCACCTTCCGCGAGTCGCGCGGGACCGTCCCGCCGGCGGTGCGCCGGTGGGTCGTCGACACGATCGCGAGCTACACGGCGACGCTCGCCCCGAAGC
>DASUSM010000235.1:0-18809 GCA_036375115.1 Gemmatimonadaceae bacterium | reverse complement strand
ACGTCATCAGGTTCGCGCTCGTCCTCGCCCTGCTCGCCGGCGCGCCGGCCGCGCTGCACGGCCAGTCCTCGATCGCCCTGCACGCGGGGCGCGGCCCCGACATCGGCGCGCCGTGGCTCTTCGGCGCGACGTTCGGCGTCGGCGCGCACGGCATCGGGCTGCGCGGGGGCGGCGCGGTCAACTCGCTCCCCGCCCTGTTCGACTCCGAGGGCGCCGATCCCCTCTGGGCGGTGGACGCCGACGTGCTGCTCGGCGTGCCGACGGGCGCCGGAGTGCAGCCGTACGTCTTCCTCGGGGCGGGTCTCCAGACGCGCGCGGCCGACGATCTCGTCGAGGATGCGCTGCCGCACTGGAGCTGGGGCGGCGGGCTGTCGATCTCCGTCTCCGGTCCGCTCGCGCTGTTCGGCGAGGTCCGGCGCCGCACGCTCTTCGACCGCGCCCGGCGCTCGGCGCTCGCGCCGGGCGCGGCGGCGAGCGAGCTGCGCGGGGGCCTCGCGATCGCGCTCGGCGGCGCGTCGGAGCCGGATCGCGGGCGCCGTCATCCGCGACGCCGGCGGCCGCGACACGACGCGGTCGTGCTTCCCATCCCGGCCGCGGCGGAGATGGCGATTCCCCGACCCTGAACGAAGCAATCGCCGACAGCGATTCCGCGAGAAAGGAGCGATCGTGCGGGTGTGGACGGACGGGATGCGACGCGGCGTCCCGAGCCGTCCCCGCACGGCCGCTTCATCCGGAGGAGTCATGTCGCCCGTCGAGCTCGGACTCACCAGCCATCCGCTCACGCCCGACCCCGACGAGACGGGCGCGACGAGCCTCGAGCGGGTGCGCGCCGGCTGGCCGCACGTCGCCGTTCTGGCGCTCGACGTCCTGCCGCTGCACGAGGGCGATCCGGAGCGCGACTCCGTGCAGGCCTGCATCGCGCTCGGCGCGCTGCTGCCCCTCGACGTGGTCGTCGATCTCGTCCCATCCTCCGCCGACCGCGCGGCCGAGGCGCGCCGCATGTTCAGCGCGTCGTCGTTCGAGAACGAGCGCTACCTGTACGAGACGACGGTCTCGGGGGCGGAGCTCGAGCACGGCGACTGGGGCGTTCGCGTGCGGCCGGCGATCGGCGAAGACGCGCTCCCCGACCTCGCGCCGGTGATCCGCTGGTTCGCGGTCCCCGCGAGCGCGCTCGGCGCCACCGCGGCGCCGGGGCACCTGCTCCCGCACGCAGGGCGCGCGGCGGAGTCCGACGCCGCGCCGCCGCTCTTGGGGTGAGCCGGCGTGGCCGCGTCGCTCCTCGAGTCCGTCGCGCCGGCGCCGCCGGCGGCGGAGACGGAGGCGACGCCTGACGCGCCCACCGTCCTCGAGCTGCGCGGCGTCGGCAAGGTCTACCGGATGGGTGAGGTCGAGGTGCACGCGCTGCGCTCCGTGGACCTCGCCCTGTGCGAGCACGAGCTGGTCGTCCTGCTCGGCGCGTCGGGGAGCGGGAAGTCCACGCTGCTCAACATCCTCGGCGGGCTCGACGTGCCGACGACGGGCACCGTCCGCTACCGCGACCGCGACCTCACCCGGGCCGACGAGCGCGCGCTGACGCAGTATCGACGCGAGTCCGTCGGCTTCGTCTTCCAGTTCTACAACCTCATCCCGAGCCTCACCGCGCTCGAGAACGTCGCGCTCGTCACGGAGATCGCGCGCGACCCGATGCGGCCGGCGGACGCGCTCGCGCTCGTCGGCCTCGCCGATCGCGCGAACCACTTCCCCGCGCAGCTCTCCGGCGGCGAGCAGCAGCGCGTCGCCATCGCCCGCGCGATCGCGAAGCGCCCGGAGATCCTCCTCTGCGACGAGCCGACCGGCGCGCTCGATTACGAGACGGGGAAGCTCGTGCTCCACGCGATCGAGCGGGTGAACCGGGAGATCGGCACGACGACCGTGCTGATCACGCACAACGCGGTCATCGCCGACATGGCGCACCGCGTCCTGCGCATCTCGAGCGGGCACATCGTCGAGGACCGGCGCAACATCGCGCGCCGCTCCCCGGACGAGCTGAGCTGGTGAGACGGCCATGCGCGCGCTGAACCGGAAGCTCCTGCGCGACCTGCAGCGGATGCGCGGACAGGTTCTCACCATCGCGGCCGTCGTGGCGTGCGGGGTGGCCGCCGTCGTCGCGATGGGGAGCACGATGGAATCGGTGGAGCGGGCGCGGGACGAGTTCTACGAGCGCTCGCGCTTCGCCGACGTCTTCGCCTCCCTGGAACGGGCGCCGGAGCCGCTCGCCGGCCGCATCCGCGAGATCGCCGGCGTCGCGACGGCGGAGACGCGGATCGAAGCGAGCGCGCTGCTCGAGGTCCCCGGCCTCGCCGAGCCGGCGACGGGCTTCGTGCAGTCGGTCCCCGACGACGGCGCCGCCGCGCTGAACGTGACGTACCTCCGGCGCGGCCGCATGGTGTCTCCACGAGCGCCGGACGAGGTGCTCGTCGGCGAGCACTTCGCGCTGGCCAACGGCCTCGACGTCGGCGACACGCTCGGCGCCGTGCTGAACGGACGCTGGCAGACGCTGCGCATCGTCGGCGTCGCGCTCTCGCCCGAGTTCGTGCACGACGTCCCACAGGGCGTCGGGCAGTTCGGCGACAGCCGGCACTTCGGCATTCTCTGGATGAGCCGCCGCGTGCTCGGCGCGCGCTACGGGATGGAGGGGGCGTTCAACAGCGTCGCCATCGCGCTCGCGCCCGGCGCGAGCGAGGACGAGGTGATCGCGCGCGTGGACGCGCTGCTCGCGCCGTACGGCGGCGGACGCGCCTATCCGCGCCGGGACCAGGCCTCGCATCAGACCGTGATGGGAGAGATCCGCCAGCTGCGCGCCTTCGGCACGGTGATGCCGGCGGTGTTCCTCCTCGTCGCCGGCTTCCTGCTCCAGATCGTGCTGTCGCGCCTCGTCGCGACCCAGCGGCAGGAGATCGCCGTGCTGAAGGCGTTCGGCTACACGGACCGGACGATCGGCCTGCACTTCCTCGGCTACGGCATCGTCGCCGTCGCGCTCGGCGCGGCGGGCGGAGTGCCGCTCGGCGCCTGGGTCGGGTCGGCGTACACCTCGCTCTACGAGCCGTACTTCCGGCTCCCCGAGCTCCGGCACGAGACGAGCATCGTTCTCGTCGCGATCGCGATCGGCGTGAGCGCGGCCGCGGCGGCGCTCGGCGCCCTCCGCGCGATCCGGGCCGCGGCGGCGCTGCCGCCGGCGGAGGGGATGCGGCCCCCGTCGCCGGCCGTCTTCCGCCCGCTGCTCCTCGAGCGGCTCGGATGGCGGGTGCGGCTCCCGTCGAGCGCGCGCATGATCGCGCGCAACCTCGAGCGCCGGCCGCTGCGCGCGATCGCGTCGGTGCTCGGCGTGGCGATGGCTGCGGCGATCCTCGTCGCCGGGATGTTCGCCTTCGACGTCGTCGGCTGGCTGATCCACCTCCAGTTCCGGGTCGTCGATCGTGCCGACATCTCCGTCGCCTTCGTGCAGCCGCGTCCGGCGCGCGCCGCGCACGAGCTCGCGGCGATCGCCGGCGTGCGGCACGTCGAGCCCTACCGTGCCGTGCCGGTGCGGATCCGCGCCGGACACCGCTCCCGGCAGATCGTCGTCACCGGGCTCGAGGCCGACGCGACGCTGCGCCGTCTCGCGGACCTCGACGGCCACATCCATACGATGCCGCCGTCGGGGCTCGTGCTGACGACGAGCCTCGCGCAAACGCTGGACGTCGCCGCGGGCGACACCGTGCGCCTCGAGATCCTCGAGCGCGGCACGGCCAGACCCGTCGTCGTCGCCGCCCTGCTGGACGAGATGGTGGGCATCAACGGCTACATGGAGCTCCACGCGCTCAACCGCCTCGTCGGGGAGGGGGCGGTGATCTCCGGCGCGCATCTCGCGCTCGAGCCCGGGGGCGAGGCCGCGGCGCTCGCCGCGCTGCGCCGGCACCCCGGTGTCGCCGGCGCCGCGACGCGGCGCGGACAGCTCGAGAACTTCGAGCAGGCGATCAGCGGCGCCATCCTCACGACGACGCTCGTCGTCACGCTCCTCGCCGCGGTGATCGCGGTGGGCGTGCTCTACAACGGTGCGCGCATCGCGCTCTCGGAGCGCGGCCGGGAGCTGGCGAGCCTGCGGGTGCTCGGCTTCACGCGGCGCGAGGTCGCCGCGCTGCTGCTCGGCGAGCAGGCGGCGATCGATGCCGCCGGCGCACCGCTCGGGCTGCTGCTCGGCCTCGGCCTCGCCCATCTCATCGCGCTCGGCTTCGACGCGGAGCTGTACCGGTTTCCGGTCATCGTGAGCGCGCGCACGTACATCTACGCGATGGCGGTCGTCGCCACCGCCGCCGTCGTCGCCGGACTCGCCGTACGGCGACGGCTCGACGGGCTGGACATGATCGAGGTTCTCAAGTCGCGGGAGTGACCCGCGGAGGTGCGTCATGCGTGTCACGCGAGGCATCGTCGCCGGAGCAGGCATCGGCGCCGTGGTGCTCGCCGGCGTCGTCTGGGCCGTGCGCCCGCGTGCCGTCGAGGTCGAGACCGCGCCCGCGGTGCGCGGAGCCATGCGCGTCACGGTGGACGCCGAAGGCCTCACGCGCGTGCGCGAGCGCTACGTCGTCGCCGCCCCCGTCACGGGACGCGTCCGGCGCATCGCCCTCGAGGAGGGCGCGCCCGTCGTTCCCGGGCAGATCGTCGCGTGGATCGCGCCGGCGCCGCTCGACGAGCAGGGCCAGCGCGCCGCCGAAGCGAGACTCGCCTCGGCGCTCGCGATGCAGCGCGAGGCGGCGGTCCGCCTCGACCAGGCGCGCGTCGCGGAGGAGCACGCGGCGCTGACGGCGCGCCGCTACGAGGCGCTCTTCGCCGCGGGCGGGATCTCGCCGCAGGAGCGCGACGAGGTCGTGCTCGCGCACCGCTCGCGCGGGGACGACCTCGCGGCCGCCGACGCGCGGACGCGCGCGGCCGCGGCCGAGGTGCGCGTCGCACGCAGCGCGCTCGTCGCCGTGGATGGGTCGCGCGCCGCCGTCGCGGTGCGCTCGCCGTGCGCCGGCAGCGTCCTCCGCGTGCCGGAGCGGAGCGAGCGCGTCGTCGCGGCCGGCACTCCGCTCCTCGAGGTCGGCGATCCGCGCGCGCTCGAGGTGATCGCCGACGTCCTGTCCACCGACGCCGTGCAGCTCGAGCCGGGCGACGCCGTCGAGATCGTCGAGTGGGGCGGCGGCCGGTCGCTCCGCGGACGCGTGCAGCAGGTCGAGCCCTCGGCCTTCACCCGCGTCTCCGCGCTCGGCGTGGACGAGCAGCGCGTGAACGTTCGCGTCGGCATCGAGGACCCGCCGTCGGCGCTCGGGGACGGCTATCGCGTCGAGGTGCGCATGACGGTCTGGGAGGGCGCCGACGTGTTGACCGTGCCGGCGAGCGCGCTCTTCCGGCACGCCGGCGGGTGGAGTGCGTACGTCGTCGAGGGGCGGCGCGCGCGGCGCCGCACGATCGAGCTCGGTCACCGGACGGGGACGACCGTCGAGGTCCTCGGCGGACTGACAGCGGACGAGCGCGTCATCCTCTTCCCGTCGGACGAGATCGAGGACGGGGTCCGCGTCACCCCGAAGTGAGCGCCGGGCGCGGCAGGGACGGGCCTGCCGCGCCGCGTCACCGCAGGTGCCAGGCGAGGCCGACGAAGAGCAGCGCATCCGCGCGCATCGTCGACGGCTCGTCCTCGGCGAGCCCGCTGAACTGCGACACGTATCCGCGCGCCTCGGTCCTCAGCGCGAGCGCGCCACTGCGCAGCTCGACCCCGATCGCTCCGTAGCCGCCCAGGAGGGCGCGCGTCCGATCGCGCTCCGACTCCGACTCGCTCCGGATCGCGTAGCCGCGAACGCCGAGTCCGGCGCCGACGAGCGGCCTGAGCTCCCAGTCGCCGAGGATCGCGACCCTGCGGTCCCACTCGAGGCCGATGTCGAGCAGCGTGAGGCGCACGCGGCGGCGCGCGGCATCGGACAGATCGTGCGGGCGCGCGAGCACGAAGGTCGCGACGAAGGTCCTGCCCGGCGCGAGCTCCACCGCGCCCTGCGCCCCGTACGCCAGCGTCTCGCCGAGCGCGTCGCGCTGCGCGCCGGCGGGCACGTAGCCGCCGACGAGCGGGCGAAGCTCGAGCACCGGTCCGTGCACGGACTGCGCTGCGATCGGGGCGGCACCGGCGAGCGCGGCGCCGAGTGCGAGGATCGGGACGCATCTGGTGGTACGCATCGTACCTCCTCGCCGCTGGGGTCAGAGCGGCATTCGGAACGGATCAGCGAGACGGCTCCGTCGCGGCCCGGCGCAGTGCGCCAAGCGCCGGGGCGCGCGGCACGCTCGCGCGCGACGCCTCCGCCAGCAGCGCGCGCACCTCGGCGTCCGACGTCGGCGCGTAGTGCTCGTACCATCGTCCGACGCCGAGCATCGGCTCGGGCATGTCCAGGCAGACGCAGTCGTCGGCGACCCGCTCGAGCACCTCGCACGTCGCGGGCGATCCGATCGGCGCTGCGACGATGATCTCGGCCGGCTCCTGCTTGCGGAGGGCCTCGACCGCGGCGAAGACGGTCGAGCCGGTCGCCAGCCCGTCGTCCACGAGGATGACGGTGCGGTCGCGCACCTCCGGCGCAGGCGCCCCGCCACGGTAGATGCGCTCGCGCCGCTCGAGCTCGTGCACCTCGACATCGGTGATCGCGTCGAGCGCGTCGCGCCCGATGTCGAGCTGACGGAGCACCGCCGAGTCGACGACGCGCACCCCGCCGGACGCGACGGCCCCCATCGCCAGCTCCTCGTGACCGGGGACGCAGAGCTTGCGGACGACGATCGCGTCGAGCGGAGCGCCGAGCGCGCGCGCCACCTCGAAGGCGACGGGGATGCCGCCTCTCGGCAGCCCGAGCACGATGACGTCGGACCGGCCGGCGAAGTGACCGAGGCGCGCGGCGAGCCGTCTGCCCGCCTCGCGACGGTCTCGCATCCTGGCGATCATGTCCCCGTCACTCCCTCGGGCCCGCCGCCGCGACGTTGGTGCGCTCGTCCGACTCCACGATCTCGTCGAGCGGATCGGTGACGAGGAGGACGGGGCACTTCGCGCCGCGGAGCACCGCGCGCGCGACGCTGCCGAGCACGGCGTGCCGCAGGTGCGCCTCGCCGTGATGGCCGATCACGATCAGCTCGCTGCGCTCCCGCTCCGCCTCGGCGAGGATCTGCCGGGCCGGGTCTCCCTGTCGCAGCTCGACCGACGTCTTCCCGACGTCGATCCCCGCCGCCGCGAGCATCCCGAGCCAGCGGCCCTCCTCCTGCCACGGTGCGATCGCGGCGTCCTCGCCGGCGGGCTCGTGCGCGTGCGCCGCGATCGCGGCGAACGAGCGCTGGATGCGCCGCGCCGGCGTGCGCTCGACGTGGATCGCGGTGACACGTGCGGCGAACCGCTCGGCGAGGTGCGACGTCCAGCGCAGCAGCGACGGGTCGGCGGCGCCATCGAGCGCGACGAGCAGACGGCGCGGCCGCACGTCGCGTGGCCCGGTCACGAGCAGCACCGGGACGGAGGTGACGAATGCCAGGCGGTCGGCCGTGTCGCCGAGCCGCGACCAGGGACCGTGCCGCACGCTGCGCTTGCCGACGACGAGCAGGTCGGCGCGCGACCGGTAGGCGGCCTCCGCCAGCTCGACGGCCGGCTCCCCCATCCGGACGGCGACGCGTATCCTCGCGACGCCGAGCGTGGCGCGCAGCGCGCGAAGCTGCTCGAGCGCGCGCGCGCGAGCCGCCGCCATGGCCGCCGCGTCGGCCCCGGTCTCCGGCGCCGGCTCGCCGACCGGGAGCACGTGCATCAGGAGGAGCTCGGCGTCCTCCTCGGGGATGAAGTGGTGCACCGCCCACCTCGCGGCGGCGATCGACGGCGCGCCGAAGTCGATCCCGATGACCGCTCGTCGGATTCTCATGGCCCGCTCTCCCGGTAAGTGTCCGCGGCCGATCCCTCTCGATCGAAGTGTAGGCCGCGAGCCGCGAGGGCCAATCGGCGGTTCGCAGGAACCGCTGTCGGCGGAAACCTCACCATCCCCGTCGCATCGGCCGCGATGGCGCGTCGCGTCTGCGGTTTCGCCCGACGCGCCTCGCGCGGAGGCCCGACAGACGGCGGGCTGCCCGGCGGCGAGCTTTCGGGTGGCTCGCGAGGAGTGCTTTCCCGCGTCGAGCCCGGTCCCATGCACCCGCCGGAGGACGCGCCCTCCCATGATGCGATACGACCGTCCGGAACGAGGAATCGGCCTCTCCTTCGGCGAGCGCGCGCTGCTGTTGCTGCTCGTCGCCGCGACGGCGATGCCGCTCTGGCCGCTTCCGATCGGCGAGCCGATCACGGCGCCGTTCGGGCTCACGAACCGAGCCGTCGCGGTCGGCGTGACGCTCGCCGCGCTCGGGTGGAGCGCGTGGCGGCTGCGGGTCGATGGGCCGCGAGCCGCTCCCCTCGTCGTGGCGACGCTCGCCGCCGCGGCCGCGCTCTCGCTCCTCTTCGCGGCGATCGTGCGGTGGCGCGCGAACGGCTTTTTCACCCCCGTCGCCCTCCGAGACGGCATGACCGCGCTCCTCGCGCTGCACCTGGTCGGCATGGTCCTGCGGTCGTCCGCGCGACGCCGCAGCCGGCGGCGGGCTCGCCGTCCCGGCGCTGCGCCGGCCGGCTCGTCGCGCGCGACGCGGCTCGCCGACGACCTCACGACCGCCATCGCCGCGCTCGTCGCATCGTTCTGGCTGCTCGCCGCGCTGAACCTGCACGTCGCCGCCGGACCGGTGCTGCTGCTCGGCATCGCGACGAGCCTGTTCGTCGCCGTCCTTCGCGTCCCCGACGCCCTGCCGGAGCCCCCGCGCCGCCGGCTGACGCGGCACGGGGGTAATGGCGATGTCCGCGCGGCTTGAGCGGATCGCCCGCGCCGCCGCGGGAGGCATCGCCCTCGCCGCCGCGGTCGCCCTCGTCGGGGCGTCGCGTGCCGCGCCCGCCGCCGCACAGGCGGTGGAGGGCGAGCTCGTCCTGCGGCTCAACATCCCCGCTTTCCGGCTCGACGCCTCCGTCGGCGGATCGCTCGTCCTCACGGTCCCGGTCGCCGTCGGCGAGCGGCGCTACGCGACGCCGGTCGGCGACTTCACCGTCGAGCGCGTCGTCTGGAATCCAT
The DNA here is from genome assembly GCA_036375115.1 of Gemmatimonadaceae bacterium. Lineage (GTDB taxonomy): Bacteria > Gemmatimonadota > Gemmatimonadetes > Gemmatimonadales > Gemmatimonadaceae > DASUSM01. Next base: position 9,663 of record DASUSM010000235.1, on the reverse strand, counting down.
GGTGGATCCCCCCGGCGTCGGCGTGGGCGCGCGACGACACCGTGACCCCGCCTGGTCCGGAGAACCCGATGGGGAAGGTGAAGCTGCTGATGCGGGACGCGTACTACATGCACGGCACGCCCTACCCCGTGAGCATCGGACGCGCCCTGTCGCACGGCTGCATCCGGATGCGCAACGAGGACGCGATCGCGCTCGCCCGTCTCGTCATGCTGCACGGCGAGTCGGGAGCCGCCGCGGCGACGGTGGACTCGCTCGCCGGGGAGATGCTCGAGACGCGCGACTTCGCGCTCCTCCGCCCCGTGCCGGTGAGCATCGTCTACGAGCTCGCCGAGGTCCGCGGAGACTCGCTCGTGCTCCACCGCGACGTCTACGCGCGGCGCGCGGGCGGGCGGTGGGCGGAGACGCTGGCGGCGCTGGCGCGCGCCGGCTACGACACGCTCGCGCTCGACTCGGCGCGGATCGGGAAGGCGCTGCGGAGCGCTCGGACCCGGCCCGTCGCCGTGTCGGTCGAGGAGCTGCTGCGCGAGCCGCTCTAGAGGTAGCTCAGCCAGGCATCGCGGCGCCGCTCCCTGAGCCGCGCGAACCAGCGGCAGGGGACGTACAGGGCGACGACGACGGCGGTGGTGACGAGGTACAGCATCGGCAGGCCGTACGCGTAGCCCTCGGGCACCGGGGGCGGCTCCATCGGATGGTTGCCGAAGAGCCACGGAACGACCTCGCCGTACCGCACGAGCGAGATCACCGCCGCGACCGCGTGGATGAGCGGGATGTGCAGCACGTAGTAGAAGAACGGGACCCGCCCGAAGACGACGAGCGCGTCGGTGATCCAGCCGCGCGCCCGGTCGAGGAGCGGGATGAGCGCGATCGTCGGCCCGAGCGTCATGAGGAGGAAGAGGAGCGACGCCGGGTACTTCGTCGTGTTCAGGAACGAGAGCGCCGCCGGGAGCCACGAGGTCCCCTCGCGCCACGAGACTGGATCGCCGTGGACGTCGAGGAGCCGCAGCACGAGGAAGGCGCCGGTCGCGCCGAGGCCGACGCGGAGGCAGATGCGGCGCCGCCGCTCGGGCTCCATCCGCACGACCGGTCCGAAGGCGTAGCCGGCCGCCATCACGCCGATCCACGGCACGAGCGAGTAGAGGACGACGAGCCGCGTCCCGCCATCGGCGATCTCGACCGGGCCGCCGAAGTACAGCACGCTCCAGAGCGGGGCGAGGGCGCTCTCGCGCGCCGTCGCCGCGAGGCCGGGCACGTGGTCGAGCACGTTGTGGCCGAGGACGATCGCCAGGCCGATCGCGCCGACGACGCGCAGCGGCAGGTGGACGAGCGCGGCCATGAGGATCATGCACCATCCGATCACCCAGATGACGCCGGCGAGGTTGTACGAGGCGAAGTCGGCGTTGAACGTCCACGCCAGCCGGAGCACCGTCAGCTCGAGGAGGACGAGCCACGCGCCGCGGGCGAGGAGGAAGCGGGACAGCTCGCTCGTGCTGCGCCCGGGCCGCGATCCGTGGAGAAACGCGCTCGTCCCCGCGAGGAAGAGGAAGGCGGGCGCGCAGAAGTGGGTGACCCAGCGGGTGAAGAAGACGCCGTAGTCAGGCCCGCCGGGTGGCACGCCGGCGAAGACGCGGACGTGGTCGATGGCCATCAGGACCATCACCGCGCCGCGGATGATGTCGATCGACCGGACGCGCCGATCGGTCGGACGCGTCTCCTCCGCCGCCATCGCGCCGGGCGTGAGGGTGCCCGGCGCTCCCCGTGCTGCGACCGTCGACATGTGCCCTCCGTCGCTGGAGACGATCTCCGCGGAGCCCGGCGCACGACGCGGCCGGGAACGAGGAAGACGCTACCAGAAAGCTGCGATTTCCGCGAGTGGCGGCGCTCAGGACCAGACGGGGCGCAGGAGGTCGCGGGCGTAGGTCCGGCTGACGCGGAGCTGTCGTCCGTCGTGGAGGATCGCGATGTAGTCGCCGCCGAACCAGGGCTGCACCTCGCGGATGCGCGCGACGTTGACGATCGTCGAGCGGTGGACGCGGACGAAGCGGACGGGGTCGAGGCGCGGGGCGAGGCCGGCGAGGCTCGCGCGGATGCGGAAAGAGGCCGCGCCGATGTGGAGCCGGACGTAATTGCCCGCCCCCTCGAACCAGTCCACGTCGCTCGCGGCGAGGATGCGCGCGCGTCCATCGTCCGTGCGCACCGTCAGGCGCGCGACCCAGCCACGCCGCCGCGCGCCCGCGTCCGGTCCGGCCGCCGCGACGGCCGCCGCGCCGTCCGGCGCGGCGCGGACATCGGCGACGAGCGCGGCGAGCCGGCGGCCGAGCTCCCCGTCGCGACGCAGCCGGATCTGCGCCCGCGCGCGGTCGAGCGCGTCGGCGAGGCGCGCGTCGTCGAACGGCTTGAGGACGTAGTCGAGTGCGCGAACCTGGAAGGCGCGCAGGGCGTGGACGTCGTGCGCGGTCACGAAGATCACCGGCGGCATGCGCTCCGCGCCGACCCGCTCGATGACGCCGAATCCGTCCACGCCGGGCATCTGCACGTCGAGGATGACGAGGTCCGGGTCGAGCTCCGCGACGGCGCTCGCGGCGGCCTCTCCGTCCTCGCACTCGGCGACGATCCGGACGTCGGCGCGCCGCTCGAGCGCCACCCGCACGCACGTGCGCGCGAGCGACTCGTCGTCCACGACGACGGCGCGCAGCGCCCCGGCGGCGCCCTGGTCGTTCGGGCTCATCGCGGCTCCCGGCTGCTCTCGAAGGACTCTCCGTGGTGTGCACTAGCACCACCGGAGGCCCGGCGGCGTCACCGCCGGGAGCCGCGTTCACCGTCGCTCAATCGGGCACGTAGTGCACCGTGCGCTCCGCGGCCCATGTCGCGCCGCCGTCGCGCGAGTACTCCCACCGCTGCACGACGCCGGTGCCGGACGGCGCCCACGAGACGCGCACGTCCACGACCTCGCCATTCGCGCCGCGCCGCGTCCCGGCGAGCACGATCGCGTCGCCGGAGCGGCCGCCGCGGAGCACGAGCCTCCGTCCGAGGTTGTCGGCATACGTGCGGTGCCAGTCGTGGTCGATCGCGCTCCACACGGCGAAGCTCCACCCCTCGTAGCCGTTCGGTCCCGAGACGCGCTCCTCGATGAGGCACCGGCTGAGGTCCGTCGTCACGATGCTCGAGCCGGCCCCCGCGGCGTTCGCCGATCCCTCGCCCTTCCCGGCGCTCAGCCGCCAGCGGCCGAGCAGGAAATCGAGCTCGCGGCTCGCCGCGCGCGCGCCGCAGGTCGGGTTGATCACCTCGGGGGCGGGGGTGATCGCGTCGCGCCGGTGGTAGCGTCCGTCCCACGGCGAGAAGACCTCGGGCTCCACGGTGGCGTACTGCCTCACGGTGCCGTCCTCGAGCGGCGTCCACTCGTACGTGTCGCGGAGGACGAAGCCGGGGAAGTCGGCGAAGACGCGGTCGCCGCTCATCACCATCCGGTTTCCCCGGAGCCCTCCTTCCATGATGAGGACGCCCCCGAAGCCGCCACCGGCGGCGACCCACATCTGCACCCAGCTTCCCTCGGCCGCGTCGTACGAGTTGATGCTGCGGCCGCGGTTCCCGCCCGCGTCCGTCCAGCTCTCCGTCACGAGGCAGCCGTCGAGCGCGCGCTCGACGACGTTCGTGCCGAGGAGCGTCTCGCCGGTGGGATCGAGGACGTCCCACTCGCCGAGCCAGAAGTCGAACTGCCGGTGCTCCGGGCGCACGCACGCATCGCCGGGACGGCCGGTCACTCCGTTCAGCCCGAACGGGTCGAGCGGGACGACGGCGTTCGCCGCGATGCGCGGGTCGGCGGGCTGCGCGGGCGCGGCCGCGGACGATGCATCGCAGGCGGCGAGCGACGCGGCGAGGGCGATGGTGGTGGCGAGCGGGTGTCGCATGTCCATCCGCATGAGCTCCTCCGACGGAGTGGGGGCATGAGCAGGGCGCCGATGTCGGCCGCGCACGCTAGGCGCGCGGACGTGCCCGAGCCAGCGAATCGGCGTGGCGCGTGCGGGGAAGGGGCGCGCCGTGCATGCGCGGTGCGAGCCGTGATGCGCGCCGCCGGACCCGTCACGGCGGCGGCGCGGCATCGCTCGTCCGCCGCGACGTGCGGTCTTGCGCGACACGCGAGCCGCGCGCAGCGTAGCGGTTCACGACCCAGGGACTCCCTCGTGCGAACCATTCCGCGCTGGCTCGTCGTGCTCGGCGTCTGGACCGCCTTCGGCCTCGTCGAGTCGGCGAAGGGCTACCTGTCGGGCGCGGCGCGCGGGCGGCCGGGATCGTGGATGGACGCGCTCGTCGGCAACATGCCGTGGTGGTGGACGTGGGCGCTGCTCACCCCGCTCGTCGCCTGGCTCGCCGCGCGCGTGCGGCTCGACGACGAGCGGACGCGGTGGCGCGCGCTCGCCGCGCACGCGACCGCCTCGCTCCTCGTCGCGCTGACGCACCTGCTCGTCGTCGGCGCGATCTACCAGGCGACGGTGATCCGCTTCGTCGATCCGTCGGAGCTGGGCCGCCCGACGACGCTCGCCGCGACGCTCGCCGCGTGGACGAACTTCTTCCTCGTGCTCGAGCTCTTCACGTACTGGGGGATCGTCGGCGCGTGGTACGCGCTCGACTACCGCCGGCGGTACCGCGAGAGCGCGCTCCTCTCCGCCGCGCTCGAGACCCGCGCCGCGCAGCTCCAGACGCGCATCGCGGAGGCGCGCGTCGAGGCGCTGCGGATGGAGCTGAACCCGCACTTCCTCTTCAACACGCTGAACGCCATCTCCGGACTCGTACGGCTGCGCGAGACCGACGCCGCCGTGCGGATGCTCGCGCGGCTCGGCGACCTGCTCCGGGCGACGATCGACCGCGGCGCGGGACCGGAGACGACGCTCGAGGAGGAGCTCGCTCTGCTCGACCTCTATCTCGACATCGAGCGCGTGCGATTCGGCGAGCGGCTGGAGGTGCGCGTGGACGTGCAGCACGAGGCGCGCGCCGCGCTCGTGCCGACGCTGATCCTCCAGCCGCTCGTGGAGAACGCCGTGCGCCACGGGATCGCGCGCACGCCGGGGCCAGGACTGATCGAGATCACCGCGCGCCGGGAGAACGGCGCGCTGCACCTCGCCGTGCGCGACAACGGGGCCGGGCTGCCCGACGAGGCGGAGGCGCGGTCGGACGGGGTCGGCCTCTCGAACACGCGCGCGCGGCTCGAGGAGCTGTACGGCGCCGGCGCGGGCGTCGAGCTGGTGGGCGCCGCGGGTGGCGGCGTGCGCGCGGTCGTGCGGCTACCGTACCATCGCGAGCCGCTCGGCGCCGGCCCGGTGCCGGCCGCTCAGTCGGCCGTGCCGGGCGCGCGCTCGATGCGCAGGTCGTAGCACCCCGCCTCCGTGTCGCGCACGTGCACGTAGGCGGTGTCCTGTCGGGCGAAGAGCCGCTCGAGCACCGGCTCCACGACGCCGTCCGTGACGTACTCCTGGGCGAGGACCCGGCGCCCGCGCGCGTACGCATTGAGCGTCACGGGGTGAGCGCGCAGGTCCTCGGGGAATCCGCCGTCCTCCGGGTAGCGCGAGCAGGCGTCGGCGTGGATGAAGACGGGTCCCGGCAGCGGGAGCGGCTCCACGCCGTCGAAGGCGTCGTACGTGAAGAGGATGCGGCGTTCCCTGCCGATGTCGAAGGTCCGCAGGCAGTGACGGCACGGCCCGTGTCCGGTCGCGACCTCCACGTGCGCCGGATGCCCGTACCCCGGCGCCCGCATCGTCGCGCGCACGGCCTCGGCGACGGCGCTGGGGATGGCGAGGCAGCGGAACGTCGTGGTGACGGATCCCGACGATGGAGCGAGGGGCCTTGCGGCACGGGCGGGAGACACCGATTCGATGACGCTGGTCATGGCGGCTCGTGACGTTCGGAGGGTCGCGCACGGCCGGACCGGCCGTCGTCGCGCCCGCAGGATATCGCGCCCCGACGAGGCGGGCTCGCCACTTTCGGTCGTCCGGCTCGGCGGACGCTTCGCCCGCGCCGCCGGCGCTCCTACTGCCGCCGCACCGGCGTCCCGACGTCGCGCATCCTGTTTCCCGAGACCTTCACGCGCTCCGACCCCGCCAGCACGTCGACGCCGACGTCGAGCGACCGGAGGTCGTTGCCGTGGACGCGCCCGGCGCCCGAGATCTGCACGCCGAAAGTGCAGGCACCGGCGCTCGCCCACGCCGGGCACGAGGCGGGCGACGCGCCGACCACGGTGTTCCCGACGACGTCGGCGTCCTGCGCCGCGAAGAGCTGGATCCCCGCGCTCGATCCGGTGACGACGTTGCCGCTCACCCTCAGGCGCCGCGACGCATCCGAGTTGATCCCGCCCGCCCAGGCCGGGTAGGCGCCGAGATACATGTTGCCCGTCACGCGGTTCTGCCGCACCACTCCCGGGACCGAGGTCGTCACCTCGATCCCGTACTGCGCCTGCGACCACTGCGCGCCGCCGCCGCGCACGTCGTTGTTCGCGATCGTCGCCGCGACGGCGCCGAAGGCGAGGATCCCCTCCTTCCCGTAGCGATCGATCCGGTTGCCGGTGATCGCGACGCGCACCGGGGCGCCCTCCCATGCGCGTGTGCGCGCGACGATCGACCACCCTTCCTGGCACCCGCTCACCTGGCCGTCCGGACGGAGCTGCGCGAGCCCGGTGACGACGTTGTCGGCGACGACGCCCGACGCATCCGTGAGGCGGATCCCGGCGAGGGCATCGTCGCCGGCGTCGCAGACGTCGGCGAGGGCGTGCGCGGCGATGCGCAGGCCGCGGACGCTCGCCGTGGCGCCCGCGTTCTCGACGACGGCGCCGCGGAAGTGATCGCCGGCGGGATCGACGACGGTGATCGTGTGACCGGCGCCATCGAGGGTGAGGCCGTCGCCGACCCGGATCGTGCGGTCGGTCGTGCAGTCGGCCGTCAGGCGCAGCGTCCGCCCTCTCCGCTCGAACGTGCAGGGCGCGCCCGCCCCGGCCTCGGCGGCGCGGGGGCCCCGCGACGACGCGGACGTCGGGAGCGGTGCGACCGCGTCGGGGGCCGAGCAGGCGGCGGCGAGGGCGGCGGCGAGGGTCGCGACGAGTGCGGGGGCGCTTCGGGATCGCATCGGGGATGCTCCGGCGGGCGGCGGATGGCTCGGTACCAGGTACGGGCCGGCTGCGTCGCCGAAGGCGCCCCGACCGTCTGGTCGGCTGGGCTCGCCCGACGCAAGGATCGTGATCTGCATCACAAACGTCAATGGCGCCCGGCGACCTCGGCCGGGGGGCCGCACGCCCCTTGCACCAGGGGGCGGTCATGACCGCGACCATCCCGGGCCGCTCCCGCGCCTCCGCCGGCCCCCGCGAGCACGAGATCGAGGTGGATGGCCGCACCGTCCGGCTGACGAACCTCGGGAAGCTGTTCTGGTCCGAGGAGCGGATCACCAAGGGGGAGCTGCTCGACTACTACGCGGCGGTCGCGCCGGTGCTGCTCCCGCACATCCGCGACCGCGCAATGGTCATGAAGCGCTACCCCAACGGCGCGGCCGGGAAGTGCTTCTGGATGAAGCGCGCGCCCGAGCACCGCCCCGGCTGGATCCGCACGTGCGCGATCGAGCACGGCTCGGGGAGCGTAATCGACTTCCCGATGGTCCAGGACCTCGCGTCGCTGCTCTGGATCGTGAACCTCGGCACGATCGACCTCAACCCGTGGTACTCGCGCTGCGACGACACCGACCGCCCCGACTGGCTGCACTTCGACCTCGACCCGGGAGAGGGCGCGTCGTTCGGCGACGTGCGCGAGGCGGCGCTCCTCGTGCGCGAGGCGCTCGAGACGCTCGGCATCGAGTCGTGGGCGAAGACCACCGGCTCCCGGGGGATGCACGTCTACGTCCCGATCGTGCGCGGCCCGACGCAGAAGGAGGTCTGGACGTTCGCGAAGGCGTTCGCGCAGGCGATCGCCGCGGACCACCCGAAGCTCCTGACGGCGGTGTACCGCGTCGCCGACCGTCCGCGCGGCCGCGTGCTCGTGGACTACAACCAGAATGCGTGGGGACGGACGCTCGCGTCGATCTACTCGCCGCGCCCGCGCCGCGGCGCGACGGTCTCCACGCCGGTGACGTGGGAGGAGGTCGCGCGCGGCGTCCGGATCGAGGACTTCCACCTGCGGAACGTCCCCGACCGGATCCGCGACGTCGGCGACCTCTGGGCGCCGCTCCTCAAGGAGCGGAACCGCTTCGACCTCGCCCGCTTCGTCTGAGCCGCATGCCGCTTCCGCTCTCCCGCACGTACGCGCCGATGGAGGCGCAGCTCGTGGACGAGCTGCCGGTCGGCCGCGCCTGGCAGTACGAGCCGAAGTGGGACGGCTTCCGCTGCCTCGCCTTCCGCGACGGGAGCCGCATCGACCTCCGGAGCAAGGCCGGCAAGCCGCTCGCGCGCTACTTCCCGGACATCGTCGCGACGTTGCAGGCGCTGACGGCGAAGCGGTTCGTGCTCGACGGCGAGATCGTCGTCCCGCACGACGGCGGCCTCTCGTTCGACGAGCTCCTGCAGCGCATCCACCCGGCGCAGAGCCGCGTGACGAAGCTCGCCGCCGAGCACCCCGCGACGCTCGTCGTCTTCGACCTCCTCGTGGACGCGCGCGGGAAGTCGCTCGTCGCCGAGCCGCTCGCGACGCGCCGCGCCGCGCTCGAGCGGTTCGTCGACGCGAGCGTTCCCGAGGGGACGAGGATCATCCTCTCGCCGGTGACGAGGCGCATGCCGACCGTCGAGAAGTGGCTGCGGTCGATCGGGGGAGGGCTCGACGGCATCGTCGCCAAGCGCATCGATGCGCCGTACGCGAGCGGCGAGCGCTCGGCGATGCAGAAGGTGAAGGCGATGCGGACCGCCGACTGCGTCGTCGGTGGCTTCCGCTACGCGTCGAAGGCGCCCATCGTCGGCTCGCTCCTCCTCGGCCTCTACGACGACGAGGGGCTGCTCCACCACGTCGGCTTCACGTCGAACATCCCGCGCGAGGAGAAGGCGGCGCTGACGAAGAAGCTGGAGAAGCTCGTCAAGCCCCCGGGGTTCACCGGCCAGGCGCCGGGTGGACCGAGCCGGTGGAGCACGGCGCGCTCCAGCGAGTGGAAGCCGCTCCGCCCGACGCTCGTCGTCGAGGTGCGCTTCGACCACTTCTCCGGCGGGCGCTTCCGGCACGGGACGAAGTTCCTGCGCTGGCGCCCCGACAAGGCGCCGCGACAGTGCACGATGGAGCAGGTGTGGCGCGAGGAGCGCTCGGCGCTGACGCTGGCGCGGTGAGCGGCGTGTCGGCGACGCGCGTCCTGCCGCCGGTCAACCTCGATCGCCGACCGCGGCCTCCGCGAGCCGCAGCGCCGCTCCGCTGATCCGACCGTCCGGATCGGACGCCGGATCGTACGCGGACAGCGTGACGGCGGCGAGCGACGCGTGCGCCCGGATGGCGGCGACGAACGCGACGAGCGCCTCGAGGGACGCCCCGCCTGGCGCCGCGTACGGATTCGCGCGCCCGACGCTCGGGTCGAGGACGTCGAGATCGAGGTGGAGGTAGAGCGGATGCGTCGTCCCCGCGCGGCGCGCGATCGACTCCGCCGCCTTCCGGCCGATGTCGCCGGCGGGGACGCGGTGAATGCTCGAGCGGCGCAGCGCCTCCTCCTCGAGCGGGTCGAGGT
>DASUSM010000234.1:0-3746 GCA_036375115.1 Gemmatimonadaceae bacterium | reverse complement strand
ACGAAGCCGAGCAGGTCGGCGCCGAGGTCGGAGTAGATGTACCGGGTCCCCGGGACGTAGGCGAGGTCGGTCTCGATCGCGTAGCGCCGCGCCTCCTCGGGGTTGTAGGCGATGCGCCAGAGGTCGCGTCCCGCGGGCAGCCCCGAGCGGTGCGTGAGGAGCTGGCGGATCGTCACCGAGTCCTTCCACCCGCCGGTGAACTCGGGGATGTAGTAGCGGACGTAGGCGTCGAGGTGGAGCCGCCCCTCGTCGAAGAGGATCATCGCGGCCGTCGTCGTGCCGACGACCTTCGTCAGCGAGGCGAGGTCGTAGATCGTCGTCGCCGGGTCCACGGCGCGGCTGCCGGCGGACCAGTCGAGCCGGCCGAAGCCGCGCTCCCACACCGCCTTCCCCTTGCGTCCCACGACCACGGCCGCGCCGGGGTAGCCGCCCGCCCTGATGCCGCGCGCGACGACCCGATCGATGGTCTCGAGGCGAGCCGCGGACATGCCGACGGAGCGCGGCGTGGCGGACTCGAGACCACCGTCGGCGGAGACGGCGAACGTGGCGGCGAGCAGCAATGCGAGCACGACGACTCCTTAGGCGACATCGAAGCCGCCCGGACGAGACGGATCCGGGAGGAACACCGCGTCACTCGACAGTAGCAGGGGGCGTGCTAGGTGATCGGGATCACGCCCGACGTGCGTCCTGCGACCGACGCGACGAGTTACGGTGGGAATACTGCGAGGAACGATCGAGGTTCCCATCCCTGACGAATTCGACACACGGCCGAAACCCGCCCCGGGAGGGGTGCGATAGTATAGTGACGAACACGTGGAAGTACAGTCACTTAGGTCGTTTTGTCAGGCGGGCTGGAGGGTGTCGCCGGGGGGTGGGGGTAGGGGGTCGGGGGTGGCGCGGGGAATTCACCATGAACTCCTCTCCCCACCCCCCAGCCCCCACCCCCCACCCTCGCGTCTCCCCAGGCAACCATCCAGGCTCTCCCCGTGACCCATAGCACGGACCCACGCATGGATTCGGACCTCCTCACCATCCGCCGCGCCATCGCCGGCGACGAGCTGGCGCAGCGGGCGCTCTGGACGCGCCATGCGCCACACATCGATGCGGTGGTGCGACGGCTGGTGGGGGACCCGGACCTCGCGCAGGATGTGGCGCAGGACGTCTGGATCCAGATATTCCGGGCGCTGCCAACGTACCGCGGCGACGCGCAGTTCGGGACGTGGGCGCACCGCATCGCGGTCAACCGGACGCTCAACGCGATGCGCCGGGTGAAGCGCCTGGCGCGCACGGAGACGCCGATCGAGGAGGACGACCACGCCGTCGCACACGACGGCGACCGCGCACTCCTCGCCGCGACGATCGAGGAGGCCGCGGCGCGGCTCTCGCCGGGCGCGCGCACCGTCTTCCTGCTGCACGACGTCGAGGGGTACACGCACGAGGAGATCGCCCGCGAGCTCGGCATCACGGCGGGCGGCTCGAAGTCACAGCTCTTCAAGGCACGCGCGAAGCTTCGTCGGCTGCTCGCGCACGTGGTGGAGTCACGAACGCCGACCAATGGATCCGAGCATGCTGCATCTTCCTGCTGAGCGCCTCGCCGCGCTCGCCGACGACGAGCCGACGACCGTGGAGGCCGATCATCTCGCGGCCTGCGCGGCGTGCGCGCGCGAGTGGCGGGCCTACCGCACGCTCGGCAATCTCGCCGCCGGCGCGCGCGGCGCGGCGGAGGCGCCGCTGCTCTCCTGGGACGCGCTGAGCGAGCGGCTGCGCGCCGAGGGGCTCCAGTCGCCCGCCCCCGCCGACATCTCGTCCGCGCATCCGCTGCACGCGATCGGGCCCGCGGCCGCGCGCGCCGTCGCGGCGCGCCGCTGGATGATGCGCGCCGCCGCCGCCGTCGTCCTCTTCGCCGCCGGCGCGGTCGCCGGCCGCGTCAGCCATTCGGTGACGGCGGCGGACGCGACGGCCGATCCGCTCGCCGACGTCGCGGGCGAGGCATCGCTCGAGGATGCGACGTTCGCCTCCGAGGAGGCGGCGCTCGCCGTGATGCTCGACGCGGAGCGCCGCTACCAGCTCGCCGCCACGTATCTCGTCGCCAACGACAGCGCCACGCAGCTCGACGACGCGGACGGCTACCGCACGCGCCTCGCCGCGCTCGACGAGGTCGCCGCGGCCACCCGCCGCGCGCTCTACCAGGCGCCCGACGACCCCGTGATCAACCGCTACTACCTGACGACGCTCGGCGCGCGCGAGGCGACGCTGCGCCAGCTCGGCGCCACGCTCGAGCCGTCCGGGATGCAGGTCGGACGCTTCTAGTGCACGTACCGATGTCACGCTCCTCGCGACTCGCTTTCGTCCTCGGCGCCGCCGTCGCCCTCGCGCTCACCGTCCCCGGCGTGCGCGCCTCGGCGCAGGGGAGCGTGTGCGCGGCGTGCGACTCGACGCAGCGCGCCGAGCTCGCGCGCACGCTGCGCGGGCAGCTCAGCGAGGTGCAGGCGGAGCTCATGCGCCTCCGCCCGGAGCTCGAGAAGCTCAGCGCCGACCTCGCCGCCGGCGAGCCGATGAACGCCGCGCGCATCTCGATCGTCGTCCGCGAGAACGAGCTGCGCGGGATCGAGACGCAGCTCGAGCGCGCGCTCGCGCGCCTCGACCGGCAGCAGCGCCGCGTCCGGATGGAGACGGGCGAGACGAAGCCGAAGGTGCGCGTCGTGCAGACCCCGCGCTCCGCCGAGCGCGTGCGCGCCGAGCCCGCCGGCTACATCGGCGTGAGCTTCTCCGGCGCGATCGAGCCGCGGCCGGGCAACCGCCGCTTCTTCTTCCACGACTACCCGCAGATCGTCGCCGTCGATGCCGGCTCGCCGGCGGAGCGCGGCGGACTCCAGGCGGGGGACGTGCTCGTCATGCTCGGCGACACCGAGCTGCGCGGGCGCGGCGTGGATCTGGAGGTCGTCCTGCGTCCCGGCGCGAAGGTCCCCGTGCGCTACCGTCGTGACGGTTCGACGCACTCGGCGACGCTCGTCGTGGCGAAGCGGCCGACGGCGGTGCGGGCCGATCCGGCGGCGCCGTTCTTCCCGCCGGCCCCCGCGCGCGCGCCGCGCCCGGAGCGCACCGCCGTCACCGCCGTCACGCCGCGGACGCCGGAGCTGCCGGTGCCCGCCGCCGCGCCGCTCCCGCCGACGTTCATCTCCGGCGGCATGACGGGGGGAGTCGCGGGCGCCGAGGTCGCGCACGTGCAGGGCAATCTGCGCGAGATGCTCGGCGTGGACGGCGGGCTGCTCGTCCTCGACGTCGGCATGGGCACCCCGGCCTCGCGCTCCGGTCTGCGTGCCGGCGACGTCATCCAGCGCGCCGACGGCCGCGCGCTGCGCACGCCGATGGACCTCGTGCGCGCCGTCCGCGAGGCGAGCGGCTCCGCGGTGCGCCTCGAGATCGTGCGGAAGCAGGAGAAGCAGACGCTCGTCCTGCGCTGGTGAGCGGCGCCGCCCGGCGCCGCTGACGCCGCTCACGCGTCGATCCGCCGCTCCGCCGGAAGGAGGCTCTTGTGGATCGCGATCGCCGCCACCGCGCCGTCGGCGGCGGCCGTGATCGCGAGCTGCGAGCCCGGGACGATGTCGCCCGCCGCGAAGACGTTGCGCACCGACGTGTGACAGGCGTGGTCCACGACGATGTGCCCGTCGTCGTCGCGCTCGCAGCCGAGCTGCACCCCGAGGTCGTCCGACGGGTACTGCGCGAGCGAGAAGAAGAGGTGCTCG
>DASUSM010000233.1:0-3093 GCA_036375115.1 Gemmatimonadaceae bacterium | reverse complement strand
CCGCCGCGGCCGCTCGCTGCGCGAGAGCGGGCTCCGGCTCCGCCGCGTCTTCCTCATGCCCCGCGCGAAGTGGGTCATCCCCACCCCGGCGCCCGCGCCGAGCGAGCGGAAGCTCGAGAAGATCGCGCCCCGCGCCCTGCTCGACGGCGCGCACGGCGCCGCGATCCGCCGCGCGGTCGAGGAGCGCACGGCGATCCTCGAGATCGTCGCCGCGCTGCCGAAGGCCGACCGCGCGCTCCTCCCCGACGTCGCCCCGGCCGTCAACGCGCTCGTCGAGCGCGTCGTGCACCTCGCGCAGGCGATCGAGCGTCTCGAGGGGAGCGCCGACCCGCGGCTCCTCGCGGAGCTCGATGCGCGCATCGCCGAGATGGAGCGCACGAGCGACGCGCCGGACACGGACCGCCGGCTCGCCCTGCTCCGCCGCCAGCGCGCGACGCTCGACGACCTCGTGCAGCGGCGCGCCGCGCTGGTGCAGCAGCTCGACAACGCCGAGATCGCGCTCGGCAACCTGCGGCTCGACCTCGTGAAGCTGCGCTCGTCGGGGATCCAGGCCTCGCTCTCCGACGTCTCGACGGCGACGCAGGAGGCGCGCGCGCTCTCCCGCGAGATCGGCGCCGTGCTCGAGGCGGCGGCGGAAGTGAAGAAGCTGTAGGCGCGCCCCGTCGCCACGCGGATGACGAGACGCGGAGCGCGCGGGTGACCGCAGCCGATCGCGGCCGCACGATCGCGGCGAGCTGGGAGGCGAACGCCGCGGCGTGGACCGACGCGGTCCGGTCGGGGCGCATCGCCAGCCGCCGCGCCGGGACCGATGCGGCCGTCGTCGCCGCGGTGCGGCTGCGTCCGCCGGGCCGCGTGCTCGACCTCGGCTGCGGAGAGGGGTGGCTCGCCCGCGTGCTCGCCGGCCACGGTTACGAGGTGACTGGCCTCGACGGCAGCGCGGCGCTCGTCGCGCAGGCCAGCGCGCTCGGCGGCGGCGACTTCCGCGTCGCGAGCTTCGAGGCGCTCGTCGAGTCGCCGTCGCTCGCCGGCGGACCGTACGACGTCGTCGTGCTCAACTTCGCGCTCCTCGCCGAGCACGTCGTCCCCGTGCTCGCGACCGCGGGCGGGCTGCTCGCGCCCGGCGGGGCCGTCGTGCTCCAGACGGTGCATCCGTGGACGGCCGCCGGCGACGGGCCGTATCGCGATGGCTGGCGCATCGAGACGTTCGATGCCTTCGGCGGCGCCTTCCCGCACGCGATGCCGTGGTATTTCCGGACGCTCGACTCGTGGCTCGCCGCGCTCGACGCGGCGGCGCTCCGGCTCGAGCGGCTCGAGGAGCCCGCCGACCCGGAGACCGGCCGCCCGCTCTCCCTCCTCCTGACCGCCGTGCCCGACGGGGAGCGCCGCGTCAGTAGCCGGTGAAGCCCGGCGACACGAAGTTCGGCGTCCAGGTGAGGAAGAACGGCAGGTAGGCGATCGCGATCAGCCCGATGGCGACGAGCGTCCAGAGGCCGAGCCGGTCGAGCACCGGCTCCCACCCCGTGCGCGACGGCGCCGTGAGCGTCGCCGAGACGGGGATGTCGAGCGGCTGCGCGCCGCGCTTCCCGGCGACGATCGTCAGGCCGATCGCGAGGAAGAAGAGCATCACGCCGACGAACATCATCGTCCCGCCGATCCCGGTGAGGATCCCCGGCAGGCGCCACTCGGGGTTCGAGTAGGTCGCCTCGGCCATGAACGTCCGCCGCGGCATCCCCTCCAGCCCGCCCGAGATCATCCCGCGCGCGAAGACGAGGACGCCGAGCGCGTAGACCCACGACGACGCGAGCGCGATGCCGCGGCTGAACAGCGCGCGCCCCGTGAGGTACGGGATCAGCCAGTAGGCGATCCCCATCAGCGTGAGCGCGACGGCGGTGCCGACCGTCATGTGGAAGTGGCCGGGGACCCACGTCGTGTTGTGGATCACCTGGTTCATCGTGTAGCTCGCGTTGATGAGCCCCGTCGCGCCGCCGAGGATGAACGTCAGCATGGCGAGGAGCTGCGCGACGACCGATGGATCCTTCCAGGGGAGCTTCGGGATCCAGCCGAGGAGGCCGCGTCCGCCGGCGCGCCGCCCGCCGATCTCGAGCGCGGCCATGACGCTGAACGCCGTCGCGAGGCTCGGGAAGAAGACGCCGAACGTCAGCACGCCGTGCAGCGCCTTCACCGCCGTCGGGATCCCCGGGTCCGTGTACTGGTGGTGGATCCCCGTCGGGATGGAGAGCAGCAGGAAGAGGATGAAGACGATGCGCGTGTACGAGTCGCTGATCAGCGCGCCGCCGACCTGCCGCGGCACGAGCGCGTACCACGAGACGTAGGCGGGGAGCAGCCACGCGTAGACGATGGCGTGCCCGGTGAACCAGAAGAGCGTGCGCGTGAGCAGCGGATCGATCCGGTCGATCAGGCCGAGCGTCCACGGCAGGAGGAAGCCGAGGAACGAGACCGCGACGGGGATCGAGGCGAGGGCCCACATCACGTACGATGTGACCGAGATGTACGCGAGCAGCGGGATGCGCGCCCCGGGGTGCTCCCGCTTCCACGCGAAGAGGTCGACGAGCATCGCGGCGAGCGCGAGCCAGGTGCTGACGACGACGAGCACGAGGCCGAGGTAGTACGACCAGTGCGCCTGGAGCGGCGCGTACGACGTGTAGAGGACGCTCGCCTGGTTCGAGAGGATGGCGTAGACGACGAGGACGTTGCCCGCGGCGAGCGCGCCGAAGCTCGCCCAGATGAACCGCCCGTCGAGCGGCCGGCTGAGCGCCCGCGCCGTCATCAGCGGAAGGAAGCCGTTGGAAAAGGAGAAGGTGAAGATGAGGACGTTCGCGACGCCGTGCGCCGTGAGCCCCTGGTAGTACGTGCTGAGGCCGGGAAACCAGCCGAGGATCGAGATCCCGGCGTAGGAGAGCGCGTTCGCGAGACCGTGGAAGACGCCGGCGGTGAGCGCGGCATAGCCGATGTACAGCATCCAGCGCAGCGCGCGCCGCTGGCTCGCCGGGAGCTCGTAGCCCGTGGGATCGAGCACGGTCGGGGTGACGGCGCTCATCGGTCGGCCCTCGCGACCTGCGGCGGCCCGACGAT
>DASUSM010000232.1:0-2773 GCA_036375115.1 Gemmatimonadaceae bacterium | reverse complement strand
GATGGTCGCGCTGTTCGACGACGAGGCGATCATCAGCAATCCGCTCGACCCGTCGCCGCACTACGGACGCGAGGGTGCGCGCCGCTTCTGGCGCAGCTACCGCGACAGCTTCGAGGAGATCCGCTCGGACTTCTCGAAGGTCGTCTCGACCGACGACACGGCGATGCTCGAGTGGACGAGCCAGGGAACGAACGCGGCGGGGGAGCGCGTCGTCTATTCGGGGGTGAGCGTCGTCGAGCTGCGCGACGGCCTCGTGCACCGCTTCCGCGCCTACTTCGACTCGCACGAGCTGGAGTCGCACCCGCCGGAGCCGAAGACGGTGTGAGCGGAGCGGCTACCGCTTCGTCACGCGCACCCAGTCCACGAGCACCCGCACCTCGTTCCTCCTGATCGCCTCGACGGTCGAGGCGGGGAGGCCGAGGTAGGGCTCGCGCGCCCCGTTCACGCTCGCCGGGTAGACGCCGCCGAGGGCGAGGTTGAGGATGAGGTACTTCGCGTCGTCGAAGGCCCAGGTTCCGTAGCGCTCGACCATCGGACGCGTCACGCGATAGACCTCGCCGCCGTCCACGCGGAAGACGATCGCGTCGGCGGTCCAGTCCACCGAGTAGACATGCCAGTCGCCGGCGTCGGTGCCGGCGGGAAAGCGCTGCCGGTGGACGAGCGGCGTGTCGCCGAAGTAGCGGTCGCCGTGCAGCGCGACGCTCGTCCACGTCGAGTCGCCGACGTACTCCATGACGTCGATCTCCCCCGTCTGCGGCCAGTCGCCGGTGCCGAGGATCCAGAAGGCCGGCCAGAGCCCGGCGCCGTACGGGAGCTTCATGCGCGCGGCGGTCGTGCCGTGCGCGAAGGTGAACTTTCCGCGCGTGTTCACCCGCCCGGAGACGAAGTCGAGCGTCGTCGAGTCGGTCGCCGGAAAGCCCGGGCGCCAGCGTGGCCGCAGCTCGAGCGCGCCGCCGACCGCGCCCGCCGCGGAATCGCCGTGCACGATGGCGATCGTCTCGGGCGAGTCGATGTAGGCCTGGTTCTCGTCGTTGACCGTGTGCCCCCAGACCTCGACCGTCCACTTCGTGCGGTCGAGCGAGGAGCCGGCGAAGTCGTCGAAGAAGACGACCTCGCCGGCGGCCGGCGCAGCGGCGGATGGGACGTCGGCACTCGCGGCCTGCGGCGCGCCGGCGGGCGGAACGCAGGCGGCGAAGAGAAGGGCGACGGGGAGCGCGGCGGCGAGCGCCGCGAGCGCGGACCGGCGCGCGGCGGCGCGGGCGGAAGGCGGACGAGTCATTCTCGACGCTGCACGCGATCCGCGCCGCCGCGCAAGGGTGGGGCGCCGGCGACCGCGCGTGCGGCCCAGCCTTGCCGGCGTCCGGCATCGCCCCTATGCTGGACGGGACCCGGACGACCGGCGACGTCCCCCGCCGGCCGGAGCCACTCGATGACGCGTCCCCCGATTCCGCGCCGCGACTTCCTCGCGACGAGCCTGTCCGCCGTCGCCGCGCTCGCGCTCGTGCCGCTTCGCGCGCTCGAGCGCTGCGCCGTCGCCGGCGCGAGCGCGGCCCCGGGACCGCATCCGACGCCGCGCCCGGGGATCGACGCCTCGCGCGTCCTCGCCTCCGAGCGGCTCGAGGACGAGCCGGACGTGCAAGCCGCCTTCGACCAGGTGCGCCGCATTCCGCAGATCGTGGACGGCATCCGCTGCCACTGCGGGTGCGGCGACCGGCTCTACTCGCTCCTCGGCTGCTTCGAGGGCGAGCACGCGATGGCGATGCACTGCCGCGTCTGTCAGGGGCAGGGCCGCCTCGCCTATCGACTGCACCGCGACGGGAAGACCCTCGACGAGATCAGGACCGCGATCGACGCCCGGTACGGCTGATCCTCGCCGCTCCGCTCCCATTCACCGTGGAGTCGCCATGCGACCCATCGTCCCCGCCGTGCTCGCGACGCTCGTCCTCGGCGCCGTCGCCTCGACCGCGCACGCCCAGCTCTTCGCGAGCGAGCCCGCGACCGTCTCGCAGACGGTGGACGGCACGAGGATCACCGTCGAGTACTCGCGCCCCCGCGCGCGGGGGCGCACCGGGCTGTTCGGCACGCGCGTGCACGCCGGCGAGACGTGGACGCCCGGCGCGAACGCGGCGACGACGCTCGCCCTCTCGAAGGACGCGACGATCGAGGGGATCGACGTCCCGAAGGGGAAGTACTCGGTCTGGATCGTCACGGCGCCGGAGCGGTGGGAGATGGTGCTCGACCGCGACACGATGCTCTTCCACACGATGGCGCCGAAGCGGCGCGCCGGGCAGATCCGCTTCCCCGTGCAGCGCGAGACGCGGCCCTTCATGGAGGTGCTGACGTGGTGGTTCCCCGACGTCGGCTCGACCGGCGCGACGCTCGCGATGCAGTGGGACACCGTGCGCGTCGCGCTGCGCGTCGGCGTGCGGCCGTCGTTCACGCGCGTCGTCGAGGCGGGCGCGGCGCGGCGGCTGGAGGGGCGCTATCGGATGCGCATGGAGCCGATGCCGCAGCCGCCCGGCGGCGGCGACACGACGCTCGTCGCGCCGGAGGAGAAGCCGCCGACCGAGCTGACGTTCACCGTTCGCTACGAGGGGAACGAGCTGCGCGCGGTGATGGACCCGCCGATGTACAGCACGGAGAGCGGCTACCGGGACTGGATCCTCATCCCCTCGAAGAGCGGATGGTACAAGCTCGGCCGGTTCGACGGCGACGAGCTCGTCGAGGTCGTCGACTGGGTCGCGCTCCACTTCCCGGAGGAGGGCGCGACGGC
>DASUSM010000231.1:0-9131 GCA_036375115.1 Gemmatimonadaceae bacterium | reverse complement strand
GCCCCTCATCGCGGGCGCGGCGATGGCGTTCAGCTCGGTCACGGTGGTGGCCAACGCGAACCGGCTGCGGGGCTTCCGGCCGCGCGCACGCGCGGCCGGCCCGCCGGCCTAGCCCCGGGCGGCGCCGGCGGCGCGGCCGGTTGTTGCCCGGCGCGCCGGCTGCGAAGTTGAGCCCGTCCCTGCTCCGGCCGCCGCTCGGCGGCCTCCTGCCCGTGCTTCCATGGCCGCCACCGAAGACACCCCCCTGATGCAGCAGTGGCGCGAGGTGAAGGCGCGCCACCGGGACGCGCTCGTCTTCTTCCGGGTGGGCGACTTCTACGAGCTCTTCTACGGCGACGCCGAGGAGGGCTCGAGGCTGCTCGGCCTCACGCTCACCGCGCGCAACAACGGCGGCGCCGCCGAGGTGCCGCTCGCCGGGATCCCCGTCCGCGCCGGCGCGGAGTATCTCCGCCGGCTCGTGCAGCACGGGCACCGCGTCGCGATCTGCGAGCAGGTCGAGGACCCCAAGCTCGCGAAGGGGATCGTGCGCCGCGAGGTCGTCGAGACGATCACCCCGGGCGCCGCGTTCGCCGACGACCTGCTCCACGGCGCGCGCAACAACTTCCTCTGCGCGCTGCACGCGCCCGCGGGCGCCGCGGGGCGCACGGGGATCGCCGCCGCCGACCTCTCGACCGGCGAGCTGCGACTCTTCCTCGCCGAGCCGGAGGAGGTCGCGGCGGTGCTCGCCCGGCTCGCGCCGCGCGAGGTCGTCCTCGCCCGCGGCTCCGCCGCCGACGTCGCCGTGCCGCGCGAGGGAGAGCGCGACGGCGCGCTCGTCACGGAGCGGGAGGAGTGGGAGTTCGACCCGACGCTCGCCGGCGAGGAGCTGCGCTCGCACTTCGGCGTCCTCTCGCTCGACGGCTTCGGCATCGGGAGCGGCGACGCGCCCGCGCTCGGCGCCGCCGGCGCGCTGCTCCGCTACCTGCGCGAGCTGCAGCCCGGCGGCGTGCCGCACCTCGCGCGCCCGACGGTCGAACGTCCCGGCGGCGTGATGCCGCTCGACGAGATGACGCGACGCAACCTCGAGCTCGTCGAGTCGCTGCGCGGCGGCGAGACCGAGGGGACGCTGCTCGCGGTGCTCGACCGCACGCTGACGCCGATGGGCGCGCGCCTCCTGCGGCAGTGGATCCTCGCCCCGCTCACGGCGCGCGCGGCGATCGAGGCGCGGCACGACGCGGTCGAGGCGATCGCGCACGACGCGGTCGCCCGCCAGGCGCTGCGCGCGGCGCTCGACGGCGTGCGCGACGTCGAGCGGCTCGGGAGCAAGGTCGCGGCGGGGCGCGCGACGCCGCGCGAGCTCGGCGCGCTCGGCGTTTCGCTGGCGCGGCTGCCGCGCGTGGACGACGCGCTGCGCGCGCTCGGCGAGGCGGGCGTCCTCGCCGAGGCGCGGCGGCGGTGGGATGCCTGCGCCGACCTCGCCGGCGACGTCGCGCGGACGCTCGTCGATGCGCCGCCGATCGCGATCGGCGAGGAGGACACGATCCGCGCCGGGGTGGACGCGGCGCTGGACGACCTGCGCGCGCTGCGCGACGGCGGGAAGGACGCGATCGCCCGCATCCAGGCGGAAGAGCGCGAGCGGACGGGGATCTCCTCGCTCAAGGTCGGCTTCAACAAGGTGTTCGGCTACTACATCGAGGTGACGAACGCCAACCGGCACCTCGTGCCCGACGACTTCCAGCGGCGGCAGACGCTGGCCGGCGCGGAGCGGTTCGTCACGCCGGCGCTCAAGGAGTACGAGGAGCGCGTGCTCACCGCCGCCGAGCGGATCGACGTGCGCGAGCGCGAGCTGTTCGAGGCGCTGCGCCGGCGGATCGGCGCGCAGGTGGCGCGGCTCCAGTGCGTCGCGCGCGTGCTCGCCGAGCTCGACGTCCTCGCCTCGCTCGCCGAGGTCGCGGAGCGCGAGGGGTACGCGCGCCCGACGCTCGACGACGGCTTCACGCTCGAGATCGCGCGCGGGCGGCACCCCGTCGTCGAGCGGATGATGCCGCGCGACAAGTTCATCCCGAACGACCTCCTCCTCACCGAGGACGCGCGCGTCGTCATCCTCACCGGGCCGAACATGGCGGGGAAGAGCACGATCCTCCGCCAGGTCGGGCTCCTCGTGCTGATGGCGCAGATGGGGAGCTTCGTCCCCGCCGAGCGCGCGCGGATCGGCGTCTGCGACCGCGTCTTCACCCGCGTCGGCGCGAGCGACAACCTCGTGCGCGGGCAGTCCACCTTCATGGTGGAGATGGCGGAGACGAGCGCGATCCTGCACACCGCGACGTCGCGCAGTCTCGTCCTGCTCGACGAGATCGGGCGCGGGACGTCCACCTACGACGGAGTCTCGATCGCCTGGGCGGTGAGCGAGCACCTGCACGACCGGCTCGGGTGCAAGACGGTGTTCGCGACGCACTATCACGAACTGACGCAGCTCGCCGAGGAGCTGCCGGCGGTGCGCAACTTCACCGTCGCGGTGCGCGAGGTGGGGGACCGCGTCCTCTTCCTGCACCGGCTCGTCCCGGGCGGGGCGGACCGCTCGTACGGCATCGAGGTCGGGCGGCTCGCGGGGCTCCCGCCGAGCGTGCTCGAGCGGGCGCGCGAGGTGCTGGGGATGCTCGAGGCGGAGGGGGCGCGCATGGTGCCGGTGCTGGGCGGGGCGGGGAGCGATGGGGCTGGACGGCGGCGCTCGGCGCTCGGCGCTCGGCACGCGGCGGGGGCGGAGGAGACGAAGGGGGAGCAGCTCGGGCTGTTCGGCTCGGCGCCGCACCCGGTGGTGGAGCGGCTCAAGTCCGTGGACCCGAACGAGCTGACGCCGATGCAGGCGCTCGCGCTGCTGGCGGCGCTCGTGAAGGATGCTGGCGGCGGGCCCGCCGGGGGCGCAGCTTAGCGCGAGCAGTCCCGCGTGCGTCCGCAGGCGCACGCGCACCCCGTACCCGAGCATAGCCCCGGAGCCGAGATGTCGCGCATCCAGCCCCGCGTCGCGCGAGCGGCGCTCGTCGTCCCCCTCGCGCTCGCCGCGCACGTCCTCGCCGCCGGGCCGCTCCACGCGCAGGGGCGCGCCGCGCCGCACGATGCGCGCGTCGCCGCCGCGGTCGAGCGCTTCGCGCCGGCGGCGATCCGCATGCGGCAGCAGATCCATCAGCACCCTGAGCTCGGGAACCGCGAGGTGAAGACGGCGGCGATGGTCGCCGAGCACCTGCGCGCGCTCGGCATGGAGGTGCGCACGAACGTCGCGCACACCGGCGTCGTCGGCGTGCTGAAGGGGGGGCGCCCGGGGCCGGTCGTCGCCGTGCGGGCGGACATGGATGCGCTCCCCGTGACCGAGCAGACGTCGTATCCGTTCAAGTCCACGGTGCGGACGACGTACCTCGGCCAGGACGTCGGCGTGATGCACGCCTGCGGGCACGACATCCACACCGCGGTGCAGCTCGGCGTCGCCTCGGTGCTCGCGTCGATGAAGGACCGCATCCCCGGCACCGTGCTCTTCATCTTCCAGCCGGCGGAGGAGGGGCC
Source organism: Gemmatimonadaceae bacterium (assembly GCA_036375115.1). Classification (GTDB taxonomy): domain Bacteria; phylum Gemmatimonadota; class Gemmatimonadetes; order Gemmatimonadales; family Gemmatimonadaceae; genus DASUSM01. The sequence goes on along the minus strand of DASUSM010000231.1, from coordinate 5,597 downwards.
GCCGCCGGGCGAAGAAGGGGGCGCGAAGCTGATGCTCGAGGAGGGCGCCTTCGCGGGCCCGAAGCCGAGCGCGGTCTTCGGGCTGCACGTCTTCGCGGAGATGGAGCTCGGCAAGGTCGGCTTCACGCCGGGACCGGCGATGGCCTCGGCGAGCAGCTTCGTCGCGACGCTCGAGGGGAAGCAGGCGCACGGCGCCTATCCCCATCTCAGCGTGGACCCGGTGGTGATGGCGGCGCAGGCGGTGCTCGCGCTCCAGACGATCCGCTCGCGCACGCTCGACCCGCTCGAGCCGGGCGTCGTGACGGTGGGGATGATCCGCGGCGGGGAGCGCTCGAACATCATCCCGGCGAAGGTCGAGCTGCAGGGGACGATCCGCACGTTCGACATGGACGTGCGCGCGGCGATCGACCGGCGGATGCACGAGATCCTCGACGGCGTCGCGCGCGCCGCGGGCGGGAAGTACACGCTCGCGATCGACCACGCGTACCCGGTGACGGTGAACGACGTCGCGCTCTCGGCGGCCTCGCGGCCGACGCTGGAGCGGGTCGTCGGTGCGGGGAACGTCGTCGACCTCCCGCCGACGCCGGGGGCGGAGGACTTCTCGTACTTCGCGAACGAGGTGCCGGGCTTCTTCTTCCGGCTCGGCGGGCGCAGGCCGGGGTCGACGAGCGGTGGCCACCACACGCCGACGTTCGACATGGACGACGGGGCGGTGCCGGTCGGGATGCGGACGATGACGAGCCTCCTCCTGGACTACCTCGAGCGCGGCTCGGCGGTCTCGGAACGGTAGGGGCGCGGGGCGTCGCATCGGCCCGGGGGGAGGCGTAGATTGTCGGCATGCCTCTCCCCCCCTTCTTCCACCGAGCCGTGCCGGCGCTGCTCGCCGGACTCCTGGCGGCCGCCTGCGTGGACGACGACACCGTGCGCGGCATGGCGTCCACGATCCGGTTCGGCGCCGAGCGCCCGGACGAGATGCCGGTGATGCTCAACACCGAGCTCCCCTTCCGCTACCCCGTGGCACTCTACGCCGAGCAGGTGCAGGGGAACGTCGAGCTGCGGCTCTACGTGGACTCGACGGGTGTCGTGCGGCCGGAGAGCACGATGGTGCAGACCTCGTCGGGGCACGGCGCGCTCGACAGCGCCGCGGTGCAGGGGGCGAGCGAGCTGCGCTTCGTGCCGGCGAAGAAGAACGGCGTGCCGATGCCGGTGTCGGTCGTCTTCCCGGTGTACTTCCGCCACCCCGAGGCCGCGCCGCTTCCGGGGGATACGATCATCGGCCGCCGCCCCGCGCCCGCGCCGACCGGCGCCACGCCGCCGGCGGGGAGGCCGTGATGGAGAGCTCGGTGATGCACGGATCGACGGTGGAGCGGAACCGGCGTCCCTACGACGACGTCCTCCAGACGATCGGCTGGACGCCGCTCATCCGGCTCAACCACGTCACGCGCGGGATCCGCACGCCGGTCTACGGGAAGGCGGAGTTCTTCAACCCGGGCGGGTCGGTGAAGGACCGCATCGGGATGCCGATCATCGAGCGCGCCGAGCGCGAGGGGAAGCTCCGGCCCGGCGGGACGATCGTCGAGGGGACGAGCGGGAACACGGGCGTCGGGCTGGCGATCGCCGCGGCGCGGCGCGGCTACCGCTGCATCTTCACGATGCCCGACAAGATGTCGCAGGAGAAGGTGCGCCTCCTGAAGGCGTTCGGCGCCGAGGTGATCATCACGCCGACGGCGGTGCCGCCCGACCATCCGGACAACTACGTCATGATGGCGAAGCGGATCGCGGAGGAGACGCCGAACGCGATCCTCGCGAACCAGTTCTACAACGAGGCGAACCCCGAGGCGCACTACGCGACGACGGGTCCCGAGCTGTGGGAGCAGACGGAGGGGCGGATCACGCACTTCGTCGCCGCGGCGGGGACGGGCGGGACGCTCACCGGCGTCGGCCGGTACCTGAAGGAGAAGAACCCGAAGATCCAGATCATCGCCGGCGATCCGCAGGGCTCGATCCTCGCCGAGATGTGGCGCACGCGGGGGGAAGGGGACCCCGAGGGGTCGCCGTACAAGGTCGAGGGAATCGGGCAGGACAAGGTCCCGGGGACGCTCGACATGGGCATCGTCGACGACTTCGTGACGGTCTCCGACAAGGAGGCGTTCGCGATGGCGCGCCGGCTGACGCGCGAGGAGGGGCTCTTCGTCGGCGGGTCGTCGGGGCTGATCGCGCACGTCGCGCTGCACGTCGCGCGGCGCGTGGACGACCCCGAGGCGCTCGTCGTGACGTTCCTCTGCGACACGGGGGAGCGCTATCTGTCGAAGCTGTACAACGACGAGTGGATGCGCGAGAACCAGATGCTCGAGGCGGACCGCACGACGCTCGGCAGCATCCTGAACACGAAGGATGGCAAGGCGCCGACGGTCATCGGGGTCGCGCCGGGGCAGACGGTGCGGCAGGCGCTGCGCCTCATGGACCAGCACGACGTCTCGCAGCTCCCGGTGATGGACGGCGCGAGCTGCGTCGGCTCGGTGAGCGACTGGTCGCTCTCGGCGCGCAGCCTCGAGAACACGAAGCTCCTCGACGCGACGGTGGGCGAGGTGATGGACGCGCCGTTCCCCGTCGTCGACGCCGCGCAGCCGGTGGACGCGGTGGCGCGCCTCCTCACGAAGTCGAACCCGGCGGTGCTCGTGCGCGAGCAGGGGCGGGTGTCGGGGATCGTGACGCGGTCGGACATGCTGCATTACCTGATGGCGCGCTGACGCGCCGTCCTCTCCAGGGTCGTTCTTGAAGATCACGGTTCTCCTCGGCGGCGCATCCGCCGAGCGCGATGTGTCGATCGCGTCCGGGCTCCGCGTCGTCGACGCGCTGCGGTCGCGGGGGCACCGGGTGACGGCGCTCGACCCGGCGACGGGGGTGCTCGACGCGGCGGCGGAGCGCGCGATGGCGGCGGCCGGAGTGAAGACGGCGCCGCCGACGCTCGAGGCGCTGCGCGGGCTCGGTGGCGGGACGCTGCGCCCGTCGTTCGTCGAGGCGCCGGCGGTGCGCGATGCGGACGTCGTCTTCCTCGCGCTGCACGGCGGCCAGGGCGAGGATGGGACGGTGCAGGCGCTGCTCGAGATGGCGGGCGTGCCCTACACGGGGAGCGGCCCGATGGCGAGCGCGATCGCGATGGACAAGGACGTCTCGAAGCGGCTCTTCCGGCAGCTCGGCGTGCAGACGGCCGACTGGCGGATGGTGACGGGCCGGGACGAGGGACGGGGGACGAGGGACGAAATTCTGCGCGAGGCGCTCGGCGCGATGGGGCTGCCGATCGTCGTCAAGCCGTCGAAGCAGGGGTCCACCGTCGGCTTGACGGTGGTGAAGCGCGCGGCGGATCTCTCGGCGGCGGTGACCGAGGCGTTCCGGTACGACGACGAGGTCATGCTGGAGCGCTTCGTGCCGGGGCGCGAGCTCACCGTCGGGGTGCTCGGCGACGAGGCGCTGGCGGTCGGCGAGATCATCCCGAAGAAGGAGATCTACGATTACGAGTGCAAGTACACGGCGGGGATGGCGGTCGAGGAGTTCCCGGCGAAGCTGAGCGACGCGGAGACGCGGCACGTGCAGGAGCAGGGGGTGCTCGCCTTCCGCGCGCTGAAGCTGCGCGGCTACGCGCGGATCGACTTCCGGCGTACGCCGGAGGGGGAGTTCCACTGCCTCGAGGCGAACACGCTGCCGGGGATGACCGAGCTGAGCCTGATCCCGCAGAGCGCGGCCGCGCTCGGCATCTCCTTCGCGGATCTGTGCGAGCGGATCGTCCGCCTCGCGCTCGATGGACGTCGGCGGTCGGAGGAGGAGGGGGCATCGTGATGGCGCGATTGACGGGACCGACGGCGGCGCTGGCGGGGACGCCGGTGGGCGTCCAGGGTCACGGCGTGTGGGCCGGGCGGCGACAGCTCGTCGTCCGCTTCGCCGGCGAGGCGGAGACGGCGGTGATGTACACCGCCGAGGCGCTCGCGCAGGAGCTGAAGCGGCTGCTCGCGAAGACGACATTCCACTCGCTCGCGGTGTCGGGACGCGACACGCTCGGGCACGCCGAGTATCTCGCGGCGGTGTTCGCCGCGTGGGAGCCAACGCTGCCGGTATTGCTCGACACGGACGGGCAGCGCCCCGAGGCGGTGCGCGACCTGCGGCGATGGCTGCGCATGCTGCAGGTGACGCTCGCCGCCGATGCGGGCGCCGCGCTCGTGGAGCGTGCCTTGCACACCCTGCGCGAAGCGGCCGGCGCCGATCTCGAGCACGCGCTCGTGCTCGACGTCACCGAGCAGACGAGTGACGGCCAGCTCCTGCGGATCGTCGAGCAGGCGCACGAGGCGAGCGAGCGCGTCGCCGTGATCGTGCACCCGAGCGCGCAGGCGGAGGCCGCCGGCCTCGACCGGCGGTGGAGCGTGCTCCTCGAGCAGGCGACGAGCCGGCACGCGGATGTCCGGCTCGTCCGACGGATCCCGCCGCCGCTCGGACTGCGGTAAGGCAGGGACCGGGGACCGGGGACCGGCGGCGAACGACCGAACGGCGCGCGGAGCGACGACTGCGCGCCGGAACCGACCGCCCCAGTGGCGGTATAGTGGGGACTTCGTCGCCCCGCATTTCCGGCAGGACCGCATGGCCTACCCGAGCAGCTACAGCGAGCACGACGCGCCGCGCATCACGCCGGCGGTGCAGTGGTTGATCGCGATCAACGTCGCGATCTACTTCCTGCAGCTGACGCTCGTCGGTCCGGTGATGACGCAGTTCCTCGGCTTCAAGCTGTCGGACCTGCCGGGGTCGCTGTGGACGGTCGTGACCTACATGTTCGTGCACGCCGGCTTCTGGCACGTGACGCTGAACATGTACACGCTGTGGGTCTTCGGCCCGCGGGTGGAGCACGAGATGGGGGCCGCGGCGTTCACGCGCTTCTATCTCTGGTGCGGGCTCGGCGGGTGGCTCTTCCACCTGCTCTTCGGCCCGACGGCGCTCCTCGTCGGCGCATCGGCGGCGGTGTTCGGCGTCATGCTCGCCTACGCGATGCGGTGGCCGGACCAGGAGCTGATGCTCTTCGGCGTGATCCCGATGCGGGTGAAGTGGTTCGTCGCGCTCCTCGTCGTCGGCAGCCTCGTGCAGGGGATGGGGCTGACGCTGGGCGACGGCGGCGGGCCCGGCATCGCCTACCTCGCGCACCTCGGCGGCTTCGCCTTCGCCTGGCTCTACCTGCGCACGCCGTCGTCGCAGAGCCTCGATCGCCTGAAGCAGCGCATCGCGCAGGTTCCGGACGTCGGCGACGAGACGCCGCGTGCGATCCCGCGCTCCCTGCCGCGCTCGCGCGACCGGGAGCGGGAGAGCGAGGTGGACGAGATCGTGGCGAAGAGCAAGGCGGTGCTGACGAAGCGCCCGGCCGCGGCGGCGCCGCCGCCCCGCTCGCCGTCGAAGCCGCCGAGCGCGCTCGACGCGGTGCTCGACAAGATCTCGAAGACGGGGATCGAGAGCCTGACGGGGGAGGAGCGGAAGGTGCTCGACGAGGAGTCGAGGCGGCTGAGGGACGGCTGAGAGTAGGGGGTGGGGATTGGGGGGTGGGCGGTGGGGGTGAGGACCTC
>DASUSM010000230.1:0-4503 GCA_036375115.1 Gemmatimonadaceae bacterium | reverse complement strand
GTGCTCGAGATCGGCCGTCCGTCGTCGAGCGTAACGGCCGGCACGACCTCGACGCGGATGCCGCGCCGGGCGCCGATCATCTGGAGCACCTCGACGTCGCCCGCGCGCCCGCGCCCGAAGCCGTGGTCGTAGCCGATGAGGAGCTCGCGCAGGCGCATCCGCCGCTCGAGGAGCGCGACGAACTGCTCCGGCGTGTAGGCGCGCAGCGTCGGCGTGAAGGGGAGGATGGAGTGGTAGTCGATGCCGCTCTCGGCGATCACCTCCGTCTTCTCCGCTCCGACGGTGAGGAGCGGCGGCGCCGCCGTCGGGTTCACGATCTCGAGCGGATGCGGCTCGAACGTGACGAGGACGCTGCGGCGCCCCGTGGCCGCGGCGCGCGCGACGAGGCGGGCGAGGACGTGCTGATGCCCGCGGTGCACGCCGTCGAAGGTGCCGACGGTGACGACCGTCTCGTGCACGTTCGGCGGAAGCGCCGACTCGTCCGCGGCGTCGTCAGGCATCGCGGAGCACCACGCGCGGCTGCCAGCGGTCGCCCTGCCGCTCGGCGACGGCGACGAGGGCGCGCGCGTCGTCGACGAGGGCGGCGCGCTCGCCCGTCGCGTGCGCGGGGACGGCGATGCCGCGCGTGACGCGTCCGACATCCTCCGCGCCGAGCGGCTCGACGGGGAGGGCGCCGAGGGCCTCGAGCGGCGGGCGAAGCGCGGGGCGCTCAGCGCGCAGCCGCTCGATGGGGATCGCGTCGGCGACGTCGAAGCGGCCGCTGCGCACGCGGCGGAGCGCGGCGAGGTGCGCGGCGCTGCCGGTTCGCCGCCCGAGATCGCGTGCGAGCGCGCGGATGTACGTCCCGCCGCCGCAGACGATGGTCGCGTGCAGATCGTCGCCCTCGCGCGCGCCGAGCCGCCACTCGTGGACGACGACGCGCGCGGGGCGCAGGGCGAGGGCCTCGCCGCGCCGCGCCGCGGCGTAGGCGCGCTGCCCCTCGACCTGCTTCGCCGAGAAGGCGGGCGGGAGCTGCTCGATCTCGCCGGTGAGCGATGGAAGGGCGGCGCGGATCGCGTCATCGTCGGGCGCGGGCGCCTCCCGCACCGGGTCGCCGGTGCAGTCGTCGGTCGTCGTCTCGCGGCCGAAGCGGATGGTCGCCTCGTAGACTTTCGGCTCGCCGTCGACGAACGGCAGGAGCCGCGTCGCGCGGCCGACGAGGAGGACGAGGAGACCCGTGGCGAAGGGGTCGAGCGTGCCGGCGTGGCCGATGCGCCGCTCGCCGAGCGCCCGGCGCGCGAGCGCGACGACGTCGTGGGAGGTCATGCCCGGCGCCTTGTCCACGAGCAGCAGACCGTCAGTCGCGCGGCTCCTCATCCCCCGTGGGGCGCTCGTCCTGCTTGATCTGCGCGAGGAGCTGCTCGATGCGCGCCGCGTGCGCGACGCTCTGATCGGCGCGGAACTGGATGTCCGGCGCGATGCGGAGGCGGAGCGCCTTGCCGACGCGGAGGCGAAGGAAGGACGCGACGCTCTCGAGCCCCTCGAAGGTCGCCGCACGCTCGGCATCCGAGCCCATGATGCTGACGAAGACCTTGGCCTGGCGGAGGTCGCGCGTGACGTCCACCCCGGTCACGGTGACGAGCCCGACGATGCGGGGATCCTTCGCTCCTTCCTGGAGGAAGGAGGCGACCTCCTCGCGGATCGCCTCGGCGACACGGTCGGGGCGGCGGGATTCCTTCGGCATTGTGATCAGAGAATGCTCGTGGCGGTATCGACGATGCGGCAGAGCGGCATGCTCTCGACGAACCGGTCGGCCGCGCCGAGCACAGCGTCGGCCTGCCGCCGGTCGGTCGCGACGACGCACACGGTGAGCTCCGCGCGCTGCCAGAGATCGTGGTGCGCCGTCTCCGCCACCGAGACGTTGAACTGGTTGTGGAGCCGGTCCTTGAGACTCTTGAGCACGGACCGCTTCTCCTTGAGCGAGTGCGCTCCCGGAAGCGACAGCTCCCAGGAGCGCACGCCGATCACCATCGGTCAGCCCTGGCCGGAGGACTCGAGCGTCCGCGCGACCTCTTCGGTGCGGAAGAACTCGAGGACGTCGCCGATCTTCACGTCGTTGAAGTTCTCGATTCCGATGCCGCACTCGAAGCCTTCCTTCACCTCGCGGACGTCGTCCTTGAAGCGGCGCAGCGTGCCGAGGTTGCCCTCGTACACCTCCACGCCGTCGCGGATCACGCGGACGCGCGAGCCACGCGTGACGGTCCCGCTGCGCACGTAGCAGCCGGCGACGACGCCGATCTTCGGCACCTTGAAGGTCTGACGCACCTCGACCTCGGCGACGACGACCTCGCGCTCCTCGGGGCGCAGGAGCCCCTCGAGGGCGGCGCGCACGTCGGAGACCGCCTCGTAGATGATGCGGTAGAGCTTGATGTCGACGCCCTCGCGCTCGGCGGCCGCGCGCGCCTTGTTGTCCGGACGCACGTGGAAGCCGATGATGACCGCGCCCGACGCCTTGGCGAGCAGGATGTCGCTCTCCGAGATGGCGCCGACGCCGCGCTGGACGACCTCGACCTTGACCTCGCCGGTGGAGAGCTGCTGGAGCGCATCGGCGAGCGCCTCGGCCGGACCGCCCTGGTCCGCCTTGATGAGGAGCTTGAGCGAGCGCGCCTCCTGCCCCGCCGTCTGGGACATGAAGTCCTCGAGCGAGACGGCGACGCCGCGCGACGTGCGGCGGCTCTTCGCCTCGCGGTCGAGGCGCTCGCGCCGCTGCGCGATCTCGCGCGCCTGCTGCGCGTCCTCGACGACGAGGAACTGGTCCCCCGCCATCGGCACGCCGCTCATGCCGAGCACCTGGACCGGGATCGCCGGCCCCGCCTCCTTCACCGCCTTGCCGCGCTCGTCGAGCAGCGCGCGGACGCGTCCGGAGTAGAGCCCGCAGATGAAGTCGTCGCCGACGCGCAGCGTGCCGCTCTGGACGAGGACGGTCGCCACGGGGCCCTTCCCCGGATCGAGCTGCGCCTCGACGACGGTGCCCGCCGCGCGGCGGTCCGGATTCGCCTTCAGGTCGAGCAGCTCGGCCTGAAGAAGGACCTGGTCGAGGAGCTCGGGGACGCCAGTGCCCTTCTTCGCCGAGATCGGCGTCGAGAGGACGGTGCCGCCGAAGTCCTCGACGACCACACCGTGCTGGAGGAGGTCCTGCTTCACCTTCGTCGGGTTGGCCGACGGGAGGTCGATCTTGTTGATCGCGACGATGATCGGCACGCCGGCGTTCTTCGCGTGCGAGATCGCCTCGACCGTCTGCGGCATGACCTGGTCGTCCGCGGCGACGACGAGCACGACGATGTCGGTCACCTGCGCGCCGCGGGCGCGCATCGCGGTGAACGCCTCGTGACCCGGCGTGTCGAGGAACGTGAGGTTGCGATCGCCGGCGACGGTGACGTTGTAGGCGCCGATGTGCTGCGTGATGCCGCCGGCCTCGCCGGCGACGACGTTGGCCCGGCGGATGTAGTCGAGGAGCGACGTCTTTCCGTGGTCGACGTGGCCCATGATCGTGACGACCGGCGGGCGCGAGACGAGGCTCTCCGGCTCGTCCACCTGGACATCGGCGACGTCCTCCGCCTGGTACTCCTCCTCGCGCACGGCCTGGAAGCCGAACTCGCTCGCGATGAGCTCGATCTGGTCGAAGTCGAGCCGCTGGTTGATGGTGACCATCAACCCGAGGTTCTTGAAGGCGAAGGAGACGATCTCCGTCGGCGAGACGCGCAGCGTCTGGGCGAGCTCGCTGACGGTCACGAACTCGTTGACGCGGACGGTCTTCTTCTCGCGCTCGACCTCGGCGGCGCGCTGCGTCTCCATCTCCTCGCGGCCGCCATCGTCGCGGCGCCCGCCGCGGCGGGACGGCGCGCCGCGCATCGACGCCATCGTCTTCGCGATGTTCGTGTCCACCGCCTCCTGGTCGACGGCGCCGCGGCGTCCCTTCTTGCCGCGGCGGCGGTCGATCGGCGCGGATGGCGTGCGCTTCTCCTCGCGCCGCGGCGGCGCGGCGGCCCCGCCGCCCGGCGCCGCGGAGGCGATGGGACGCGGGGGCATGTAGCCGCTGCTCGCGACGGGGCGCGGGCGCGGCGCGTTCGGGACGATCGGGCGCGGACGCGGGCGGCCGTCCGACGGCGCCTGCGGCGACGCGGGGGCGGCGGCGCGCGGGGGCGCCGAGGGACGCGACGGCGCGGAGGGCGCGGGCACGACCGGCGTCGCGCCGGGTGGTGTCGCGCTCGCGGCAGGGCGCTCCTCGCGCGCTGGCTCGCCGCGCACGGTCGGCTCCTCGACGCGGGGCTCGGCGCGCGCGGGCTCGGCGACCGGCGTCGGCGTCGCGACCTCGACGTCGCTCGGCGCGGCGCCAGCGGACCCGGCGCCCGCGGCGGACGCCGCCATGTCCTCGGTGCCCTCGGCGGGCGCGGCGGCGCGACGCCGCGTCGTGCGAGGCTCCTCGACGGGTCGCGCCTCGGCCTCCGCCTCGGCGGCGGCCTG
>DASUSM010000229.1:0-25999 GCA_036375115.1 Gemmatimonadaceae bacterium | reverse complement strand
ATGCAGCACGTCAGACGGGACCGGATCGGGTCGAGGGTCTGAGCGCCCGACGCCCGGCTCCGCGCTCCGACGATCGGGGCGCATCACGGCCCCATCGTCTATCGGTTAGGACGGCACTCTTTCAAGGTGCAGAGACGGGTTCGATTCCCGTTGGGGCTACTCGAGAGTGCGGTGGCGCCCGGACCGGCGCTCCGATGAAGAGGTCGTACGTCGCAGGGACTTAGGGGCTGTAGCTCAGCTTGGTTAGAGTGCCGGTCTGTCACACCGGAGGTCGCGGGTTCGAGCCCCGTCAGCCCCGCTCGATCGCAGGAATGCCCTGGTGGTGAAATTGGTAGACACGCCATCTTGAGGGGGTGGTGCCGAAAGGCGTCGCGGTTCGAGTCCGCGCCAGGGCATGATCGGATGCGTCCCCCCGCATCCACGTACGCGCCACAGTAGCTCAGTGGTAGAGCACTCGATTCGTAATCGAGCGGTCGTCGGTTCAATCCCGACCTGTGGCTCTCGGCAGGCCGACGCGCCCGCCCTCTACGCCTCCCCGATGGGAGGCGTTCGCGTTTCCGGGAGCCCCGTCCGCTCCCGGCGCGCGAGACGCACCTCGTGCGCGCCGAGCAGCGTCAGCGCGACGAGCAGCGGGAGCAGATAGTACAGCGCGCGATACGCGACCAGCGCGCCGAGCACCGCCGCGTGCGACGCATCCTCGGGCAGGAGGAGCAGGAAGACGGTCTCGAAGACGCCGAGCCCCGCCGGGACGTTGCTCGCGATCCCCGAGACGAAGGCGACGAGGAACACCGCCAGGAAGGCGGGGAAGGAGATCCCGAGCGACGGCGGCAGCAGCACGTAGAGCACGCTCGCCGCGAGCATCCAGTCCACCGCCGCGACGGCGAGCTGCGAGAGTCCGAGCCGCGCGCTCGGCCGCAGCAGCCGCCACGTCCCGAGCCGCAGGATGCGCGAGCCGGCGACCGTCCACCACAGGTACGCGCCGACGACGGAGAGCGCGGCGAGTCCGACGATGCGCTGCGCGGGCGGCGAGAGCCGCAGCATCGCCGCGAGCTCGCGCGGCGCGCCGAGCAGCAGCCCGAGCCCGCCGAGCAGGAGCACGCCGAGCCAGAAGCTGAGCGAGGCGAAGGCGACGACGCTGGCGACCTGCGCCGGCCCGAGCCCCCACCCGGAGTAGAGCCGGTAGCGCACCGAGCCCCCGGTGAGGAGGGGGAAGCCGAGCGTCTGGCTCACCGCGTAGTTGACGAACGAGGCGAGCGCGATGCGCCGGTAGGGGAGCGGCCGACGCACGTAGCGCAGGCTCAGGGCGTCGTATCCGGTGAGCGCGCCGTAGCTCGCCGCGGTGAGGAGGAGAGCGAGCGCGATGCGCCAGGAGGGGAGCGCGGCGAGCTGCTCGAGCACGTCCCCGACCCCCTGGCCGCCGAGCTCCGCGCGCAACGCGCGGACGGCGACCGCGAAGAGGACGATCGCGAGCGCCGGGCCGCCGAGGCGGCGCATCCAGAGGAGGTATCGCGCGCTCATCGGCTCGGCCATCCGCAAGAAGTGCGGCCGGGCGACGGACCTTGCGACGTCGAGTGCCGGCTACGATATTTCGATCGCTTCCTGCCTCGACTGTCGAGGCGGCGGAGTCGTCACGCGGGCGTAATTCAGTTGGTAGAATGCCAGCTTCCCAAGCTGGACGTCGCCGGTTCGAGTCCGGTCGCCCGCTCTCTGGAATTCAGCTGTGCCTCTAGTACCTGGACGGGCCCCGCTCGGGAGAGCGGGGCCCGTCTTCGTTTCATCCAGGCGGCGTTCGGGGGTCCGTCTCTCCCGCCTATCCTGTCGGCGGCGCCGATTCGCTCGCGGAGCTGCCGCGGGCACTGCTTTCGAGACGCACCGCTCGGCCAACTCGATCGCCATCGCATGGTGGTCGATCAGGTATCAGGTGCCGTGACGATGCGCAGCACCACGGCCACGGCCGCCTCCCGGGTGATGGCGATCGCCGACTCGGCTGGTTTTCGCGGATACGTCGGGATCAGCGGACGGCTTCACGGGCCTCGGCCGCCATCTCGGGCGTCAGCTCGGCCGAACGCGCGGGCAACTCGCTCGCTCCGCGCTCGCCGTTCCGCCCGATATCCTCTATGAGGAGCTTCATCTCCGCGATCTCCCGAATCTGTGACTCGATGATCTGGTCGGCCAGTCTGCGCACCCGGGGGTCGCTGATACCCGCCTTGCGGGCATTGTTGACCGCGATCGAGTGGTGTGGGATCATCGACTTCATGAAGGCAACGTCGCCGATCACGGCCTGCGCCCGGTTCATGAACAGCAGGGTCCCGCCGACCAGGGTCGCCACGATGAGCACGACGATCTTGGCGCGCGTGCCGTGGTACATCGACCACATGAATCCGAGCATCACGACGGTCATCACGCATCCCATCACCAGGGACGCCAGCAGACGGTTCAGACTGAACGTCGCGTGATCGAGTGAGTGGATCAACTGGTACATCAGGAAGAACATGATGAAGGTCGAGGTCGCGATCATCGCGGCGAATCGGCCCCATCCCATGCCCATCTTCTCGGTCATGCCCATCTTCTCGGTTTGCCGTTCCATGCTCGCCTCGTGTGCGTGCTGCGCGTGGTGCGGAGGCCGAAGCCCCCAGCGGCGGCCGGTCGTGAACGCGGCCGGGTGGTCGTGATGCCGTAATCATGCCCGGCGCGTCATCCGCTGCACGGACTTCGACAACGGCATGAATGCGCGTGGTCCGGCCACCGGAGGCGTGCCCGGCCGCGCGTCGCAGGGCCCGTACCACGAGCGTCATGGTCCGCGACGAGGCACATGCGCGCGCGGGCCGCTCGCTCCCCGCGCGGGCTGGACGTCGCCGTCCGAGTCCGGTCGCCCACGCCGGACGCTGGTGCGCGGCGGAGCGTCCTCTCGCATCCCGCTCCGCGGCCCCTCGTTCCGGCCGGGATGCGCCCGTATACTGTCGGGAACGACGGCAGCGATGAGTTTCGCGGGGTGGGGCAGTCGAACGGACGACGGAACGCTTCGACGCACACCACCCACCGACGACGATCGAGGATCGCATCATGGCCAAGGTCCAGCGCATCACCCCCTGCCTCTGGTTCGACGATCAGGCCGAGGAGGCCGCCCGCTTCTACACGGGGATCTTCCCGAACTCGCGCATCACCTCGATCGCGCGCTACAGCGACGTCGGCACCGAGGTCCATCATCGGCCGCCGGGCTCGGTAATGGTCGTCAACTTCCACCTCGACGGGAGCCCGTTCACCGCGCTGAACGGCGGTCCGGTGTTCACGTTCAACGAGGCGATCTCGCTGCAGGTGAACTGCGCCACGCAGGAGGAGATCGACCACTACTGGGACGCGCTGTCGGCGGGCGGCGACCCGCGTGCGCAGCAGTGCGGCTGGCTCAAGGACCGGTACGGCGTCTCATGGCAGGTCGTGCCCGAGATGATGGGCGAGCTGTTCGCGGACGAGGGCTCGCCGGAGGCGAAGCGCGCGATGGCGGCGATGCTGGGCATGAAGAAGCTCGACATCGCCGAGCTTCGCGGCGCGTCCGCCGGCAGGAGCTGACGCCGTCGCCGACCTCGCGATCGGGGAGCGTGGCATGACGAGCCCGGTGGTCGTCGCGCTCGACGGTTCGGCGAAGGATGCGCGAGGGCTCGCCGTGGGGGCGGCCTTCGCCGAGCTGGCGGGCGCGACGCTCCACCTCGCGCGGGTCGTCCCCGAGGGCGACGAGCCCGCCGCCGCCGAGGCCGCGCGCGCGCTCGCGGAGATGGCGGACCGCGTCCGCCCGACGCTCGGCGACGCCGCGAGCGTCGAGGTCCTCCACGGGGACGACGCGGCCGCCGCGCTCGTCAGGCATGCCGCGGAGCGGGCGCCGCTGCTCGTGGTGATGGCGACGCGCGCCGCCGGCGCCGCGGAGCGCGCGATTCGCGGGAGCGTCGCGGATCGGGTGATGCGCGAGTGCCCGAGGCCCGTGCTCCTCGTGCCGCCGGGAACGGAGGACATGGCCGGCCGGCACGTCCATCTCTCCCGAGTGCTCGTGCCGCTCGACGGATCGGCGCTCGGCGAGCGGGCGCTGGACTACGCGCTCCGCCTGCCGCACGGCGCGGAGCTCGAGTACGCGCTGCTCGAGGTGCTCGGCGCCGATCGCGAACGCCCCGCGGCGCTGGCGCGCCTCGAGGCGGCGGAGCGGCGCGCACGCGGTGCGGGCGCCACGGCGGTGGAGTCCGATGTCGTCACGGCGAAGGACGCGGCCGCGGCGATCGTGGAGTCGGTGCGTGACGCGCTCGCCGACGTGATCGTGATGAGCTCGCGCGGCGCGGGCGGGCTCCGTCGGCTCGTGCTCGGCAGCGTCGCCGAAGGCGTCGTCCGGCGGAGCGACGTCCCCGTGCTCCTGCTCACGCCGGCGAGCCTCGCGTCCCGCTAGCGCCGCGCTGCCGTTCTTCCAGTCGCGTCGAGGCGGTCGAGAAGCCGGCCGATCGCGACCTCGATGTCGTGCAGGGCGCGCTCCACCGTCCGCCTCGACGAATCGATGTCCACCCCCGGGAGGCGCCTCATCGCGACGTACTCCCACCGCGCGAGCTCTCGCGCGGCCCGCAGGTCGGAGATCTCGTCCATCTCCTCGTGGGCTCTCCGGGCCCGTGCCTGGGCGTACAATCCATCCAGCCTGGCATCTGCCTCGCGGAATTGCTCGTCGAGCCTGTCCGCGACCAGATCCCTCGTTCGCATGTCGCACCTCCTGTCGGCAGAGCGTAGGGACGTTGCCAGGTCGGTCCGTCGAGCGCTCCGTTGCGACGGTCAGAATAGCCAAGCCTGCCTGGGTCCCCTATCGGCGGTTCCGAGGACGGCTGTAGGGTTTCTCTGGGCGCGGGCGCTTCGGGCGGAGCGTGCCCGGCGACGATGCGCCCGATCGAGGCGTCGGCAGCGCCGAGGACTGGGAATGGCCGCGGCGAATTCGCCGACGGTCAGTCGCACTCCGCCCGACAGCGGTGGCTGAGGCGAGAGCGAAGCTTTCCGTCCAGGCAGGGCGACGCTCGGGGATCGTCGCGGACGACTCTCCGTCGGTAGGGGCCGTGCGCAGTCGCCCTGGAGCCGGAACGGAGGTGAACATGACGCCGGATCGAGGCACGATGGGACTGCTCCTGCTGGCGGGAGCCGTGCTCGCTGCATGCGGCGGGGACGCGACCCGCGAGGGCGCCTCCGAGGAGGCGCAGGCGAGCATCGTCGCGTACGATACCGCGCCTTCCGCGGAGGCGGTGGCGCGCGCGCGCGCCGCCGCGAACGGGCTGGGACAGGAGCTCCAGGCGAAGCTCTTCGCGGCGCTCGATGCCGGTGGGCCGCGGCGCGCGGTCGCGATCTGCGCGGACTCCGCGCAGGCATGGACGGCGCGGCAGGCGAAGGAGGACGTCTACGTGCGCCGCGTGAGCCTGCGCGTGCGCAACCCGCTCAACCGCCCCGACGCCGACGAGGCGCGCGAGCTGCGGCGGCTCGACTCGCTGCATCGCGCCGGCGCGCTGCCGGCGGAGGTCGTGCGCGTGCGCGGGACGGAGCGCGGCGAGCGGCTCGTCGAGTACGTGCGCCCGATCCTCGTGCAGGAGCGATGCCTGTCGTGCCACGGGGCGCGGGAGCGGCTGGCGCCCGGCGTGCGCGAGCTGCTGGCGACACGGTATCCTTCGGACTCGGCGACCGGATACGAGGCGGGCGACCTGCGCGGGATGCTCTCCGTCAGGGTTCGACCGTAGGATTCGCGCTCAGACCGCGTGCTGCTCGCGGTCCGAGCGAGCGGAGGCGCGCGAGACCTCGCCGCAGTCCGCGTGTCCCTCCGCCAGCCGCGCCAGCTCGGCCCGGAAGGCCGCCGCGGCGTCGGAGCTGCGATCGCCGGCGAGGGCGCGCTCCGCCGCGCGCACGGACTCGAGGAGCCGGCGGTCGCGGCGGAGGTCGCCGAGCCAGCGGGAGAAGTCCTGGCCCGACGCGTGATGGCGAAGCACCCCCTCGCCGGCGTGCCGGACGACGGCGACGAACTCCGGGATGTTTCCGGCGGTCTGACCGGTGAGACCCCGCGCATCGCGGAAGTGGAAGTGACGCGGCGTGGGCAGCGTCCCCTCGGCGTACTTGTGCCAGTGCCGGACGTGCGGCACCGCGCGCGCGGAGGGCACGAACCGGCGCGTCCCCGCCTCGCCTCGTCGCGACAGCGTCGCGCGAGTCGGCGACTCGAGCGTGATGACGATGTCGGCGCGCGCCGTGAGGTGGCGGCAGACGAGCTCGGGCCGGTAGCTCACCAGGCAGAACCCCGCCTGCCGCGTGTCGCGGCACCACCATCCCTCGCGCTCGGCGGGCATCGGAATGTGCGCCTCCTCGACCACGATCCAGTGCGGGAGCCCGTGCCGCTCTCGCGTCCCGCGGAGCGCGTCGAGCATCGCGGCCGAGTAGGCCCGCTTCGTCCCGTCCGACGCCATCGAGAGATCCACGATCACACTCATCCCCTCCGCGAGCAGCCCCGCCGCCTCGCTCGGCTCGGGCAGCGAGTGCACGCCGCCGAGCGAGACCACGCCGTGCATGTCGCCCAGCGGCACGTGGTCGCCCTCGACGTCGATCACGCAGACGATGTAGCGCATCTCGAGGAGCTGCTCGGCGATCAGCCCGGCCACGTACGACTTGCCAGCGCCGCTCGCGCCGTAGATCTCCAGGTTGACGCCCGATGCCGGGATCGACAACGGCGCGCCGTCGGCATCGCGGCCGACGGTGAGGCACCAATGACGCAGCGCGAGCCCCGGAAGTCCCTCGAGGAACGGGCCAAGCAGGAAGTCGGCGATCCCCGCGCCGTCCGCGTCGCGCAGGACCAGGTCGGCGCGCGACTTGAGGGCGGGGACGGCGTTCGACACGGCGACGCCGACCTCGCAGGCGTCGAGGAGCGAGTGATCGTTCTCGGCGTCGCCGATGGCCACCGTGCCGTGACGCGAGATGCCGAGCTCGTCGAGCGCCTGCGTGACGCCGGTGCCCTTCGTCACGCCGAACGGGAGCACCATGAGCGCGGCGCGATTCCTGACGATCTGCGCCTCGAGCCCGAGGCGCGCGATCTCCTCGTAGACGACGTCGCCATGCACGGCGTCCGCGGCGAGGATCGCGTGGCCGCGCCGCACCGCGACGCCGCGGGCGCGCAGGGCATGCTCCAGGCTCGGGTCCACGGCAGCGGCGAGCGTCCGGTCGTCGAACCCCGGCAGCCAGAGCACCGCGCCGTTCTCGCCGACGACCGCGTCGAAGTGCTCGTGCGCGTCGGAGAAGTCGGCGCGAAGCTCGTCGAGGATGCGGCCGGTGACGAGCACGCAGCGTCGGCCGGCGCTGCGGACCGCGCGCACGGCGCCGAGCACCCGATCGTCGGGGCGCCGCCCCTCCGTGAGGGTGCCGTCGTAGTCGACCGCCACACCGTGGAAATAGAAGGACATCGTTCCGGGCTCCGGATCGACCTGTGCGCAGCTCAGCTCCGCCCGGCGAGCAGCATCGCTGCGAGGCCGAGCACGTAGCCGACGATGATGATCCCGCTGCTCGGCTCGAGCACTCTCAGCCGACCCTCGGCGCGGGAGACGAGCGCGGCGACGGCGACCGCCATCAGCGCCACGGCGACGAGAGCGGAGATCGCATGGCTCGTCTCCACCAGACCGAGGAACGATCCCGGCCCCTGGGCCGCGTCGAGCACGACCAGGATCGTCATGTTGAACGCGTTGCTCCCGAACAGGTTGCCGACGGCGAGGTCGAACGCCCCGAGCCGCACCGCCGCCAGCGAGGTGACGAGCTCCGGGAGCGATGTCGAGAAGCCGACGAGCCAGGTGCCGACGAAGGTCGTGCCCAATCCCGTGACGACCGCGAGCTGCTCGGCCGAGCGCGCGAACTGTGGCGCGGCCACGAGGATGACGAGAGACGCGCCGACGAACATGCCAATGGCGCGGCGGAGAGACGTCGTCGGGCCGGGCGCGTGCTCGCCCGGCGCGACCGGCGCCGCGACGGCGGGCTGCCCTCCCATCTCCGCCGTCGCCGCCGCCTGGCGCGCGAGCGTGCCGTGCCGGTAGAT
The DNA here is from genome assembly GCA_036375115.1 of Gemmatimonadaceae bacterium. Classification (GTDB taxonomy): domain Bacteria; phylum Gemmatimonadota; class Gemmatimonadetes; order Gemmatimonadales; family Gemmatimonadaceae; genus DASUSM01. Next base: position 17,934 of record DASUSM010000229.1, on the reverse strand, counting down.
CGCGCGCGACCCGGCGAGATAGATGGCGAGGAGGAGCATCGTCTCCGGACCGATCCCCAGCACGCTGACGCTCGGCCGCAGCAGGATCGAGACCGCGGCGACGGAGGTCAGGATGATCGCGACGGCGGCGTAGAGGGCGTGCTCGAGCGCCGCCTTGCGAAAGAGGCCCGAGCCGGTCGGCAGCAGGTTGAGCACGGCGAGGATGAGCATGTTCGCCATGCTGCTGCCGAACAGGTCGCCGGCCGCGAGGTCGAGGGCGCCGATTCGGATGGCGGCGATGTCGGTCGCGAGCTCCGGCAGCGAGGTGGCGAACGCGAGGAAGACGGAGCCGACCCAGAGGCCGCCGAGCGCCGTCCGCGCGGCGATGACGTCGCCGCTGCGGGCGAGCACCGTGCCCGCGCCGACGACGACGAGTGCGGCGAGGAGGAACGTCACCAGGAGCGTGGCCAGCGGCGTCATCGGGGGCTCGCGCGCATCAGCGGGCGGCGGCGGAACGCGTCACGGTCGGCCGCGCCTCCTTCGACTCGCGCAGGAGTCGCTCGACCTCGTCGTCCTCCGTCTGTCCGAAGTCGCGATAGTAGATGCCGACCGCCCAGAAGGGCTCCGGCGCGGCGAGGCACACGACCTCGTCGGCCTCCCGACGCAGCTGTGCGCACGCCTGCGCGGAGCCGACGGGCACGGCGACGACGAGACGGCCCGGCGCTCGCCCGCGCACCGAGCGGGCGGCGGCGATCATCGTGGCGCCGGTCGCGAGGCCGTCGTCGACGAGGATCACGGTGCGCCCGGCGAGCTCCGCCGGCGGCGCGTCGCCACGAAAGCGCGATTCGCGGCGCGCCGCCTCCGCCATCTCGCGCGTCGTCGCCGCGTCGACGTAGGATGCCGGGATCCCCAGCTCGCGAATCATCGCATCGTTGAGGTACCGGCCGCCGTCGGCGGTCACGGCGCCGATCGCCAGCTCGGCCGAGATCGGAGCGCCGAGCTTCCTGGCGACAACGATGTCCAGCTCCGCGTCGAGCGCGCGCGCCACGACCGCCGCGACCGGTACGCCGCCGCGGGGAACGCCGAGGACGATCGCCTGCCCGTCCCGATACGCGGCGAGCCGCTCGGCGAGGCGCGCGCCCGCATCGGCGCGGTCGCCGAACAGCGCGACGGCATCGACGGGCGAGAGGAGGCCGATCAGCGATGGATGCGCAATGGCTCTCATGTGGTCCTCCGCGAGCTGGTCGTTCCGAGGAATGTGCGGTGCCCGCGTCGATCGGCCAGTCGGGATGTCGCGAATCCGCATCAGGCATTGTCCGACACCGGTCGCGATGCCATGTCGAGCTCGCCGGTGCGCGCGTGCAGCGGCGAGGCCGATCCCCGACTGAGGTCGGGCACTTCACCGACAGACGGCCCGCCGCGCGATGCTACCGTGGAACGACCGGTGCATCGACGAGGGGGCGGATGCGCGCCGAACAGGGGGTCGCCGGAACGAATCGCGGGAGGGACGGATGACGACGACGCGGGTGGAGACGATCGGGAGCGCGAAGTCGATCGAGATGCCACTCGATGGCATCGTGCTGCACGGCGACCTGAGCGTTCCGGCGAATGCGCTCGGGCTCGTCCTCTTCGCGCACGGCAGCGGAAGCAGCCGCCTGAGTCCCCGCAACCGCGCCGTGGCGGCGACGCTGCACGAAGGGAGGATCGCGACCCTGCTCTTCGACCTGCTGACGCACGACGAGGAGCGGGTCGACACGATCACGAGACAGCACCGGTTCGACATTCCGACGCTCGCCGGCCGTCTCGTGGCGGTCACCGACTGGGTGGCGACGAGCAGTGAGATCGCCCGACTGCCGGTCGGCTACTTCGGCGCGAGCACCGGGGCCGCGGCGGCGCTCGTCGCGGCCGCCAGGCTGCCGGACGCCGTGCGCGCGGTGGTGTCGCGCGGCGGACGCCCCGATCTCGCCGGTGCTTCGCTGGACGAGGTGCGTGCACCGACGCTGCTGATCGTCGGCGCGGCCGATCCGGAGGTGCTCGAGCTGAATCGCCTGGCGCTCGCTCGGCTCACCGGCGTCTGTGCGCTCGAGGTCGTCCCGGGCGCGACGCACCTGTTCGAGGAGCCGGGCGCGCTGGAGCAGGTCGCCGGACTCGCGCGCCGCTGGTTCGAGCGCCACCTCGCGCCCCCGGATGCGGCGACGCGCGAGCAGCGGCAGAGCGGCTGGTAGCGGCACGGCGCTCCGGGTCGAGCCCCTGGCTCGTCCCGGCGCGCGGAGATCCGCTCGCGAGCGGCGCCGGCGTCACCGCTTCCCGCGCCGCTCGTTCGCGACGTCCTCGACGGCGCGGAGCACGGCGTGGAAGCCGTCAATGTCGCGCGCCGAGACGCGTCTCCGGACCTCCGCCTCGAGCGCCGCCAGCCGCTCGCTCATCCGGCCGGCGAGCTCGCGCCCGGCGTCGGTGAGGTGGACGAGGAAGGAGCGGCGGTCCGCCGGATTGACCTCGCGCCGCACGAGCCCCGCGCGCTCGACGCGATCGAGCATGCTCGTGAAGGTGGACTGCCTGATGCCGAAGACCCGAACGAGCTCGCCGATCGGGACCGGGGCGTGGCTCCCGAGGTAGCCGAGGAGGTGGCCCTCTCGCGAGGTGAGCCCGGCCTCGCCGGCGTCGGACTCGAGGTAGTCCGCGGTGCGCCCGGACGCCCGATGGAGTGGGGAGAGGAAGCTCGGCGGCATGGGGAATCGGGGCAGATGCTACGATATCGTATCTTACGATGAGATCGGAGGCCGACGCCAGTCTCCACCGTGGTCGGCATCGACGCGCACCGCGGGCGGCGACGCCCCTTGTTCCACCGCGGCGCCATTGTGCCCGCGCCGACGATCGACATCTTCTCCATGTCGCCCAGCCCGTCCCCACCGGCGAGACCCCTCATGCTCCTCTCCGACCTCCGCTTCGCCTTCCGCAGCCTCTCCCGCGCGCGCGGCTACGCGCTCGCCGTCGTGCTGACGCTGGGCCTCGGCATCGGCGCCAACACGGCGATCTTCAGCGTCGTGCGCGGCGTGCTCCTCAAGCCGCTGCCGCACCGGGATGGCGACCGCCTCGTCTATCTGCGCCACTCGATCGACGGGCCGGGCGGAGAGAACATCCTCTTCTCCGTGCCGGAGATCCTCGACTTCCGCGACGGCGCGAAGTCCTTCGGCGGGATCGCCGAGTACTCGCAGATGGCGTACACGCTTCGCGAGAACGACGAGGCGGTGCGCATGAACGTCGGCCTCGTGACGGGGAACTACTTCCAGGTCATGGGACTGTCGCCCGTGCTCGGCCGCCTGCTGAACGAGGGCGACGACGGGACCTCCGTCCCGCCGGTCATGGTGCTGACGCACGAGTACTGGATGAAGCGGTTCGGCGGCGACCCCGGCGTGATCGGCCGGTCGGTGCGCGTGGACGGACGGGCGGTGGAGATCGTCGGTGTCGTCGAGCCGGCGCCGACGTTCCCGCAGAAGATGGACGCGCTGCTCAACATGGTGATCAGCGAGCACCACACGAGCGCGATGATGGTGCACGGGCGCACGCACCGCATGACGGAGATGGTCGCGCGGCTCGATCCCGGCGCGACGGTGGAACAGGCGCGCGCGGAGGTCGCCGCGGTGCGCAGCCGCGTCCACGCCGATCACCCGGACTCCTACGATCCGGGCTCCAACCACCGCGTCTCGGTGATCCCGTTCCAGGAGGTGCTCGGCGAGCGCGCGCGGCAGACGCTGTGGCTGCTCATGGGCGCGGCCGCGTTCGTGATGATCATCTCCGTCGCCAACGTCGCGAACCTGACGCTGATGCGCGGCGTTCGCCGCGAGCAGGAGCTGACGGTGCGCGCCGCGCTCGGCGCCGGCGTCGGGCGGCTGCGCCGCCTCCTGCTCGTCGAGAACCTCGTCCTCGCGTCCATCGGCGCCGCCCTCGGCCTCCTCCTGGCGTCGGCGGGCGTGCGGCTGCTGATCTCGCTCGCCGAGCGCTACTCGCCGCGGGCGAACGAGATCCGGCTCGACGCGGCGGTGCTCGGCTTCACGCTGCTCCTGACCGTCCTCGTCGCCGTGCTCCTCGCCTTCGCGCCGCGGCTCGGGAAGGAGGGGACGCTCGGCAGCGCGCTCGCCTCGGGGGTGACGCGCATGAGCGGCGGGCTGCGGCGCCAGCGCCTCCAGCGGGCGCTCGTCGTCGCGCAGATCGCCGTCTCGGTGGTGCTGCTCACCGGCGCGGGGCTGCTGACGCGGACGATCCTGCGGCTCGCGGAGGTCGACACGGGGCTCCGCGAGGCCGAGGTGCTGACGATGGAGGTGCCGATCAACTACGGCGCGCAGACGGACGACGCGGCGCGCGCGATGTACGACCGGATGCGCCTCGAGATCGGCGCGATCCCGGGAGTGCGCGAGGTCGGCCTCGGGTCGACGATGCCGCTCCGCACGACGCAGTTCCAGCTCGACGTCAAGGCGGAGGGACGGCCGCTCGCGGCGGGGGAGGCGATGCCTCGCGCGGAGTTCCGCACGGCGAGCCCCGAGTACTTCCGCGCGGCGGGGATCCCGATGCTGCGCGGGCGGGAGTTCACGACCACCGACCGCGCCGGGTCGCCGCTCGTCGTGATCATCAACGAGACGCTCGCGAAGCGGCTCTTCGGCGACCGCGATCCGATCGGCCAGCGGGTGGCCTGGACGGGAGACGTGCTTCGCTTCATCGGCATCAGCGGCGACTGGCGCACCGTCGTCGGCGTCGTCGGCGACACGCGCGACCTCGGCCTCGACGTCGAGCCGCCGCCGGTCGTCTTCCAGCCGTTCGCGCAGGAGGCGGTGTTCGCCGGCGGGCTCGTCATCCAGGCGGCCGGCGCCGCGCCGGCGCTCGCCCCCGCGGCGACGCGCATCGTGCGCGGCATCGCGCCGGAGCTGCCGATCGAGAACGTGCTGAGCGTCGAGCAGATCCGCGACCAGGGGGTCGCGCCCCGCCGGCTGAACGCGGCGCTCGTCTCGTCCTTCGGCATCCTCGCCGTCGTCATCGCCGCCGTCGGGATCGCCGGCGTGCTCGCCTTCTCGGTGAGCGCGCGCACGAACGAGATCGGGATCCGGATGAGCCTCGGCGCGGACAGCGGACGCGTGCAGCGGATGGTGCTCATGGAGGGCGGCGTCCTCCTTGCGGCCGGGCTCCTCCTCGGCGTCGTCGGCTCGCTGCTCGCGACCCGGGTGATGCAGGGACTGCTCTTCGGCGTGGCGCCGAACGACCCGGTCACGATCGCCGGCGTCGCCGCCGTGATGCTCGCGGTCGGCATCGGCGCGTGCTGGCTCCCGGCGCTCCGCGCGGCGCGCATCGACCCGGCGATCGCGATCCGTCGGCAGTAGGGCGGGGCGGCGCGGCCGAGCCCGCGTCGTCGGGCCGGCGGCGCGGGCGCGAGCGGGACGGACTTGACGGCCCGGCGGGCGCGTCGTATATAGAGACAGCTAGACATAGCTGGCTATGTAACACGCTCCGCCCGCGCCATGGCCAAGAAGAAGGACATCCTCCAGGGGACGCTCGACCTCCTCGTGCTGCGCACCCTGACCGGCGGGCCGCTGCACGGTTACGCGATCACCGCGCACATCGCCCGCGTCTCCTCCGACCTGCTCCGCGTCGAGGAGGGCTCGCTCTATCCCGCGCTGCACCGGATGGAGCAGGAGGGCTGGCTGCGGTCGTCGTGGGGGATCACCGACAAGAACCGCGAGGCGCGCTTCTACGAGCTCACCGCCCGTGGCCGGCAGCAGCTCGAGACCGAGCGCGAGAGCTGGGCGCGCCTGACGGACGGCGTCGGGCGCGTGCTCCGCTACGCCTGAACCGACACGAGGGGAGGCGCAATGTCCTGGTTTCGCCGGCTCGTCAACTCGGGGCGCTCCGCGCGCATCTCGCGCGACATCGACCGGGAGATGGAGTTCCACATCGCCGAGCGCGCCGACGAGCTCCGCGCGGCCGGACTGTCGGAGCCGCAGGCCATGCTCGAGGCCCGTCGCCGCTTCGGCAACCGCGGCATCCAGAAGGAGCGCACGCGCGATGCGGACATCGTCGTGTGGCTCGACTCCCTCGCGGCCGACGTGCGCTACGCGCTGCGCGCCCTGCGTCGATCGCCGGCCTTCGCCGCCGTCGCCGTCGCCTCGCTCGCGCTCGGGATCGGCGCGAACACGGCGATCTTCACGCTCATCGACGCGCTCGTGCTGCGGACGCTGCCGGTGCCGCACCCGGACGAGCTGGTGCAGGTCACGCTCGGCGGGACCGACGGCAGCGGATACTTCACCAATCCGTTGTGGGAGCAGCTCCGCGACCGGCAGACGGGTCTCGCGCCGGTCGCCGCCTTCGGCGAGACCGACTTCGACATCTCCGAGGGAGGGGCGGCGCGGCGCGTCCGCGGCGCGTGGGTGAGCGGGGAGTACTTCGCGCTGTTCGGCGTGCAGCCGGCCCTCGGCCGCGTGCTCGCTCCGGCCGACGATGTGCGCGGCTGTCCGCCGGTCGCGGTGCTCTCCCACGACTTCTGGCGGGCGTCGTACGGCGGCGCGTCCGACGTCGTGGGACGGACGATCCCGCTCGATGGCCACCGCTTCGAGATCGTCGGCGTCGCCGCTCCGGGGTTCCGCGGACCGGAGGTCGGGTGGGAGGCGCAGGTTCACGTGCCGATCTGCAGCAAGACGCTGCTGAGCGGCGAGGGCGCGCTCGACCAGCGGAGCGCGTGGTGGCTGCGCGTGATGGGCCGGCGCGCGCCGGGACTCGGCACGCCGCAGGTCGCGGCGCGCCTCGCCGCGATCGCTCCGGCGTCGTATGCCGCGACGCTGCCCGACGAGTGGCCCGAGGAGCACCGGCGCCAATACCTCCAGGGGGAGTTCGGTGCCGTCCCGGCGGCGAGCGGCATGTCGGCGCTCCGCGAGCGATACGGCGGCGCGCTGACGACGCTGATGGGCGCGGTCGGGCTCGTCCTCCTGATCGCCTGCGCGAACGTCGCCAACCTGCTCCTCGCGCGAGGCGCGGCGCGCGAGCGGGAGGTGGCGATCCGGCTGGCGGTCGGCGCAGCGCGGCCGCGGCTCGTCCGGCAGCTGCTGACGGAGAGCGCGATCCTCGCGCTGCTCGGCGCCGCGGCCGGGCTGCTCGTCGCGCGGTGGGGGACGAGCGGGCTCGTGGCCCTGATCGCCACCGAGGACGTGCCCGTCGCGCTCGACCTCGCGATCGACCGCACCGTGCTCGGCTTCACCGCCGCGGTCGCGGCTCTCACGGCGACGCTCTTCGGGCTCGTGCCCGCGTGGCGGGCGACGCGCGTCAGCCCGCAGACGGCGATGCGCGCGGGAGGTCGGGGGATCGCCGAGGGGCACCGGCGCTTCACGATCGGCCGGGGGCTCGTCGTCGCGCAGGTCGCGCTGTCGCTCGTGCTGCTCGTCGGCGCAGGGCTCCTCGTCGGCTCGCTCCGGAACCTGCGGACGCTCGACGCCGGATTTCGTCCCGACGGCGTGCTCCTCGTCCGGCTCGACATGAGCCGCGTCGCCAGCGCCGACGCGTATCGCGGCATGCACCGCGAGCTGCTCGAGCGCGTCCGCGCCGTCCCCGGCATCCGCTCGGCGAGCGCGTCGGATCTCACGCCGATCGGGCGCTCCTCCAGGAACGACGTCGTGCTCGTCGAGGGGTTCGAGCCCTCGACGATGGAGGAGTCGCTCGCCTGGTTCAACGAGGTGAGCGACGGCTACTTCGCGACGATGGACATGCGGCTGCTCGCCGGACGCGACTTCGATGCGAGCGACGCGCCGGGCGCGCCGCGCGCGGCGGTGATCTCGGAGTCCGTCGCGCGGCGCTTCTTCCGCGACGCGACCCCGCTCGGCCGGCAGTTCCGGACGCAGGTCGGCGACGGCCGGAGTGATCCCTACACGGTGGTCGGCGTCGTCGAGGAGGCGAAGTACCGGAACCTGCGCGAGACGGAGAGCGGAACGATCTTCCTCGCGGCGTCGCAGGACACGACGCCCGGCCCGTCGGCGACGCTCGAGATCCGCGCGGACGGCGATCTCGCGGCGCTGGGGCGGGACATCCAGTCGGTGGTCGCGGGGGTGCACCCGGCGATCACGATCGAGACGCGGACGCTCGCGCGCCAGGTCGCGTCGTCGCTGCGGCGCGAGCGCATGCTCGCCGTGCTCTCGGCGCTGTTCGGCGGCGTCGCGCTGCTGCTGTCGATGCTCGGGCTCTACGGCGTGATGGCGTACGCCGTCGCCCGGCGGCGCAACGAGATCGGCGTGCGGATCGCGCTCGGTGCGGACCGCGGGCGGGTCCTGCGCCTCGTGCTCGGCGACGCGGGGCGCGTCGTCGCGGCCGGGGTCGTGATCGGCGTCGCATCGGCGATGGCGCTCGGGACGCTCGTGCGGTCGTTCCTCTTCGGCGTCGAGCCGACGGAGCCCGCCGTGCTCGCGCTCGCCGTCGCGCTGCTCGCGAGCGTGGCGATCGTGGCGGGGCTCGTGCCGGCGGTGCGCGCGGCGCGGATGGACCCGGTGGCGGCGCTGCGGGAGGAGTAGCCGCGCGGCGCACGGGCGAGGAAGGGATCGGCGCTGCTTTCGCGCCATCCCGCCGCCGAGTATCGTAGGCGCATGTCGCACGACATCTCGCTCCTGACGACGATCGCCGGGGGTCTGGGACTGGCCTTCGTCTTCGGCCTGCTCGCCGCGCGCCTCCGGCTGCCGCCATTGCTCGGCTACCTGCTCGCCGGCATCGTCGCGGGCCCGTTCACGCCGGGGTTCAACGCCGACGTCGCGCTCGCCTCGCAGCTCGCCGAGGTCGGCGTCATCCTCCTCATGTTCGGCGTCGGACTCCACTTCTCCCTCGCCGACCTCCTCGCCGTCCGCCGCATCGCGGTGCCGGGCGCGATCGTGCAGATCGCGGTCGCCGCCGGGCTCGGGGCGCTCGTCGCCCGGCTGTGGGACTGGCCGTGGGGGACGGCGGTGGTCTTCGGGCTCTCGCTCTCCGTCGCGAGCACGGTGGTGCTGCTCCGGGCGCTGGAGGCGCGTGGCATTCTCGAGTCGGTGGACGGACGGATCACCGTCGGCTGGCTCATCGTGCAGGACGTCGTCTGCGTGCTCGCGCTGGTGGCGCTCCCCGTGCTCGCGGGGATGCTCGGCGGCGACCCCGGGACGTCGGCGGGTGCGCCCGGCGCCGCGGGCGGGGCAGTGGCGCCGGCCGCCAGCGGATCGCTCTTCGCGACGGTCGCGCTCACCGTGCTGAAGGTCGTCGGCTTCGTCGCGCTCATGTACTTCGGCGGGCGGCGCGTCATCCCGGCGCTGCTCGGCCGCGTCGCGCGGCTCCGGTCGCGCGAGCTGTTCACGCTCGCGGTGCTCGCGATCGCCCTCGTCATCGCGGTCGGCGCGGCGATGCTCTTCGACGTCTCGTTCGCGCTCGGCGCGTTCTTCGCCGGCGTCATCGTCGCGGAGTCGGACTTCAGTCACGAGGCGGCGACGAATGCGCTTCCGCTGCAGGATGCGTTCGCGGTCCTCTTCTTCGTCTCCGTGGGGATGCTCTTCGATCCGGCCATCCTGCTGCGGAACCCGCTCCAGCTCCTGACCGTCGTGCTGATCGTCGTGCTCGGCACGCCGGTCGTTGCGCTCGCCATCGTCCTCGCCTTCCGCTACCCGCTGCACACGGCGCTGACGATCGCCGCGGGGCTCGCCCAGATCGGGGAGTTCTCGTTCATCCTCGCGGCGCTCGGCGTCTCGCTCGGGCTGCTCCCGATGGATGCGCAGAGCCTGATTGTCGCCGCCGCGCTCCTCTCGATCACGATCAATCCGTTCGTCTTCGGCGCCGTCGATCCGCTCTGGCGCTGGGCCCGGGCGCGCCGCGGCGTGACGGCCGCGCTCGAGCGCCCGGCGGGGCGGATCTCGGAGCTGCCGTCGCACGTCGACGAGGACGCACTGCGCGACCACGTCGTCGTCGTCGGGCACGGCCGCGTCGGCGCGCCGGTGGTCGCCGAGCTCGCCGTGCACGGGATTCCGCACGTGATCATCGAGCAGAGCCGCGAGACGGCGGAGACGCTGCGCAAGCGCGGCCTCCCCGTCATCTACGGAGACGCCGCGCGGCCGGAGGTGCTCGAGGATGCGCACCTCGAGCGCGCGCGGCTGATCATCGTGGCGACGCCCGACGCCTATCAGACGCGCGCCGTGCTCTCGCTGGCGCGCACCCTCAACCCGAACGTCGAGGTCGTCGCGCGGACGCACAGCGACGTCGAGCGCGATTTCCTCGAGGGGCATGGCGCGTCCCAGGCGCTCGTCGGCGAGCGCGAGCTGGCGGTGAGCCTCACGCGAGCCGCGCTGAAGCGGTTCGACGTGAAGTTCGACATGGAGAAGGTCGCCGAGCGCACCCTTCAGCTCGCGCCCCCGGCATGACGGCCGACGCCGCGACGATGCGCGCGATCGTCATCGCGCGGCCGGGCGGCCCGGAGGTGCTCGAGGAGCGCGAGCGGCCGCGTCCGGAGCCGGGGCTCGGGGAGATCCGAGTCCGCGTCCGCGCCTCGGCGCTCAACCGCGCCGATCTCATCCAGCGGCGCGGCGCGTATCCCGCGCCCGCCGGCGCGCCGGCCGACATTCCCGGACTCGAGTACGCCGGCGAGGTGGAGGCCGTCGGACCCGGGGCGATGCTGTGGGCGCCGGGGACGCGCGTCATGGGGATCGTGGGGGGCGGCGGGCACGCGGAGTACCTCTGCGTGCACGAGCGCGAGGCGCTCCCCGTGCCGGAGGGACTCACCTGGGAGGAGGCGGCGGCGATCCCGGAGGTCTTCCTCACCGCGTACGATGCCCTCGTCAGGCAGATGGGGCTGCGCGTCGGGGAGCGCCTCCTGATCCACGCGGTCGGGAGCGGCGTCGGCACGGCGGCGCTCCAGCTCGCGCGCGCCGCGGGCGCGCTCGTCATCGGCACGTCGCGCACCGCGTCGAAGCTCGAGCGGGCGCGGGCACTCGGGCTCGAGCACGGCGTGGATGGCTCGCGCGACGACTGGGACACGCGCGTCCTCGCGCTCACCGGCGGCGAGGGGGTGCACGTCGTCATGGATCTCGTCGGCGGCCCGTACACGCCGCGGAGCGTGCGCGCGCTCGCCTCGCGCGGCCGGATCGTCCTCGTCGGCACGCCGGCCGGTGCGCGCGCGGAGTTCGACCTCGGGCTGCTGCTCCGCAGGCGCGCGAGCATCACCGGCACGGTGCTGCGCGCGCGCCCACACGAGGAGAAGGCCGCACTCGCCCGCGAGTTCGCGGACGCCGTCCTCCCCCTGTTCGACGCGGGACGGCTGCGGCCGGTGATCGACCGGGTGCTCCCGTTCGCCGCGATCCGCGAGGCGCACGAGGCGCTGGAGCGCGACGAGACCTTCGGGAAGGTGGTGCTCGCCTGGCGGTGACGGGCCGCGCGCGACGGCGCGCGGCCCCTCGCGGTTCAGCGATCGTCGTCGTCGCCGTCGCCACGGCGGCCGGAGCGGTCGTCGCTCCCGGCGCGCGCGAGGTCGGCTGACTCCGGCGCCCCCTCGACGTAGGCGGCGGCCGCGCCGTGCCGATAGACGAGCTCCCCGCCGGACTGTCCCACCTGATAGGCGGCCCCGACGAGCCCGAGCGCGCCGGCCGCGGTCACCAGCCGGCCGGCGCGTCCGACGACGCCGCCGAACAGCCCGGTCCCGGCGACCAGGAGCAGCACGCCCGACAGGAGCAAGAAGCGCTCGGCGGACTCCTCGTGGTCGTGGATGAACCGCTCGCTCGCGACCACCGACTCGACGCGTTCCTCCTCGTTCTCGCCGGTGCGAGTCGCGACGAAGGCACTCACCCAGAGCGCTGCGGCGATGGCGAGCGGTGCGGACCATACCCGACGGGGCGTAGCGGACTTCCTGATCACCCAGATGGCCACGATCACGGAGATTGGTAGCAGGAACGTGAGGACGATGGGGAAGTGCACCACCGATGGGTGGAGCGGATCGGGCAGCATGGGATGACTCCTCGCGTAGGTGGACGCCTCACGATCGCCCGCGGGGGCGGCATCGGGTATCCGACGTTTCACGGAACCGCGCGGGTCTTCCCCCCACATCCGTCGAATGACGGAGGACCCAATGGAGATGAACGAGCGAACCGGCGACGGTCGTCTGCGCGCGATCCTGGCCGTGGCGCTCCTCTCGATCGTCGTCGGCGGCACCGCCGACCTGCTGATGGACGAGCCGACCGACTGGCTCTCCTTCCATGTCGTCTTCGAGACGCTGATGATCGCCGGCGCGCTGCTGATGGCGACGACGCTCTGGCTCGGCTGGTTCCGCTCCGAGCGCGCCGCCGTCTCGCTGCGCGACTCGCTCGCCGAGCAGCGCGAGGCGCGCCGGCACTGGCAGGCGAGCGCGCACGCCGCGCTGGAGGGGCTCGGGCGCGCGATCGACCTCCAGTTCCGCGGCTGGCACCTCACGCCGACCGAGCGCGAGGTCGCGCTGATGCTGCTCAAGGGGCTCGGGCACAAGGAGATCGCGGCACGCACCGGCCGCAGCGAGCGCACCGTGCGGCAGCACGCGGGCGCCGTCTACGAGAAGGCGGGACTCGCCGGGCGCGCCGAGCTCGCGGCGTATTTCCTCCAGGACCTCATGCTCCCCGAGTCGGAGCGTGAGATCCTGCCCCCGCAAGCGGCGAAGTCGTCGGGCGATCCCTGACGAGGGCGTCGGGCCGGGACCCGCGCAGTCGCGGCAGACCCCCGGCTGTCGCCGAATCCTCACCTCGCCATGATGAATCCGCAATCTCCCACCGCTTCTCCACCACGCCATCGGCGGGTCGATCCCGCGAGGCTCCCATGCGAGTACCAGGATCCAGGCTCACGCTCGGCGCGCTCGGCGCAGTCGCCGCCGGGGCACTCTTCTACGCCTGTTCGGCCACGGGCGGCAGACCGTCGTCGAACCTCGCGGCCGGCGACGCCGCGCAGCACGTGTACGTGCCGCCCGGCGAGCACGACGAGTTCTACGCCTTCCTCTCCGGCGGCTTCAACGGACAGATGGGGGTCTACGGACTCCCGTCCGGCCGCCTCCTCAAGCTGGTCCCCGTCTTCTCGCAGCACGCGGAGAACGGCTGGGGCTACAACGAGGAGACGAAGCCGATGTTCCAGACGTCGCACGGCTTCGTGCCGTGGGACGACACACACCATCTCGCCCTGTCGCTCACCGACGGCAATCCCGACGGGCGCTGGGTGTTCATCAACGGGAACAACACGCCGCGCGTCGCGCGCATCGACCTGACGACGTTCGAGACGGCCGAGATCCTCGAGCTCCCGAACTCCGCCGGCGGCCACGCCTCCCCGTTCGCGACCCCCGATACGCGCTACATCGTCTCGGCGACGCGGTTCAGCGTGCCGCTCGGCGAGCAGCGCGACGTCGCGATCTCGAGCTACAAGGAGAACTTCAAGGGGACGCTCTCGTTCATCACCGCCGACAAGCCCGGCGAGATGGACATCGCCTTCCAGATCCTGATGCCCGGCTACAACTACGACCTCGGGCACGCCGGGAAGGGGCCGAGCGACGGCTGGTTCTTCTTCACGACGTACAACACCGAGCAGGCGTACACGAAGCTCGAGGCGAACGCGTCGCAGAACGACAAGGACTTCATCGCCGCCGTGAACTACCGGCGCGCCGAGCAGTGCGTGGCGGAGGGGAAGGCGCGCACGGTGCGCACCGACTACCGGCACAACCACATCGATCACGCCTCGCGGATCGCGACGAGCGAGCGCAAGACGAGCGTGCGGATGCTCGAGCCGAGCGCCTGCCCGGGCGTCGTCTACCTGCTCCCCACGCCGAAGTCGCCGCACGGCGTCGACATCGATCCCACCGGCGAGTACATCGTCGGCGGGGGCAAGCTCGCGACGGTCATCCCCGTGCACTCCTTCAGCCGGATGACGAAGGCGATCGAGGAGCGGCAGCACGACGGCGAGGTGCAGGGGATTCCGATCCTCAAGTACGAGGCGACGATCGCCGGGGAGGTGCAGAAGCCCGGACTCGGTCCGCTGCACACGGAGTTCGACGGGAAGGGGTACGCCTACACGTCGATGTTCATCTCGTCCGAGGTCGTGAAGTGGAAGCTCGGCACGTGGGAGGTCGTGGACCGCGCGCCGACGTACTACTCGGTCGGCCACCTCATGATCCCGGGCGGCGACTCCAAGCAGCCGTACGGCAAGTACCTCGTGGCGATGAACAAGATCACGAAGGACCGCTACCTGCCGACCGGCCCGGAGCTCACGCAGTCCGCGCAGCTGTACGACATCAGCGGCGACAAGATGAAGCTGCTGCTCGACTTTCCGACGATCGGCGAGCCGCACTACGCGCAGGCGCTCCCGGCCGAGCTGATCAAGGACAAGCAGGTGCGCTTCTACCGGCTCAGCGAGAACACGCACCCGCACGTCACGCGCGCCGAGAGCGAGGCGGGGATCCGCCGCGACGGCAGGACGGTGCACGTGAACATGATCGCGATCCGCAGCCACTTCGCGCCGGACGTGCTCGAGGGCGTGCAGCTCGGCGACACGGTCCTCTTCCACGTCACGAACATCGAGCAGGACTGGGACATCCTCCACGGCTTCGCCGTGCTCGGCGCGGAGAACGCGGAGCTGATCCTCAGCCCGGGCGACACGAAGACGCTGAAGTGGGTCCCGAAGGCGACCGGGGTGTTCCCCTTCTACTGCACGGACTTCTGCTCGGCGCTCCACCAGGAGATGCAGGGCTACATCCGCGTGAGCCCGGCCGGCGCGCGGGTGCCGCTGGTGGCGAACACGAGCGAGAAGGCGAGGACGCAGCTCGCGCGCGCCGGCGAGATCGCCGCATCGGCGGAGAAGGAGGGGACGCGATGACGCTCCCCCCGTTCTCCCGATGGCTCACCGTCGGCGCGGCCGTGATGCTCCTGGGCGCCTTCGCCTTCCCGCTGTGGCGCATCGACCTCGAGGCGCCGCAGTACCCGGAAGGGATCGGCATGCTCATTCGCGTCCACACGGTGGAGGGGCTGAAGGAGAACGACCTGAACAACATCAACGGCCTGAACCACTACATCGGGATGAAGGAGATCCGTCCCGACGCGATCCCGGAGCTGCGCTTCATGCCGTGGATCGTCGCCATGCTCGTCGCGACGGGGCTGCTCGTGGCCGCCGTGAACCGTCGCGCCGGGCTGGCGGTGTGGGTCGGGGTCTTCACGGCGACGGCGCTCGCCGGGTTGTACGACTTCTGGAAGTGGGGCTACGAGTACGGGCACGACCTCGATCCGCACGCGATCATCCAGGTGCCGGGGATGGCCTACCAGCCCCCGCTGATCGGGTCGAAGCAGCTGCTCAACTTCACGGCGCACTCGTGGCCGGGGCTCGGCGGCATTCTCGTCGGGCTCTCGCTCGCCCTCGGCGTGGTGGCGCTGCTGATCGCCTTTCGGCGGTCGGCCGCGCCGGCCGCCGTGGCGGCCGCGGCGATGCTCGCCGCGTGCTCGCCGAGCGGCCCTCGCCCGATCGCGTACGGCGAGGAAGCGTGTGCCTACTGCCGCATGACGATCTCCGATCCGCGCTTCGGCGCGGAGGTGCGGACGACGACGGGAAAGGTGCTCACCTTCGACTCGATCGAGTGCGTCGCGGCGTACGCGCACGGCGTCGGCGAGTCGGCGCTCGCCGGCGTGTGGGTGTCGGACTACGAGCGGCCGGGAACGCTCGTCGCCGCGGACAGCGCGACGTTCTGGCAGCTCGGCGGCGGCGTGAGCCCGATGGGAAAGGGACTCGTGGCCACCGCCGAAGCGCGGCCGCCGCGCTCCGCGGAGGCGAGCGCGCCGCTGACGTGGGGCGACGTCGTGGATCTCGTGGCGCGCGAGGGGATGCGCGGCGAGGCCGGGGTCGCGCATGCGCACTGAGCGGTTTCCGCGGCTGGCCGCGACGCTGCTGCTCGCCGCGCTCGTACCGGCGCCGGCCACGGCGCAGGGGGCCGGCACGGCGGAGATCGTCGTTTCCGTCGACGGGTCCGTCCGGACGATCGCCGACGGCGTGCGGCTCGCGCGTCCCGGCGGGACGGTCGTCGTCCTCGCCGGCACGTACCGCGAGCCGATGGTGCGCGTCGAGAAGCCGCTGACGATCGAGGGGCGCGGGTGGCCGACGCTGGACGGCGAAGACGAGCGCGCGCTCCTGCTCGTGACCGCGGACGACGTGACGATCCGCGGGATCCGCTTCGCGCGCGTGGGCATCTCGATGACCGAGGACCGGGCGGCGGTGCGCGTGAGCGATGCGCGCCGCTGTGCCATCGTCGGCAACCGGTTCCACGACGCCTTCTTCGGCGTCTACCTCGCGAGGGTGGAGGGGTGCCGGATCGAGGGGAACGAGTTCGTCGGGCGGGGCGGGCGCGAGAGCGAGTCGACGAACGGGAATGCGGTGCACCTCTGGTCGGTGCGCGACGTGGACATCGTCCGCAACCGCATCGCGGGGCACCGCGACGGAATCTACTTCGAGTTCGTGCGGCAGGGGCGGGTGGCGGAGAACGTCAGCGAGGAGAACATCCGCTACGGGCTGCACTTCATGTACTCGGACAGCAGCCGGTACGAGCGGAACATCTTCCGCCGGAACGGGGCCGGCGTCGCGGTGATGTACACGAACGTCGTCGAGATGACGGGGAACCACTTCGTGGACAACCGCGGCTCGGCGGCCTACGGGCTCCTCCTGAAGGAGATCGCCGATCCGGTGCTCCGCGCGAACGTCTTCGCGCGCAACACCGTGGGGATGATGGCGGACGGCACGACGCGCCTCGTCGCGGAGGACAACGTCTTCGCCGACAACGGGTGGGGGGTGCGGCTCCTGGCGAACGTGCAGGAGTCGCGGCTGATCCGGAACGACTTCCGCGGGAACAGCTTCGATCTCGCGACGAACGGGCGCGCCGGGGATGGCGCCGGGCTCGCCGGCAACTGGTTCGAGGAGTACCGCGGCTACGATCTCGACCGCGACGGACGCGGCGATGTGCCGCACCGCCCGGTGCGCCTCTTCTCGCTCCTCGTCGAGCGGTGGGACGCCGTGCTCGTCCTGCAGCGCTCCTTCTTCGTCGGGCTGCTCGATGGCGCCGAGCGGCTGCTGCCGTCGCTGACGCCGGAGCGGCTCGTGGATGCCGAGCCCTCGATGCGGCCGGTGGCCGCGGCGGCGCCCGAGGCGGCGCGGGACGCGGTGCGCGGTGCGCCGGCGCCCGGCGCGCTGCCGCGGGGAGGGATGCGCTGATGCTCGAGATCCGCGGACTGGCGAAGCGGTTCGGCGCGCTCGAGGTGCTGCGCGGGGTGGACCTCGCGATCCGGCCCGGGCGCGTCACCGCCGTCGTCGGCCCGAACGGCGCGGGGAAGACGACGCTGATCAAGAGCGTGCTCGGCCTCACGCGGGCCGACGCCGGCATGGTGCTGCTCGGCGGCGAGCCGGCCGCCGGCGATGCGTGGCGCGCCCGCGTCGGCTACATGCCGCAGATCGCGCGCTTCCCGGAGAACCTCAGCGCGACGGAGCTGATGGCGATGCTCGTGGACCTCCGCGGCGCGCCCCCGGCGTCCGCGCTCGACGACGAGCTCGTCGCGCGCCTCGAGCTGGGGCCGCACCTCGGCAAGCCGCTGCGCGCGCTCTCCGGCGGCACGCGGCAGAAGGTGAACGCGGTGCTCGCCTTCCTCTTCCGCCCCGAATTGCTCGTCCTGGACGAGCCGACCGCGGGCCTCGATCCGGTGGCGAGCGGGGCGCTGAAGGACAAGATCGACGTCGAGCGCCGCGCCGGGCGCACCTTCGTCCTCACGTCGCACATCTCGAGCGAGCTCGAGGAGCTGGCGGACGACATCGCCTTCCTCGCGGAGGGCCGCGTCGCCTTCGCCGGACCGGTCGAGGAGCTGCTGCGCCGGACGCGACAGCCGCGCCTCGAGCGCGCCGTCGCCGAGATCATGCGGGGGCTCGCTCGCGCACCGCGGTCGGAGGTCGCATGAGCGT